>JAKQLF010000033.1 GCA_029567325.1 Bacteroidota bacterium | reverse complement strand
TAAATCCACCAAGTGTAGTTTCTACGGCAAGATATTGATTTGTCCAACTTTTTACAACATCATGTCCATAATCTTTGGTTAAGGCTTTTTCATCTTCAACTATGGGATCATTATCATTACTACAAGAGTAAAAGAAAATAGACAGCAATAAAACAACAACAACTTTTCTAAACAACATTGGGTATAAGTTTATGTACATTGGGAATGAGATTTGTCACAAAAGTATCACTCATATAATTCACTACAAACTAAATTGAGTTAAAAAATTCCAAATTTATTTCATAATATGTAATTAATTGCTATTATGCGCTTTAAACAGTACAAAATAATGTAATATGTTAAGGAAATTATTTGTCTTTTCAAAATAAAATAGCTATTTTCAAATAAAAACTAAGTTATGTCTGTATAAGCAGATTTAAACTTTACAAATATTTCTTATTAATCAACAATAACAAAATAAAATAGCATTTTATATATAATTTATTTTACTATAAAAATTATTATGCTAAATTTAGCTATTTTATTTAGTCTTTTTGCGATTACGTTCATTCAAATTAGTTTTACAATATGAAACACAATAAGGATATAAATTTAATGTTTAGCACTATTGATTTTGGATCTTCTGAATATGAAGAAAGCATAATTTTGAGGGACCTCGTTTTGAGGAAACCGCTGGGTATGCAATTCCTTCCTGAGGATCTCGCCGCAGAATATGATTCGTTTCATTTGGTAATAAAAGAGCATGAAGAAATCATTGCCTGTCTTGTACTGAAACCTATTGACCAGAAAATCTTAAAAATGCGACAGGTTGCAGTTCATCCTACCCGCCAAGGAAAAAATATTGGGCGACAATTGGTCGAATTTTCAGAAGCAATAACCAAGTCAAAAGGTTATGACACCATAGAACTCCATGCAAGAAAAACTGCAGTCCCCTTTTATTTAAGATTGGGCTATGAAATTATTGGTGATGAATTTCTGGAAGTTAATATTCCGCATTTCAAAATGATCAAGAACTTGTGAGCAGGTAATCATTTAAGACTTCCTTTTTTTGAGGAAGATTTCAGCTATCATACACCTTGCACTTCCCCCACCTACTTTCTCTATGGTATCCAAATCAAGCGGTACTATATTTACAAATGAACTTATCTTATCTCTTTGCGGACCATGTAAAGCTAAATAGGCCGTTTGTGAACATACTAAGTGCAATTGACCAGATGGATCCATAACCTCCAACATGTTACCAGCAAAATGTTCCATTTGATCAAATGAAATTTCGATGAGCGCTTTTTCAGTATGGTCAAACCATCTTTTTAAAACTTTGCGATCGTCCTCACTTACAATTGCATCCATACATATGACGACAAAGTCTGTAGCAATACACATGAGGACATTGGTATGATATATGGGTACACCACTTTTGTCAGCTGCATGAAAGTGCACCATTTTATAATCCATGATAACAGCCCATTTGTCCAGTAACTCTACACTCGTCCTTGGACTTAGACACGCGTATGCAACTTTATGGATGCGATCCAAAACCAAACTCCCTGTACCTTCCAAATACAATTGATCATCAGTATAATGGGTCATTGTATAATCTCTGGTAATATCAAAAGTCTCACCCAAAAGCTCAATAATGTCTTGTCTGACCTCCAATCTTCTCACTGGAGAATACATGGGATAAGTTAAGACTGTACCTTCAGAATGGGTTGAAAACCAATTATTTGGAAAAACTGCATCGGGTTTCTCTGGCTTTTCCGTATCATTAATGACAATTACTCTAATGCCAATTGCCCTTAAGGCGTCAACTGCATTATCAAACTCTACGGTTGCTCTTTCTTTTATTTTTTGAATATCTTCCTTTTTGGGTTTAGTTTGAAAGGCATTATCTGCCGCCGTTTGTGCATTGTAGCCAAAATTTTCTGGCCTGATCATTAAAACGGTATTCGTTGATTGTCTCTCCATTGGTAAATGTGCTAAATGCGTAAATGTAATAAATTGGCTATAGTGCTGTCCAGTCAATACCTTTTTTAAGGTAACTCAGTGTTTTTGCTTCTTGTGAACCTTCCGCTGGAATGTGATTGTACAACCACTTGGCATCTTTGGGCAAAGACATTAAAATTGATTCTGTGCGACCGTCTGTATCTAATCCAAATTTTGTTCCACGATCCCAAACCAAATTGAACTCTACATACCTACCCCTGCGAATGAGTTGCCATTCTTTTTGTGCTTCGGTAAATTGATCTGCCATATGGTTGGTAAATAATTGAGCGTATACAGGAAGAAATGACTTTCCTACATCCTGAACATAAGCAAATAAATGTTGCTTTTGTTCAGGCGAACCTTGGAGTTTATCAAAGAAGATTCCTCCTATTCCTCGTGTTTCATTCCTGTGTTTAATGAAAAAATAGTCATCTGCCCAGGCCTTATGTGCAGGATAATAATCTGGGTGATGCACATCGCAAACGCCTTTCAAATGTTGATGAAAAAATTGGGCATCTGATTCAAAAACATAATGTGGGGTCACATCGATGCCACCACCAAACCACCAGTTACTGTCACTTGTTTCAAAATAACGGACATTCATATGGATAATGGGGACCATAGGATTGAAAGGGTGAAGCACAATAGAGACACCAGTGGCAAAGAAATCGGTATCGTTTACTTGCAAGGCCTTTGCCAATGTAGGGCTAAGCGTGCCATGAACTGCTGAAAAATTAACCCCACCTTTTTCAATGTGTTTACCCTGGATAATGCGGGTACGACCACCTCCGCCACCTGTTCTCTCCCATTGATCTTCTTCAAATTTTGCTGTGCCATCCAATCTTTCTAAGCCGGCACAAATTTCATCTTGAAGACCTTGGAACCAAGATGCAATTTCGTTCTTATCCATTTACCGCTTGTTTTAATGCTTCCACCGAATCCTTGGTGTTGCCAGCAAATACTTTTCCATTGATGAATGAAACTGGCCTTTTCAAAAAAGTATATTCCTCCAATATAAGCTTACGATAATCTTTTTCACCAAGCACTTGTTCATGCAAACCCATACTCCTAAATTTCAAGGCACGACGACTAAATAGCTGTTCATAAGACCCAACAATTTTCGCTGCATAGTCCAAATCCTTTGCAGAAATATTTTTTTCTTTGATATTGATCAGTTCAATGCCACTTTTATCATTGAGACATCCCAGAATTTTAACACAAGTACTACAACTTGAAAGATGGTATATTTTGTTATTCATGATTTGGTCAAAACTTATCTCTTTTTAGAAATTATGCGCAAAAATAACCTTAATGATTAGTAATGAAGAACTAAATGATTTGTTTTCAATTTTATAAGCAAAAAAAATCATTTCAAGTTGATCACAACCCTTCAATACTTAAATTGATTAACTGACTTTAAATCAATATTTTGTAAAGTGTCTTTATAAAGAATTTTACGGGTGTGACTTGGCTCAATATGTAGGATGATTAAAATTATAAAGCGAAAATCAAGAATTCCTTTATCTTTGTCTTAGAATTAGTCTAAATAAGCATGAGCTCAGAAAAAAGTGTACTTGACCTCAAAAAAGGAGAATGGGCTTTCATAAAGTCTCTAGATGAGCTTGACCTTACTTGTAGGTTGATGACTATGGGTGTTTTACCCAAGGCGAAGGTGCAAATGGTAAGAAAATCCCCATTTGGTGGAGCCATTTACTTAAAAATCAATGAAAGCGGAGTTGCGGTAAGAAACGAAGAAGCCAAACACATCATACTGGAGCAATGACCGATACCAATAGAAAGGCTGTTGCACTTGTTGGAAATCCCAATGCAGGAAAGTCAAGCATATTTAATCAACTCACTGGCCTCAGGCAACAAACGGCCAACTTCCCGGGTGTCACTGTAGAAAAAAAGATTGGAGTAGCCATTTTAGACAAAGGCACGAAGGTGGACATCATAGATTTACCTGGATGTTATAGTTTGTATCCAAACAGCAAAGATGAAAAGGTGGTATTGGAAATCCTTACAGATAAGAATAATCCTGATTATCCAGACTTAATCGTTTATGTTGCAGACATCAATCACCTAGAAAGACACCTTTTACTCGCTACACAATTGCATGATCTTGGACATCATATGATATTGGTTATCAATATGATAGATACCTTACAAGAAGAAGTTATTCCTGATTATAAAGCCTTAGAAAAAAGATTCAATATGCCAGTAGTTGCAGTTTCTAGCAAAACTGGTGATCATATTCAGGATTTAAAGTCCGAAATAAAAAAAGCGCTGACTTCTAGTCCATCCTTAGAAAGAAAGCCTTTTTATTTACTGAATATTATTGAAAATAAAACTGCTCAACTCGTTGCTGGAATTCTTGAAACCAATAATTTATACCTGGCAAACATCATTGGCCACCATTTCAAATGGATGCCCCATCTTACTGCAGCCCAACGAATAAACATCGCTGCCGAAGTAAAGCATCAAGGTTTTGAAGATATCCGTTTTCAAATTCAAGAGACCATGAGTAGGTTCAATGACATACAACCATTGACTGTCAGGGTTTTAAAGAACACGAAAGCAAATGACACTGCGGATTTAACTGATAAAATTGACGGTGTACTGACCAATCGCGTTGCTGGTCCCCTGATATTTTTTGCTCTTATGATGCTGATGTTTCAGGCCGTTTTTTCATGGGCGCAATATCCCATGGAATGGATAGAAACGGGGTTTGCTTCTGCGGGCAATTGGGTTAGATATGTTTTTGGGCAAGGTTATTTTTCTGACCTGATCGTAGACGGTATCCTTGCTGGTTTAAGCGGTGTTTTGGTTTTCATTCCACAGATTACCATTTTATTTTTATTGATTTCGGTTTTAGAAGAATCGGGATATATGAGTCGAGCAGTATTTATGTTTGACAATGTCATGCAAAGATTTGGACTCAACGGTAGATCAATGGTAGCCCTCATTTCTAGTGGTGCTTGTGCAGTTCCTGCCATAATGAGTACCCGTACCATTTCAAACTGGAAGGAAAGAATCATTACCATCATGGTAGCTCCATTGATTTCTTGTTCAGCCAGACTTCCAGTTTATGCTTTGTTGGTAGCTTTTGTGGTTCCACAAACCTCTATTTGGGGCGTTTTCAATGCTCAAGGACTTGTTTTTATGGGCTTATACCTTTTGGGTATCATTTCATCTTTGATTACTGCTTATGTTTTTAGCTTATTTATAAAGTCTGATAGCAGGTCACACCTCATGATTGAATTGCCTCAATACAAGCCACCGATATGGAAAAATGTTTTCTACAATGTGAAAGAGAAGGTGTGGGCTTTTATCTGGAATGCTGGTAAAATAATCATGCTGATCAGCATCTTACTTTGGTTTTTAGCCAGTTTTGGTCCTGCAAAAACGATGGAAGCTGCATCAGAACGGGCACAATTGGAAGCCGTCAACCTTAGTCTTTCAGATGACGATAAAGATAATCTGGAAGCTTCTTACAAATTGGAAGCCTCCTATGCTGGCATCTTGGGAAAAAGCATTGAACCAGTCATCAGGCCTTTGGGATTTGATTGGAAAATAGGTATTGCATTGATTACTTCCTTTGCTGCTCGTGAGGTATTTGTCGGCACAATGGCAACCATATACAGTGTAGGATCTACAGAAGACGAACTTTCTATCAAAGAAAAAATGATGGTCGAAAAGCGACCTGACACAGGGGCGATGGTTTATACGCCCATTACTGCATTGTCACTTTTGGTTTTTTATGTTTTTGCTATGCAATGTATGAGCACTTTGGCTGTGACCAAAAAAGAAACTGGATCGTGGAAATGGGCGATGGTACAATTGACCTACCTTTCTGCGCTTGCCTATCTTTCTTCTCTATTCATCTATCAAGTTTTTGGATAGATCTGAGTTATTCATCCACCTCAAATCTGCTCCTTTTGGCGCTGAAGAAGCTACTCTCTTCAAAATCTTGGGCAGATACATCGTATTGTACCTCAATCTGGAAATATAGTTGGGCAAAGTTGGATCACCATTCCAGCAATGTTCGGCACGGTCTCCATAGGTTACTTCACCACCATAAAAAGGATTTTTGGTTTGTTTTAGAAAATCCTCAACCAAATAAACAGCATTATTAAGATAATAATTATCCATGTCGCCGCAATAAATGTGAATTTTGCCTTCCAATTGCGGACCAAGATTGGCCCAATCTCTTTTCAAAATATAACCCAAATCATAATTTTCTTTCCAATAATCTGCCACTTTTTTGTTGATGACTCCCGTCTTTTTATCCCAAAGTCTTTCAGGATAACCATCCGGACCCATCGGTGAATAAGTTGCTTCCCAAATATCCCATTGTTCTCCAGACCTATTTTTGGTGCCTAGTGCCAGTTCGTAATAATTGGATTGTCTGATGGTACTTGAAATGTGTCCTAAATAATCTCTAAGAGCAGGCCGTTCGATTGTGGCGGCAGGACCTTCTTCCATGTATGCGTTTTTATCCTTGTAGATATCAATAACCGTAAAAGCTCTAAAATCTATGGGATCTGGGCAAGCTGCGAAACAACCATTGTATTCATTTGGATAAAACATTTGCACCGCCAATGCTTCCCAACCCCCGGTAGAACCACCATATAAAAACCTAGCCCAGCCTTGGCCAATTCCACGGAATTGCTTTTCAATAAAAGGAATCAGTTCATAGGTAATCGCATCTCCATATGGACCTTGATTTGCAGAGTTCACAGCATAACTATCATCATAATAAGGCGTTGGGTGTGCGATTTCAATGGCCAAAAATCTTGGAAATGTATCACTCGTCCACTGCTTATGAAACTGATATGCTTCTTCATGTTGCAATTTTTTATAACCATAGATGCCAAATCTTGAAGAATAATCTGAAGTATCCATGTCCGCTGGTGGAGCTTCTGTTTCCCATCCCCCAAAATCACTGGGAAAATGACCATGAAAAACCATGAGTGGATACTTCATGTTGACCTCTTTGGAAAAGTTGTGAGGAAGCAAAACGTGTGCGCCGATGTAAGTATCTCTACCCCAAAATTTACTCAATAACTCACTTTTGATTTTAATATGTTTTACATATTCTGTATCCTCAGGTTCTGGGATAGGAGGAATGGTTTGGTCCAACACAAACTGAATATTACTCTTTTTACTAGCAATTATTTCAATTTTTTGGACTTTTGAGTAGATATTTCCAGGTTTGATGTTCCATTTTTGACCTTCTCCTTTGTCTGGAGGAAGTAAAACTCTATGCCCAGAACTCAGTGCAAATTCTTCGTAAATATTAAGAAAAGCTTGGGCATAATAAATACCAGGTTTTACATCTGCCAATGCTTGGACAGGATAGCCAAACACATCAGCATTTGGCATGGTTTGGTGATTTGAGTTTGCCCAGCTCTTCACATCCATGCCAAAAACCATCTGAGATTTGTAATCACTGGTTATTTGCTTTCTTGGCTCTGCATCCTCATTGGTAGAAAGCAATAAAAGTAATCTTCCATTGAGTGGATTTTTGCTTTGATGTTTGATTTGAAAAGTAACATTGTTTTGTGCAAATGCAGTTACAGTAGGCAGTAACATCATCATAAATAACATAGATCTCATTTGGTATGGTTTGGTTCCTAAATGATAAAGCTAATGATTTAATCGAAAAACTGGTGTTTGAAAACCTTGAACTTTGAATTTTTGAAGACACAGTCGGAATTCGTCCAAGATATAGTCAATAATGGGATAGAATTTTATTTGAATTTAAGGTTATTTAATTTTAATGTGTCATAAATACACTAACTGTTTTATATTTGCCCAATCATGGAAGTAAACACATTTAAAGGCTGCATTTTTGACTTGGACGGCGTCATTGTAGACACTGCACATTTTCACTATTTGGCATGGAAAAAATTGGCAAACCAATTGGGTTTTGATTTTAATGAATTGCAGAATGAAGCATTGAAAGGGGTGAGTCGCAAAGAATCTTTGGAATATCTCCTTCACCTTGGTGGACTTCATTTTTCTGAGGTAGAAAAACTCGAACTTGCAGAAAGCAAGAACAGCCATTACATAGATATGATTTCCAATCTGGACGAATCAGCACTTCTTCCTGGAGCAAAAAAACTACTCCTTGAACTCAAAGATGCGGGATATAAAATTGCTTTGGGAAGTGCCAGTAAAAATGCGAGACCCGTTTTGGAGTCAACTGGAATATTACCATTGTTTGATTTTATTGCTGACGGGAACAGTACTTCAAAATCTAAGCCCGATCCAGCAGTTTTTTTGATTGCAGCCACCGGTATCCAATTACTCCCTTGCGAATGTATTGTATTGGAAGACGCTCAAAAAGGAATTGAAGCCGCCATCAAGGGTGGATTCCTAAGTTTGGGAGTTGGTGATGAAATTGCGCTGGGACAAGCAGATCATGTGGTACCAAACCTTGAAAATGTCAATGTAAATACTTTGCAGCATTTGTATAATTTCCCCATACATTCAACCATCTCATAGTATCACTCAATTTGAATAAATGAAACAGTACATCAAGGCAGACCCTTGGTCCATCATAGAAGAAGGTTTTGATCCTTCATTGAATGAAATATCAGAAAGTTTGTTTTCCATTGGCAATGGTGCAATGGGACAGCGTGCAAATTTTGAGGAAGTTTATAGCGGAAAATCATTACAAGGCTCCTATGTAGGAGGCATTTACTATCCTGATAAAACCAGGGTTGGTTGGTGGAAAAATGGATATCCTGAGTACTTTGCAAAAGTCATCAACGCTACAAACTGGATTGGTCTCCAATTGACCATCGATGGCGAAATGCTGGATCTGGCTAAAGTCAAGCAAATTTTGTGTTTCCAACGTACATTGGATATGAAATTGGGAATCCTTTCAAGGAAATTCAAAGTGGTCTTACCAAATGAAACGGTCATCACGGTAGACACACAACGTTTCGTGAGCATGGACGACAGTGAACTCGGGGCAATTTCCTACAAGCTGACTTCAAATAAAGACATCAACCTCGAATTAGAGTCTTATTTGGATGGAGACGTCAAAAACAGAGACTCCAATTACGACGAGCAGTTTTGGCTGCCTGTTGCACATGAGGCTTCACAAAATCACCTTTTCCTTTCTACGCAAACCAAAAAAACTGGCTATGATGTCGGCGTGGCAGCTTCTACTACCCTGCTCCACAATAATCAACCAATCGCCGCTCATCAGTTTGAATCCAATGTCTTTAGAGCTTCCCAAAACTTCAAAGTAACTTTAGAAGCAGGTGAAGAAATCGAGATTGTTAAAAAAGCAGTGGTAATTTCTTCTTTAAATCACACAAAGGAATCGATTCAAAATCAGTCCATTACAAAAATAAATAAACTTTCAAACACCTCTTTTGAAACATTAAAACAAAACCACATTCAAGCTTGGGACAAACTATGGCAATTTTGCGATGTGGAAATAGGTGGTGATGTCAAAGCACAACAAGGCATCAGGTTTAATATTTTCCAATTACTTCAGACTTACACGGGCAAAGACGCTCGACTCAATATCGGTCCAAAAGGTTTTACGGGCGAAAAATATGGCGGCAGCACTTATTGGGACACTGAGGCTTATTGTATCCCTTTTTATTTGAGTACTGCAGGAAGCCAAGTGGCAAGAAATCTTTTGATCTATAGACATAATCAACTTGGCAAGGCCATTGAAAATGCACAAAAACTAGGTTTTCAAAATGGAGCGGCATTGTATCCTATGGTTACGATGAACGGTGAAGAATGTCACAATGAGTGGGAAATCACCTTCGAAGAGATACATAGAAATGGGGCCATTGCTTACGCTATTTATGACTATGTACGGTATACAGGCGATGAAGCATACCTTTCCGAATATGGTTTGGAAGTATTGATTGGTATAGCAAGGTTTTGGAAAGAAAGAGTCAATTGGTCGTCTGACAAGGAAAAATATGTCATCTTGGGCGTCACCGGACCCAACGAATATGAAAACAATGTCAACAACAACTGGTACACCAATTATGTCGCCAGATGGTGTTTGGAATATGCCACCAAAGTGATCGAATTGGTGAAAAAGCAAAATAAGTCAGCTTGGCAACAATTAAAAACCAAAACCTCTTTTAGAGAAGAAGAGGTCATCATTTGGCAAAATATCATTGACAAAATGTATCTGCCATATGATCAACAAAGGCAGATCTATTTACAGCAAGATGGCTTTCTAGACAAAGAACTGGTAAGTGTGGATAGCATTCCAAAAAATCAAAGACCGATCAACCAGCATTGGTCATGGGATAGAATTTTGAGGTCTTGCTACATCAAACAAGCTGATGTGCTCCAAGGTTTGTATTTTTTTGAAGATCACTTCACCAAGGAAGACATTCAGAAAAATTTTGAGTTTTATGAAGCGATGACCGTGCATGAAAGTTCGTTATCACCGTGTGTGCATGTCATATTGGCGAGTCAAATTGGGA
>JAKQLF010000027.1 GCA_029567325.1 Bacteroidota bacterium | reverse complement strand
AGTAAACGCAATTTCAAGAGCAGCCCCTTTTTTCTAGTCTTGCATCACCGTACAGACTAGTGCAGTTTTTTCCTTCCATCATTTTTTATTACAAATATATAAATTATTCATAATATATATTTAGATGTGTCCTAACCTCAGACTCGTGGCTCGTAGCTCGAGGCAAAAAGACGGCAAGTTAATTAAAACAAGTCTGCCCCTTAACTTTCCGACTTCCGCTGAAAACTGACAGCTGACCGCTGAAAACTGTTCGCTGATTTAGAAAAAGGTCACAATAAGCAATACAAAAGGCAAAACAAAAAGAAAACTATCAAAACGATCCCACCAACCGCCATGTCCAGGAAGTAAATTTCCAGAATCTTTCACGCCAAATTCTCTTTTTACCTTTGATTGAATTAAATCTCCAATGGTACCAAATATGACAACATGTGTAGCAATGAGCAACCAAGTAATGAATGATAGGTCTGGTAGAATAAGAGCAACAGGATATGCAATGGCCATGGTAAATACTAAGCTGCCAATGAAGCCTTCCCATGTTTTTTTCGGAGACACTCTCTCAAATAATTTGTGTTTTCCAAGTTTTCTACCAACCAAATATGCACCGCTATCACATACCCAAATGAATAAAATGGTCCCCAATATCATTTGTAAGGCACTGGAATCAACTATGAGAGCATCTGTGGCAAGCGCAATACCCATTACAGGATATACAAATACCGTGCTTTTGATAATGGGATATATGGGCCTTTCACTGATGATGAGCACAATTGTTAAAACTAGATGTAAAAAAACTCCGAGAAACAAAGCCAACATTTTGAGGTTGGAAAACTGAGTCAGATACTTTTGAAATATAAAAACAAAACCCAAAGCACCAATAATAGTTAATAGGTTTGTAGAGAGTGTAAATTTATCGAGGCGACAAATTTCATAAAGTGTCCCACAAAGCAAACTTAGCAGCAAGATCAAAACGCCATATCTGCCTATTGCAAATAATGAGATGACAATGGTGACAAAAATAAAAGCAGAAATAGCTCTTTGCTTGAGGACACTTTCCAATATGTATTACTTTTGCCAGCGAAAGTATAAAACCAAATTTATAATTCACAATATTTTATTCAAACCAAATGAATAGAAAATTTATTAAATCTAAAATTTGAAAATAAAACACGATGGTAAGGCTGAGCGTAAACATCAATAAAATTGCTTTAATAAGAAATTCTCGTGGAGCAAACATGCCCGATATTTTGCAGGTTGCTAAAGACTGTGAACGTTTTGGTGCTCAGGGAATAACAGTGCATCCCAGACCAGATCAAAGACATATCAGGTTTGATGACTTACCCGCATTAAAGAAAATAGTAACAACAGAATTTAATATTGAGGGATATCCATCAAATGATTTCATTGAGATGGTTTGTGAAGTGAAGCCTCATCAAGTAACCTTGGTTCCAGACCCTCCTGGAGCACTCACTTCAAATGCTGGTTGGGATACCATCAAAAACGAGCTCTGGCTCACAGGGGTA
>JAKQLF010000011.1 GCA_029567325.1 Bacteroidota bacterium | reverse complement strand
TGAAGCATTGATTACATATGCAGGTAATTTGGTAATATCAACTCCTGCAGCTGGAACATACTTAGAAGGATCAAGAGTGAATGGGTATGCAGTTGTATTTTGGAAGTTTAATACCGCAGTATTTACACCATTGTTACCCAATTGATTAGAAACAAGTACTTGTGGTATTCTTGAAACAAAGATACCAGTACCACCTCTCACTTGGAATGACTTATCATCACTCAAGTCTAAGTTAAATCCAAATCTTGGAGACAATAAAACTGCTGCTTTTGGAAATGCACCTGTGTTAACTTTAAGGTCATTTCCATCTTCGTCTTTGTATGTCAAACCAGCAACAACTGGATTGAAAAAGTCCTCAGCTGTAGAGTTGTCATAACTTACTAGATCTGCTCTGATTCCAAAATTAAACTTCAATTTATTTGTTGCTTGGAATTCATCTTGAACGTAAGCAGAAACTGTACTAGTTTTTAAAACTTGCAGTGGCTCTGCACCACCAGGCAACAATGAGTATCTCAAATTGTATCTAGCAACTGGAACTACAGATACAGGATTATTTGGATCATTGATAGATTGTAGTGCTGCTGCTTTGAAATCATCTATAGAATTATAGACATAAGCACCATTTGAAGTTGGGAAAAACACGTTGTTTGATGTAAAGTATTCGTATGCTGCTCCCAATGTGAATTGGTGTTTACCTGTAAAATAAGATAAGTTATTGGTAATATTTAGCGTAGAATAATTCAATTGGTTATTAGGCGTAAATGGATCAAAACCAACTGAGGTATACGTAGAACCATCCTTTAAGATATCAACCGTTGGGAAAAGGTCTGTTTTATATTTTCTGTCTTCAATCTGTTTGTTATATCCAATGATCAAGTTATTAGACATTTTGTTTGAAAGAAGTGAGGTAAGTTCCAAAGCAATAGATCTTGTATTATCCAAAATGATGTATCCAGTGTTTTCTGGTGAGATAGCCAATGATCTGTTTGTTCTGTTACCGTTACCAGCTGTATTACTACTGTTACTATCACTGATCCTTTGTCCAGACTCAGAATTGTGATGAGAGTATCTCAAAGCCACTTTGTGTTTGTCAGATAAGTTATAATCCAATCTGATCAACCCTTTATTACTAGTGATATCGTTGTTGAAACCATCAAAAGCACCAAGATCACGGTTGAAATTTGTTTTCAAAAATGAAGAAAGATCCAACATATCCGCCTCAGTTACCCTAGAAACGTTACCTGTTGCACCTGGTCTGTTGATAACCCAATCCAAAGCTGGATTTGAACTACCAAAGTTTTCGAAATTGATGAAGTAAAAAAGTTTATTTTTCTTTAAAGCTCCACCCACTCTGAAACCAAAAGTTTTTTCGTCAACTGTAAAAGGATTTAATTCTATACCATTTGCCTTTTTACCTGTCAAGCTGTTGCTCTTTGTAAATGCATAAGCGGATCCAGACACTTCATTTGTTCCAGATCTTGTTACTGCGTTGATACCTGCTCCAGCAAAACCAGATTGTCTCACGTCAAAAGGAGCGATGTTGAACTGTACTTCTTCTAATGCATCAAATGAAATAGCCGTTGTTCCTGTTCTACCACCAGCAGATGCAGAAGAACCCAAACCAAATCCATTATTAAAAACTGATCCATCAATAGTAAAGCTGCTAAATCTTGAATCTTGTCCAGCAAATGAACCTCTACCGTTACTGTATACATTGTAACGAGTGATGCTGTTTACGTTTCTAGAAATGTTTGGAATGGCATTCAATGCTTCTGTACCAAATGTTACAGCAGCACCCGTTCTACTCGAACTGAAAGCATTGTCACGGTCAGAAATAACCACAACTTCATCCAATTCTAAACTTGATTCCTTCATTTGCACATTTACATTTGAAGTAACACCTAAGTTTAAATAAATGTCATTAACCTCTTGGTCAGAGTAGCCAACATAAGTCACCATAACTTTGTAAGGACCACCAACCCTCATACCAATAATATTGTATCGGCCTGCATCTCCTGTAGTGGTACCATATTGAGTTCCAGATGGCTCATGAATTACAATGACAGTAGCACCGATCAAGTCCTCTCCATTGGCGTCAGTAACTAGACCAGACATACCACTCGATGTAACTTGGGCATGCACAATCACACTACAAAAAACCATTAATAGTAGTAAGTAAAATTTTTTCATTTATTTCTGATTTTAGATTTACCACAAAGGTAAAATTCTCTATCCGCAAATAATACATTACGAGCTACTTGTTAATGATAAGTTCATATTAGGTTGTTAAACAAAATATTAAGATTTGGCTGTTTGACGAGACGAATCTTTAATTATATCTTAAAAAAATAGATGGTTTCTATAAAAGAGCTTCATTTTGTGAACAAAATATAAAATAATAAATTTCAAATATTATAAAATTAATTTCTTTAAATACCTTCGTTTTTTAGATTTTTTAGAATATAAATTTGCATTTGTGTTAAAAACTGCAATTTATGTTCATTTAAAAGTGTGAATGTTTATATTTTAACAATTGACTAAATCCAAGCTATCCCCCACTTTCACCTCACCTTCTTTCAAACAAATCGTGTTCACCCCAAAATATACCTTATTTTCTACTTTTCTAAAGGCTGATAAGGTGGCCAAAGTTTGCTTTTCTGAAAGCCCAGTTTCAGGATCTATATTGACTACTTGACAACGGGCACATGGTTTAATCATCCTGAATTGAGCACTTCCAATGTTTACTAAATCGAGCACATCTTCTTCAAAAGGAAAAGTCGTTTCTATGATCATGTTGGGTCTAAATCTCATTTTATTGACCGACAGCTCCATCATTTCTTCCAATTTTAAAAGACTAGCCGTACCAAGCACCAAATATGGATAGCCATCCGCAAAACTGACTTTGGTTTCAAGTGGCTCTTTGATCAAAGTTTTCATCCTCAGGGACTCTTTCCCAAGTGTCACCAATTTTACAGGAGCGCCAAGCAATTCCGAAAACCTTAAACTTATTTCTGGACTCAATTCATAAGCCATTAACTCATCATCAAAAACTTTCACGGCAAATTTGAGGCGCTCATCATAAAGTGCTTGTCCATTTTCAAATGGTATTTTGATTTGTTTTCCACTATAGGTTATCATATAATGACCGTCCAAAATGGTACATTGGATTTGTGAAAGTTCTGGGTGACTTCTTTGTGATATGAAATTGTTTTGATCATCAACAAACATCATCCGTCTGTCGTGCTGAAAACCAATCTCCTCAGCCTGAGCACTGTTTACAGCTATTCCTGCAATGCCTTTGATGGGATAAATGAATAATTGTTTAATTATTAAGGTCATATATGTATGTTTGGATAAATAAAGGATTTTTGAAGTTCAAAAATAGATGATTATCTTGAGGGGAATTCTAAAATATCCTTTTTGTGGACTAAATAGTTACAAAAAAATAAAATTGGAAAACATATAAATACAATGCAATGAGGTCATACTATATAGTTTTGCTGGCAGTCATGGTCATGAGTTTGAATTGCTCACCCAAAAACGATGCCTATCAAAAATTGTTGATGGAGCACCGGTCAAAAGTAAAATCGGAGTTTTTAGCTGACAGCAGGTCTCCTCTGACAACTGAGGACAAACTTGCTAAAATGAGTTATTTCCCAATAGATATTGATTACAATTGCCAATGCGAGATAACAAAAGACTCTATCAAAAGAGGAATAGAAATGCCTACTTACAGTGGAGTCAGCAGGCCTTTTTACATTTACGGAAAGGTCAATTGCAAAATTAAAAAGCAAACCATTGAATTGACGTTGTACAAATCTGTCAGAGTTGTACCCGGACATCCTGATTTGTTGTTTTTGCCTTTTAAAGATGCAACCAATGATGTGGAAACTTATGGCGGAGGAAGATATCTTGATTTGGAAATGCATGACATACATGATGATAAAATCAACATTGATTTCAATAAGTCCTATAATCCTTGGTGCGCTTATTCAGATGGATACAATTGCCCAATTCCTCCTAAAGCCAACCATTTAATTGTCGGAATTTATGCAGGAGAAAAGATGTACATCAAGTAAATGCGATTATTTTGTTGGGTTGATTTCTAGTTTCAAAATGAATTTACTTTCAGGAGTAACTTTATAATCTTCGCTGATTCTGTATGGTAGAACGGCTACTATTTCATCATCCTTATGCGTGGTGAGTAACCAAAGTTTGTTCTTATCCTCAAAACTAAGTTTATTATTTACAATGAAATCTTTGACTTTTTGACTTTTTCCACCCATTCCCAATGGCTTAAATGCATCTCCATTTTTACGTTTACGAATAATCAAAGGCATTGGCTGATCCTGAAACCCAAGATATTCTTCGTTTGATTTTTTCCCAAATTCCAGATGATCTACAATTGCAACATTGATTGAACTGTGTTCATCTACTGGATAATTTCCTGGACCCTCAATATGGATGATGCTTTCTTTGTCTTCTTCTTCAGCAAATAGATGCAATGGCTGGATGATAATTTTTGATCTATCGATGACCGCCTTATGCGTAGCAGTCGAAAATGAAGCGCCGCTACGCATACTTTCCAACATGTCCACGATATCCGATTTTGTAAACCCAAAATCATTGAGTTTATACCATAAAAAAGCAGCTGGAGCGGGCAGTTTTTTCAATGCTACAATGTCTACTATTTTCAATTCCCCATTTGTCGAAACAACAGATTTGTCATTGGCGACAAAATATTCTAATAATTCATTGGACTCTGCAATGATTCTGATGCTTTCATCAATTTTTTGCACTGCTTGTGGATCGACGTGATGCAAAACCTTGACAACATTGTGCCTTATTTTATTTCTCAAGTATTTCTCAGAAGCATTGGATTCATCTTCTCTAAAGCCAATATTGTTTGCAATTTGATATTGGTCGATTTCTTCCCTACTGGCAAACAACAAAGGCCTGATGATGTTTTCTTTTTTGGGTGCAATTCCACTGAGACCTCTTGTTCCAGATGACCTCAACAATCCCATCAAAAAGCTTTCGATGTTGTCATTTTGATGATGGGCGGTTGCAATGTGCTGGAAACCTTCCTTTTTCATGACATTAGTAAGCCACTCATACCTGATTTCTCTGGCTTTTGCTTGAAAATTGGATGATTTACTGATGGCTGGATCCAGATGCATGATAAAAAAGGGGATTTCATTTTTTGAAGCAAAAGCTCTTACGAAATCTTCATCTGCATCGCTGCTAACTCCTCTGGTATTATGATTGATGTGTGCAATTCCAAAACTTAAATTTGCTTTCATAAAAAGGTCTACCATTACCATAGAATCTTTTCCTCCAGAAACTGCCAATAAAACTTTCTCACCTGGATTTACTAAATGCTCTCGGTCTAAGTAATGTAAAAATTTCTGAATCATTATTTTCCCTTCTTTAACAAATTGGATTTATTCAACTATTTACATTCAAATTAAATGACAGTTTAAGTCAGTAACGCATCATTTCTGGTAAAATGTCAGCCCTTACCATAAAATAAATTGCTGAAGTATCACTTAAAATGCACCATTTTTAATCAAAATTGGATATAGCTGAACACTTAAGTCAAATTTAATCCAAAAAATTCGTTTGATATGTTGCTTGCTCATCAAGTGTCATTATTTTCACACTTTAATTCATACAAAATACAATTTTCAAAAATGAAAAAATGGTCACTTTTACTTGTGTTTGTAGGCTTAATAACCTTCAACTCTTGTAAAACCAAAACAAAAACCGAGGTCAAGGATACAACGGCGATTTCTACCGGCTCCCCAGCAGTAACATCAACTGGGCAGAGTACTTTTCAGCCAAAAGATGGATTTTCGCCAGTTCCCTATGGCGTTTCTTTGGACCCAAATAAAGAAAAGAAAATTAGAGAAATGTTGGGTACAGATACTTATCAAAAAGTAGGTGCGGTTACCATGACCAAAGAACTGAATAGCCAATGGATCGAGCAAGCGAAAAGTCTCATAAAAAGTCGACAAGATCAAGATGGTGAGAGACGCAATGAAGCGCTCATCAGTACTTATTGGGTAATTGGTGGTGTATTTAAAGATACCATGGCTAATCCACAAATTTATGCTGGTAAATGGGTAAAGTTCAATAAGGACGATACATTTGAATATGGCACCCGTCAAGAATCTAAAGGAAGCGGTATTTACCACTATCTTCTAGGCAATGACACCATGATCATGGTAGATAATGACCCAGATGTTAAACCTTTAGAGTTTGAAGTCGGCTTTGAAAATGGCTATATGGTTTTGTTTGGAACTAAATCGTATGATGATAGGGACCTTCAAATAAAAATGGATCGTTCGCAGAACAAACCTTAGTTAAGACAAAAACCTCAAAACAAAAAGGCCTTTATCACTGACGATAAAGGCCTTTTTGTTTAAATTAGAGCAAACTTTATGAATTGTTTGAAAACAAGTTTGGCCCTAAATTAATTGGCATTCAAAAGTAAAAGAGGTTTTGTCACTTGTTGTTTGCCATCGAGGTTTATTTGTAAGAAATACAATCCATTGCTTAGAAATCCTTCCAAATCAACAATGTTTTGTTTTTGCAAGTTCAAGGTTGATTGATTGTTGTATACATTCTTAACTACTTTGCCTTGACTATTAAACAAATTGGCGTTTATAGTCGCAACATTGCTTAAGTCTAAATCTAAAATGAATTGATTACTTGTTACTGGATTGGGAAATACTTCGATTTTTTGACCATTTTTTAATGGTTGTTCCACCGCACTTACGATGCCTTCAAAGTGAACCATTACAGGTTTTACTGCTGAGACCAGGCTTGTGAAGTTATTGACCAAACTGATGTCAAAAAAATAGGTCAATACTTCAAATGTATCATTTTTGTACAATGTTGCCATCACTTTATCTTTAAGTGGATAGGTTGCTCCTCCTCCCATAAGATATACAGATTTTGTACCTTCTTTGGGTGTCACTGCATCGGCCCACCACAAAGTAGCAAATTGCCAGGTCAAATTTGGAAGATCTGGGATACCACTATCTGGGGCAAGTTGTGCCGCCTCTACACCAATGTTGCCATCACTGCCATACGCTTGTGCGTCATATGACTTGATTCCTGCATAATCACTCATGAATTCGCCTTCTTTAAATGTGATGGCTGGAATACCATATTTATCAAACAAAAAGTCGTTCCCAACGATCCACAATTTACCACCACCATCTAAATAAGCTTTCAAACTGGCGTTGTCTTCATCAACTCCATTCCAAAATTGCAATCCACCTCCATCTGACGAGGTCATCCACACAACTAAATCATATTGCTTCATGACCAAATCTGTAGGACTGGCAGCACTGTCCACAGCATTAAAATAAGTTATTGGGTATCCAGCTGTATCCAGGGCTGCAGCAAATAATTCTGCGTTTCCAAAAGTATCATCTGAGTCATCGACGAAAAGTACCTTCATTTGGCCTGATAAGGAAAAACTACATGCTATAAAAATTCCTAAGCATAGTTTGGCAATAAGTGTTTTCATATGTCTTATTATAATTTTGATCTACCAACAAAATTATATCAATATTGCTGAAAAGTAACTTTGAACTAGTCTAGAATCATGATTTTTTGAGAAAAATTGTGATGCCCAAACACATTCATGATGTACATTCCTGGTGTCAGATTGTTTTCAAAAACCACCATATCTTGGCCGCTGCGACCAATTTCTATCGTTTTTCTTGTTACTAAATCGCCTTTCAAATTATAGAGCTGAAAAAAATAAGAGCCATGAGTTACATCTTTGTAATCAACTAATATTAAACCACTTAGATAATGAAAGTTGAATTTTTTTGCTAAGTTCCAGTCAGTGTTTGAAGTTACCGAATTGATTTGAAAGACCTGTACCGGAGAGGGTGACAAACAAGTATTGTGTTCATTCCAAGAAAAAACCCGCGCATAATAGTTGATACCTTCAATCCAATTTTGCGAAAACTTGATGTTATTTTCACGCACCAAAATCCCCTTAGGATCCAGGTTGAAATTTGCACTTCTGTCCACTTCCAAATAATAAAAATTGGCATTTACAACTGGGTCCCAGCTGAAGGATATACTGTCTTTTGAAAAATAACTCGTCATGCCTTCTGGATCTCTGATTTCAGTTTCCTTACCTAATGAAAGATTGGGTGGTGTCGCCCCACCAAAGAGAAACTGACGATTATCTGCTGTCAAATCTGTCCGCATCAAACTGATTTGCTCCTGTGTAAAGGTACTTCGACAACTATCATTAAAATATGACATGATCAGGGATTCATCTGGAATAACTCTTGTTCCATTTGCATCCAGTGCCATGCCACCAAATACACAAGATTTCTGCCAATTTAAACCGAAATTATAATCTGGTGGTGTATCACACAATTGATCACCTGCCAAGTAACAATTGATCCTGTCCATATTTTCTGTCAGCGTTTTCCCATCAGACGCCATGACTCCAACCTTCGTCCCATCATTGGCTGTAGTCCAGGGTGTTGATTCCCAGCCAAAATGAGGGTGGTATAAAGAGAAAAAATGGCCAATTTCGTGGGCTAATGTTTTATTCCCAGAAAGAAAGGCACTCTTGTGAATCAAGACCCAATCTTCAGCTTCATCATATATTCCAATCGCCCCGCCATCATTAATTTTGTTGGCCACAAAAACATTGATGGAATTGGGGTTTCTGATTTTTTGCATCGCAAGTTTATTGATGGCAAGCTGAGGAGCTGTAAAAATACCATCATCATTGACGAGATTGATGCCATTTTCAGAAAGATAAAATGTGATTAATGCTCCCTTAAAGTCTTGATTCAACTGGCAAAGTAAGGACAAAGCTTCCTTGATGGCAGCCCTCCCTACTCCATTTTGTCTCCCTACAAGGTGAAATGTTATTGGTATTTCTGCCAATGTGCGGTGGTTCACAGAATTTCTTTGCAAAAGATTGCGCTCATATCTTTTTGACCAAGATTCTTGATCTTGTGTGGTAACACCACATTCTTGACCTAAACATTTTGCTGCCAAAAAGAAACATACTACTTGGATAACTATTCTTAATTTCATTACAAACAAGTTAATGATGCAATAAAGCTAAAAATAATTATGAAATCAATTGCTCCAACTATTCAATATCCCTTAGATACTTATTATTTGGCTTTAAAATCGAGAGATAAGGAGTTTACACAATGTCTTACATTTTTACTTGTAAGCCTTTCACCTTCGAAAACGTGGCCCAGATGTCCGTCACAATTTGCGCAAACGATCTCTATTCTGCGACCATCTTTATCTGGCACTCTCTTTACTGCTCCTTCGATTTCATCATCAAATGCAGGCCACCCGCATCCTGAGTTAAACTTATCATCACTTTTATATAAAGGCGCGTTACATCTTTTACAATTATATGTCCCCTCTTTGAAGAACTTATCATATTTGCCCGTAAATGGATATTCAGTTCCTTTTTTGACAATGACATATTCTTCTTCCGCTGTCAGTTGGTTGTAAACTGGTGTCGCCTTCATTAAGTGCTGAAATGTTTTTTTAAATTTTGTCACTTTTGGGTGAATGACAATGCTGCAATAGCCCTGATTGGGATTGTTTTCAAAATAGTTCTGGTGATAGGCTTCTGCAACATAAAAAGTCTCCAATGGAGATATTTCTGTGACAATGGCATCGTCATATAACTTTTTAGCAACCTGGTCTATGGAATCCAAAATGATTTGTTTTTCTGCTTCATTGGCATAATATATCACTGATCTATATTGAGTACCAACATCATTTCCTTGCCTATTCAACGTTGTTGGGTCATGGACCGTCCAAAAAACTTCTAATAATTCCTTTAATAGTATGACATCATTGTCATAAGTAATTTCTACCACTTCTGCATGTCCTGTATTACCAGTGCAAACCTCTTTATACGTTGGGTTGGGATTTTTACCTCCCATATAACCGCTTAAAGCTTTTTGAACTCCTTGAATTTTATTAAAAACCGCTTCTACACACCAAAAACAACCTCCACCAACTGTGATTTTTCTTATATCCATTTTAAAATCTTTATTCTTTATTTCTCTTATAAACACTACAGCTAGCTATGTGGTTTCAAATAAAGTGTCCGTGCTCTGACTTTTATGCATTTCCTATAAGAAATTCCACCAATTTGCTAACGGCATTTGCTCTATGTGAGATACTATTCTTTATACCAGTATCTAGTTGAGCAAATGTTTGAGCGTATCCATTTGGAATAAAAACAGGGTCGTATCCAAAACCACCATCTCCCATGATTGAATCAGCGATCTGACCTTCAACCGTTCCTTCAAATAAATATTCTTTATGATTGTAAATCAGGGCAATAATCGTACGAAATCTAGCTGACCTGTCTTCTCTTCCCTCCAAGTTTTTCAAAAGTAGTTGAATATTATCGCTGTCATTTTTTTGTTCTCCAGCATATCTTGCCGTATGAACACCCGGAGCACCACCAAGCGCTGTAACCTCAAGTCCCGTATCCTCAGAAAAAACGTTTTTATTCAAAAAATGGTGTAGTGTTCTAGCTTTGATGAGCGCGTTTTCTTCCAGCGTTTTACCGTCCTCAATGATCTCATCCAAATATCCTACGTCTCTGAGAGATTGCAGAACGAAAAAGCTGGGTAACATGGCTGATATTTCTTTTACCTTATGTGCATTATTTGTTGCACCTATTAAAATCTGCTGATCCATGTATTAATTATTACTTTTACCTACCTTATACAGAGTGTTCACATTCAACATATTAAGTCCATTATTTGTATACCCTTTCAAACTATTGGATATAAAAACAGATGATTCATCATAAAAAAGAAAGATGACAGGAGCTTCATCTACTATGATCTTATCCATTTGTTGGTACAACTGATATCGCTTATCCACATCAGGTTCTCTGATGGCTTGTTCGTACAATCGATCAAAAACCCTGTTGCTAAATCGAGTGTAATTTGGCGGTGCTGGATTTTTTGAATAGAATACAGTAAGATAACTTTCTGCGTCGGGATAATCTGCAATCCAAGATGCCCTAAACATTTGTAACTTAGAATTGCGCATACCTTCTCTCAAAATGCCCGTATCCAACAATTCAATTTTAGTTTTCACACCAATAGCTTCCCATTGCTTGGCTACAAAGGTTACTAAATCAAGGTATTCTGCATTGGTATTCAATACAAGAGGTGACATATTGCGCACATCTACTTCCGATTCTTCGATCAATTTTTTGGCAAGTTTAAGGTCAAACCGGTAACCCTTTACATTCTGATCATTGAAAGAAGGAAGACCTCGTGGAACAAATCCAGCATTTGCAGGCAAGCCTACGTTGTTGCGCAATGATGACAACATAAGTTCTCTGTCTAGTGCATAGTTGAGTGCCTGTCTGAAAGCCTTCATTCTCAAAGCAGGATGTTCCTGAGCTAAGTTTTGATTTATCCCAATGTATTCCG
Organism: Bacteroidota bacterium; assembly: GCA_029567325.1. Taxonomy (GTDB): domain Bacteria; phylum Bacteroidota; class Bacteroidia; order Chitinophagales; family Saprospiraceae; genus JADKBO01. The sequence goes on along the minus strand of JAKQLF010000011.1, from coordinate 14,820 downwards.
TATTGAGGTAAGGAGTCCTAATAAAAGTAATTTTCTCCTTTTTATCAGCTTTTAAATGTCCCTCTGCGTCCAGAAATTCATTGACAAATGAACTCTCAATTCCAGACATGAAATCTAATTTTCCATTCATCAATTCTAGAGCTGCAATTTGCTTGTCAGGAATAAAACTGGTTTTGATATAGTCTGGCGAATGAGATGGTCGTTTCAAAGTATCAAAATACAATGGGTTTCGCTCAAGAAACAAACTTTGATTTTCTATCCATCTTTTAAAACCATATGGCCCTGTACCTACCGGGTGTGATCTAAAGTCATCACCATAATATGCTACTGCTTCCTTTGGAACAATGCTACAATATTGCATGGTAAGCATTCCAAGTGTTGGAATAAATGGTTGATTAAGCTGCAAAACAAAAGTAGTATCGTCTATCACTTTGAAAGCTTCTGGACCTGAGACTTTATCAATGAATAGCCAGGAACCTGGTGAATTGAGTTGGTTATCTATCAATCTGGTCAGGCTATAAGCAACATCTGCCGCCACCATTTTCCTCGTTCTTTCACTATTCTGAAAACAACTATCCCTTTGAAAATAAACATCATCGCGCAAATGAAAAGTATAGGTTTTGCCTTCGCTGTCTATATTCCAGCTTTTGGCAAGACTTGGTACAACTTCAAGTGAATCATTGAGTGAGACCAAAGTGTTGTATACATGATTCATCACCCACATATTGTTTTGACTCTTTGCGAAGGCAGGATCAAGGGAAGTGACGACGTTGGGTTGATTGTATTTAAAAACTTTGGTTTGGTCTAGAAGGTCATTTGCATCTTTACAGGATGTCACCATCAAAAGCACAACTACAAAACCACTTACAATTCTAGACACAATAGCTACAGCTTAGTTATGCCACGCAAGATAGGCATTTAGAAAATTATGCAAGGTTTGTTTCGCCTCTTCCTTAAGATTTCCATCTACAATTTGACTTTCTATCGAAGATACTGGTAATTTGTTTGGAAAAACGGTAACCTCCAGATAATTGAGAAATCCTGTTAAATGTTCAAGACCTCTTAAATTGCCAGCCCTTCCCGAAGCTACTCCAATCAAACCAGCCCTCCTTCCAGCAAATGTTTCTTTATACCTTCTTACCGAAATGGCATCCACAAAAAGTTTCAGGACTCCTGGAAAACTTCCATTATATTCTGGTGAGATGATCAACCAACTTTCCGCAGGAATCACCAACTCATCTTGAATGCGAACCAAATCAGCTGGCATTTTGTGTTTGTCATACATGTGTTTACCCAAGGTTTCATCTGGCAAGTCTTCCATGGTCAAAAATCTCACTTCTCCCTGATAAACCTCACTTAGATAATCATAACATGCATCTGCAACCAGTTTGGTGCGACTGCCCGGTCTGTTGGTACCACTTATTACTAAAATCATAAATTTGCTCTCCTTTGTTATTTTATTGACTGAATATCGTCCTATTGAAATTTATATTACCATAACTTTCAACATTCCATATTCAGTTTGGTATAGAACCCACAATTAACTACTAATTATAACAATTGTTTGGTTTTTTCTCAAAATAATTTGCGACTAATGGTGCATTACGTTTTGCTTTGTGAACCTTTGCACCCAGAAATACATTAAAACCTTAAAGCTTAAAAACTATTTAAAAATGAAACTAACTTTTTTAGGTCAATCTTGTTTTTTGATTGAAACAATGGGTAAAAAGTTGATTATTGATCCCATGATCAAGTCCAATCCCTTGGCATCTGAGATCAAAGTAGAAGATATAAAGGTCGATTATGTATTGCTGACTCATGGGCATTACGATCATGTCGCTGATGCCCAACAAATTGCCACCAATAATGACGCAATCATCATTTCCAATTTTGAAATCGTAGGATGGTATGAACAAAAAGGATTAAAAGGGCATGGAATGAATTTGGGTGGAAAATTCAAATTTGATTTTGGAATGATCAAATATGTGGTTGGCATTCATTCGAGTATGCTTCCAGACGGAACCTATGGAGGAGCTTCCGGTGGATTTGTAATTTCTAATGATGAAGCTACCATTTATTTTGCAGGCGATACCGCCTTGACCATGGATATGCAACTCATCCCTAAGACATGTCCGCCATTGGATTTAGCGGTACTTCCAGTAGGCGACAATTTCACTATGGGCTACGAAGATGCCATCATTGCATCAGACTTTATTGCATGTGATCAGATAGTGGGATGTCACTTTGATACTTTCCCTCCGATAAAAATAGATCATGAAGTAGTGCGTAAAGCATTCAAAGACCAAAATAAAACCATAATTTTGCCCCAAATAGGTCAAGAAATTACTGTTTAAAAGAAAATATGGGAAAAATCATTGCTATTGCCAACCAAAAAGGCGGAGTTGGGAAAACTACAACTGCCATCAATTTGGCCGCATCTATAGCTATCCTCGATAGAAAAGTTTTACTGATTGATAGTGATCCACAAGCAAATGCTTCATCGGGTGTGGGTATCAACCCGGATAACGCAGAAGTAGATACTTATGAGTGTTTGGTACACGGAGCTGATCCTCGCAAAGCTATCGTTGAGACAGCAACAGCCAATTTATATTTACTCCCATCTTCCATCAACTTGGTTGGTGCGGAAATTGAGTTGGTAGGCGTTTCTCAAAGAGAACATAGAATGAAACAGTTGATTGATCAAGTGAAAGATGACTATGATTATATTTTCATAGATTGTCTACCCTCGCTAGGACTCATCACGGTCAATGCGCTCACTGCTGCAGACTCGGTTGTGATTCCTGTGCAATGTGAGTTTTTCTCTTTGGAAGGATACGGCAAACTCAAAGACACCATCAATATTGTAAGAGACAGTCTCAATCCAAATTTACAAGTAGAAGGTATTGTCATGTCTATGTATGATAAAAGACTCCGAATGGCCAATATGGTGATTGAGGAAGTCAAAAACATCGTTACAGATAGGATTTTTGATACCATCATTCACAGAAACAGCAAAGTCGGTGAAGCGCCAAGTCTGGGCCAACCGGTTATTGTTTATGATGCCGCTAGCAAAGGTGCCATCAATTTCTTAAATTTGGCCCTCGAATTTTTAAAAAATAATGGGGATGAGGCTGCACTCACCGCCACCATGACATCTGACAATGACACCGACGAATAAAAAGAAAGAACTAGGCAAAGGCTTAAGGGCCTTGTTGTCAAATATTGAAAATACCAATAATGTTGACACTAAAAAAGAAATAGTACGCACCCTCAATAGCAGCGTTGCTTCAATATTAATAGATGAAGTGGAAGTCAATCCTTTTCAACCAAGGGTTGAATTTGAAAATGAAGCACTGATGGAGCTTGCCAAAAGCATAAAAGTGCATGGCTTGATACAGCCCATCACAGTGCGAGCAATGGGCGATAGCAAATACCAACTCATCAGCGGTGAACGCAGGTGGAGAGCATCTAGAATGGCCGGCCTGAATGAGGTTCCTGCATATGTACGCGTTGCGAATGATCAAGAGATGCTGGAAATGGCGCTCATTGAAAATATCCAGAGATCAGATTTAAATGCGGTTGAAATTGCAATTTCTTATCAAAGATTGATGGATGAGTGCAATCTTACTCACGAAGCTCTTTCTGAGCGCGTTGGTAAAAACAGATCTACCGTCACTAATTATGTAAGGTTGCTAAAGTTGCCTCCAGAAATCCAAAATTCTGTAAAATCAGGTGAATTATCCATGGGTCATGCCAGATCCATTGCAGGTTTGGAAGATATTGTAAGACAACTTCAGTTTTACAAAAAAGCCATTAATGAGCATCTCTCCGTAAGACAGCTTGAACAATTGGTCAAAGACAACAACCAAGGAAAGGATAGAGATGCTTCAAAAAATGCTGCTTCTCCAGAAATTCAAAATGCAGAGATCAATAGAATCATCAAGGATCTCAGTAAAATTATTGGTGTAAAGATTAATATCAAAAGAGATCAAAAAGGCAAAGGTGTTTTACAAATTCCCTTTTCTTCAGACAAGGAATTCAACAGCATTTATGATTTATTGAAAGAACTTGAAAATTGATACAGAATCATTCCATGTTTCGTTATTGGTTATAAATACTCCAATTTGAAGTGTAAAAAATATTTGTTTGGGGTTTTGCTTTTTCTCTGGTCTGTATTTTTACAGCAGGATTCTTTGTATGCACAAAACATTGAAATAGACACCTCAAGTGTAGCATCAGACACAACACCTGCCAAAAGGACCACATTTTTTGACATTTTCAGCGGTAATCCTGGCAGAGCAGCTCTTTATAGTTTGGTTGTCCCCGGTGGTGGTCAAGCCTACAATAAGAAATGGTGGAAAGTTCCTATAGCCATAGGTATTGACGGATTAGCACTTTCAAATGTCTTTTTCAACAAGTCCAATTTCAGAAAGTACGATGGCATTTATAAAAATCTGCTTGCAGGAGGTAAAGACCCGGATTTTTTCTCTCCTGCCGATGTAAAACCAATCAGAGATGCTTACAGACAAAGGTATGAATATGCCTGGGTTTACTTTGGTATCGCTCACCTTGTTACAGTATTTGATGCATTTGTTGATCGCCATTTGATCGAGTTTGATATCTCTGAAGACCTCACCTATTTTGATAAAAACCTCAACACTGCTGGCGCAACACCCATTATTTGTATTTCCATTCCTCTTTCCTGGTAAACTATTCACCCAATAGCCACCATCTTTTGGGTTTGTTTTTGATTTTGTAATTATTGGAAATGTATTTGCTGATGTGGTTCATGGCCTCATCTACATCGTCTGTAAATAAGATCAATTGTTGATCATTGGTGGAAATGGTTTTTTCACGGATCATTTTAGCAAAAAACTCTTGTATATCCTCAAAATAATGTCGTCCCAAAATGACAATTGGAAAGTTATTTAGGACACCTGTCTGTATAAGTGTCAAAGTTTCAAACAGTTCATCCAAGGTGCCAAACCCGCCAGGGCAGACTATAAATGCGTATGAATATTTAACCAAGAGGACCTTTCTTACGAAAAAATATTCGACACGTACATAATCGTGCATATAAGGGTTGGTGTACTGTTCCTTTGGTAATTTGATGGTGCAACCTACCGATCGTCCGCCCGCTTCAAAAGCACCTCGGTTAGCTGCCTCCATTATACCTGGACCTCCTCCTGTCATGGTTGTAAAGCCAAGATCTGCAATACCTTTACCACAATTTCTTGCAAGTGTATAATACGGATGCTCTTCTGTAAATCTTGCTGAGCCAAAAACAGAAATACAAGGCCCAACAAAATGCAGTTTACGGAAACCCCTCAACAACTGTCTTCCTGTGTCAAATATCATGGAAATTTCTCTGCCTCTACTATTTGGCCCATCCAGAAATGAAATGTTCTGGTCTAATATTTTGGAGGCTTTCGTATTTGAATTTGAAGTTTCTTGTATCAAAATGTAATTTTATATAATCAGTGCTTGGTGAAAATCAGTATAGGCAAGAAGCAATAAATCATAAGTGGTGATGATGCCCTTGAGTATACCCTCTTCATTAACCACAGGTAAAGATTTGTAGTTATTTTCTAATAACAACTCTACACAGGTCCCAATTGTATCTTCGGGCTTGACAGTCACAGGATTGGGAGTCATGATATCACTTACCAAATTACTTCGCATCAAAATATTGTTTCTTGCGTTGATACCTTTTATTTTACCATCGGAGCCCCATTCCTTTAAAAGTAGAATGTCTGCATGGCTCACAATACCCACTAATTTGCCATCTTCTGCAACCACAGGCAAATGGTGCACTTTATGCTTTTCGAAAAAGCCATCAAGATCGGTCAAAATGGTATCTGGTGAAATTGAAACCACGTTTTTACTCATGATTTCCTTCACGTGATAATTATTTAGCTTATGAGCAGCATTTTTCATACATATTGTTTAATACAAACTTACCGAATAATGAAATCGTTTGCCCAATCTATATCATTTAAACTCGTGATCTTTATCACATAATAAAGCTATAAATTGTACTAACCTGTGCAAAATACAAACTAAATTTAGCAAATTTTCTAAAAGAGCACAATGCAACTAAATAAACCATCTAAAAAAAAACCTGCCTACCCTATCAGTCAAGGTTTATTAAAATACCTGGATAAGTACAATCGCCTTACTGATTTGCCAATTCAATATGATGATATGTCTCGAGATATTGCCAGAGTGCCTTTATTGGACCGCAATGGACAAGATACCTATTGGGAAACTGTGTTTTACAACAACAATGAATTGCAAGAAATTCACCACAATCTTTGTCGGATATATGCCAACTTAAATTATGATGGAGACATGGATGTCATAGAACATCTCAGCGTGAGTAGAATAGATTTTTGCAAATTTGGAAACACAAACCCCTACCGCATCAGGATAATCAATAAGCTCAATGACAATTACGACCATTTTTACATCAAAAAAGTAGATGCTTCCAGAGTTTATGGATTAGAACTTGAGGATGTTTTATCTCCCAATAGAGTAACATATCTGCTCAATGCCCATACCTTGATTGAAGAACACATAGCAGGTATCCCCGGTGATGTTTTTGCAAAAGATCATTTGAATGTGGCCAAATTTGATCAGATCAGAATTGCCAAGGAATTTATAAAGTTTAATGAAAGATGTTTCATCAGATTGCTGGGCGATATGCGGTCTTACAATTACATTGTTGACATTACACCAGATATTGAAGGTATGCAATACCGCATAAGGGCTATTGATTTTGATCAACAAAGTTATGAGTCAAGAAAAAGCTTTTATTTACCCCAATATTTCAAAGAAAATAATGCCATCATCCTCATGGGAATCAAATACCTCACCCATGAAACGGTAAAACAATATCAATACGAAGAAAGAACAAACATTGCCCGACGGGCAAAGGGCTCCATTTCAAAACTGGAAACATTGCTACAATGTATGGAAAAAGATATTTTGAGTACACCTGAAAAGATTGATATACTTAAGGAAGAATTGGCCGCCCATCATAAAAATGATGCTTTCAAAAAATGTGAAAATATGGGCCAATTGGTCAGAACCAACATCAAATTATTGGTGCAAAAAGAATTTATCCACAGTATGGCCTAGTTTATATTACTGTCGTTTTCTTGCATCTTTTTCTGCTCAACACAAACTCATCGATAGTAAAGAAATTGCCTATCTTTGACACACCAAATAAACAAAGTCCATGATTGCAGTAAATTCCGAAATAGGCCAATTGCGTAAAGTATTGGTCCACAGACCTGATAAAGGCATTGCAAGAATCACCCCTAAGCGAGCTACAGAATTACTTTTTGATGACATCGTTTATTTACCTCAAATGATCGAGGAGCACAAAATATTTACCAATATTCTAGGTGCATTTATAGGTAAAGACAACGTAATAGAAGTGGAAAATTTGTTGTTTGAAGCCTTGGAAGTCCATGCAGAATTAAGAGATCAATTGATCAGCGATGCAGTCGATTATGAAGAATTGCCTCAAGCTTACAAGCAAACATTGGCTACAATGGACAATGTTACTTTGACTAAAGTACTGGTTACTGGTTACTTTAGTGAAGACGACTATATATTTTTTGATCCCATTCCCAATTTTATCTTTACTAGAGATATCGCAGTCAGTGTCAACAATCACGTCATTATTACCAAAGCAGCCAAACAAGCAAGATTTAGAGAAAATTTATTGACCCGATTTATATTCCAAGCGCATCCTTTATTTGCCAAAACCAAACAAGATGGAAAAATCATCAACCTCAATGATTTTGATAAATATCCTCCATCCCGATATGGCGAAAAAGTAAGTATTGAAGGGGGAGATGTAATGGTGATCAACGAAGAGTATTTATTGATTGGTGCATCAGAAAGAACTAGTGATCACGCCATAAGACTTATCAAAGAAGAATTATTTTCAGCCAATGTCATTGAAAATATTGTAAAAATAAACATTCCTGACGATCGTTCTTTTATGCACATCGACACTCTTTTCACTCGGATTTCTCAAGACGACTTTGTTTGTTATAAACCCATAATTTTTGATGGCAACAGTTCTAATGTCGAAGTTTATTCCAAATCTGGTGTACACAAACAATATGATAGTGTAAAATCATTTATATTAAATGAGATAAACCCAAACGCCAACTTCATATTTGCCGGAAATGGAATTTCACCTTATCAAGAAAGAGAACAGTGGACTGATGGCTGTAATTTGGTGACTATAAAACCCGGTGTAGCCATCGCTTATGACCGCAATCCAAGAACAGAAATCGCCTTTAGAGCAGCAGGATATAACATCATCAGTGCTTATGATTTATTAGACATTTTGGAAGATGGAGCAATGAGTCCTGAGCAAGTCCTAAAGACCATCATTACCATACCGAGCAATGAATTATCCAGAGCAAGAGGTGGATCACATTGTATGACCTGCCCAGTCTGGCGAGATAGTATTTAATGAGCTTTTAAATCAAGTTTATTTTTTACCTCCGCCTTTTTTCTTTTCAGCTCTTTTCTCTTCTAAAGGATTTTGATTGGGTAAACCTTGGTCTTTTTTCTCCTTTTCTTCGGGAGCGTTTTCTGTACCACCACCTTCTCCGCCTCCCTCAACTTCTTCTTCTTGCAGTGTAGTTCCAAAATAGTCTTCAGCAATTCCTTTCAAATCTCGATACCCATTTTCACGAATCTCAGAAGCTAATACAGTATCCTGAAGCATCAAATTAAGTGTATCCGGGTGGATTCCAATTCTGAAAGGACATCCAAAGGCGGCATTAGCGGTTTCATTCACTTTAAACTTCTCTAAAGCAATTTTGCTGAGCTTTTTATCTCGGAGAATTTTGTACCAAAAGTTTCCTACAATAGGCAAAGCCATAGCTGCTCCTCTACCTAAATCCATTGTTTTAAACCTTACGGCTGGACTTGATGCTCCGACCCAACATCCTGTTGTCAATTCTTCATTGAATGCAATGAACCAACCATCACTATGATTTTGTGTAGTTCCTGTTTTTCCAGCAAATTCTCCATCAGGAACAAATTGGCTCCTGAGGTTATTTCCAGTACCATTATCGATGACACTCCGCATCATTCTGGACATTACAGCTGCTTCAATTTCGGTCAAAGCACGAACGGTGGGTCCCGCTTTTTTGTCCTCGACTTCTTGCTTATAATCATAGATTACCTTGCCATTTCGATCTACAATTTTTAAAACGGCAACTGGCTCTGGCCTTAGTCCACCATTGGCAATGGTGCCATAAACTTTCATCATATCAAATAGATTGACGTCCGCCGAACCAAGACTGATGCCAAATTCACGAGGAAGCGTTGAGGTAACACCCATGGCCTTTGCAAGGTCTATGGTTTTCTGTATACCCACTTTATTGATCAAATTAGCCGCAATGGTGTTTACACTGTAAGTAAGTCCACCTACCATAGAATACCAACCTCCATATCTGTTGTCAGAATTTCTGGGCGTCCAGTCATCACCATAAGTTGCCTGTTGGTTCCTGAAATATTGACATGGCTTTAAGCTGTCTTTGATGGCCGCTGCATAAACAATAGGTTTAAATGTAGAACCAACTTGTCTTTTACTCAAAATATGGTCATACTTGAATGCCTTGAAGTCAGTACCTCCTACCCAAGCACGGATGTAACTATTTTTATGGCTCATCACCATGAAGCCAGTATTCAGCATTAAAAAGTAATGTTTTATACTGTCTAATGGTGTCATGGTAGTGTCCACCATTCCTCCCCCATTCTTCCAATCAAAAACCTGCATTTCTACCTTGGTCGCGAATATACTGTCGATCATAATGGAATCCAGGCCGCCTTCCACCATACCTTTGTATCTGTCACTTCGCTCTTTTTGTTCTATCAGCCATTTATCATCACCCCAAGGTTTTTCTCTAGGATAGCCTTTCCAGTGTTTTTTGAACTGTTCTTGCAAATACTTCATATGCTTGGCAACTGATTCTTCAGCATATGTTTGCATTTTACTATGAATGGTAGTGTAAATTTTGAGCCCATCAGTATAGAGATTGTATGAGGTACCGTCAGCTTTGGTTTTGCCCTTCAATATTTTGGGCATCACATTTGTCCTCAGATATTCTCTAAAATATGTTGCAGTGCCGTCCGTAAAATCAGTCGCATTTTTCTTTGCTGAAATTGGCATTTCAATCAATTTATCATACTCTTCTTGGGTTATTTTACCATTGGCAATCAGATTTGCAACGGTCACTAATTCCTTGGATTCAAAATTGAAATCATTGTTGTCTAGCATTCTTTTCAACACCAAATTTCTTCTTTTCATTGAATTTTCAGGATTCCTTGTAGGATCAAGGGCAGTAGTTGCCTTAAGCATGCCAATCATAGTTGCTGCTTCTTGAGGTTGCAGTTCACTAGCTTTCTTATTATAAAAATACCGACTAGCTACATTTATCCCAAATCTATCTCCTCCAAAAGGAACCGTATTTAAATACAAAGAAATGAGCTCTTCCTTATTATATATAGATTCAAGTTTTATAGAAATGATGTTTTCTCTGATTTTGTTGATCAAGATACTTATTCCAGGAATTTTATATCTCCTTCTTGGATACAAGTTTTTGGCCAACTGTTGACTCAAGGTAGAGCCTCCTCCTCCACCTGAAGTATTGGTTGCAATTCCTTTAAAAACCCTCATCCAAGACATTAAATCTATCCCTGAGTGTTCAAAAAATCGCTTATCCTCTACAGCTAATAAGGCAGTTATGATGTAAGGTGAAATTTTGTCAAGTGTAATTTCCGTTCTGTTTTCAATGTAATATTTCCCTATCAACACTGAGTCGATGGTGTAAATTTCTGTAGAGTTTGCAGTCTCAATATTTTTTAATTCTTCCTTATCGGGAATTTCCCCAAAAACACCAAAAATTGTCAACAAAATCAAGGTAAATAAGGTCAAAAAGCCCCATTTCATCACTCTGAATGTCCACAAACCTATGGCTCCTTTGATGGGATTCACTGCCGTATATTTTGCCCATTTATCTATAATTGGACCAAATATTTTATAATTAAGTCTTTGTATCGGTTGAGTAACAGGCGAGATAAATTTGGCTACGGGTTGAGCCACTTTAATTTTATATGTCTCTAACGCACTTGAAAGAAAAGTGAATACAACATTATCTTTAAACCATTCAGGCACCACTTATTTCATTTTTTTTCGGTTACAAATGTACTTGAGAATAACACATTCTGCGAACAAAATATTATATAAGATTTTTATTAATATATAAAGTATTATTAATTGTAAGTATTGTCTGATTTGACGGGGAGGATTTTTCTATGTTTATTGGCATGAATACTCGTATTGACCTCAAAACCAAATAACAATATAAATGAATTGATTTTTAGCCACAAAAGCAAAACCATCAATGCTCCAATTGACCCATAGACTTCATTGTATTTGCCAAAATTGTTTACAAAAAAAGCGAATACCAATGATGATAATAAGGACAATATTGTAGCTACAAAGCTACCCGCATTCCAAAACGGTACTTTACTGGTCATGGAAGGCGCATACTTGTAAATAATGGTAATGGCTAAATAAATGATGGTAAATGACAATGCCCACCTGAAAATAAAAACTAGGATAGAACTCAAAAACTCAAAATTGAGTACTCGTTCCAAAGCATCCACTATGATGTCACCCAAAACAATCAATGTGCCTGAAGTTATCACCAATAATAAAAGGATGACCGTCAGTCCAAGAGAAACCAATAACTTTTGGAAATAGGTCCGAGGTTTAAAACCCTTGATGTGATTTTTATCAAATCCTGTCATCATGGTCAGCATGCCTTGGGAAGAAAAATAAATAGCCAATAAAAAACCAACAGAAAGTAAGCCAGACCGTTTGATTTTGGTGATATCATGAATCATAGTCAAAAGATATTGAGACGCACTTCTTGGAAGTAAACTTTGGATAGAATTTGATATAGTATGATCGAGTTGGTGAGTAATATCCAAGTGAGGTAAAAGTGTAAATAAAAATATAATGGCAGGAAAGAGGGATAAAAATAATGAAAAAGCCATCGAATTTGCCCTAGTCGTCAGTTTATCTTGTTTTGCCTCGTCATACAAAAATCTAAAAACATAAAATACTGGAATACCATCAAAACCTGGGAGAATAATTGATTTTGTCCTCTTGAAAAAATTTTTTACAAATGGAATTTCATACCAATGGTTGAAATAGTAAAAGACCTTATTTTTCAAAATACGACTTAAGTTTGTCAGTGAGATAATCTGGTGTTCTAACCATTTTGTTGGTTTTTTGATCCACAAAAACTAATTTAACTACCGCTGTGTGTAATAATTCATCAGCCTCATTGAAAAGCTCAAAATGAAATACAATGATTCTGCCTGGCATTTCATGAAGAATGGTGTCGATCCTTATTACTTCGTCGTATTTAGCTGGCTTCAAATATTTTGATTCTACCGAAATAACCGGCATAATGAGTCCCAATTCATCTTCAATGTATTTGTAACTCACTCCCAAATCCCTGATTGCCTCTACCCTTCCAATCTCATATAACATTGGATAATGACCATAATATAAATATCCCATTTGGTCTGTTTCTCCATATCGCACCCTCTTGGGATAACTATGTCTGTACATTTTTTTGTCTATATATTTTCAATTGGTAAAAATATAAAAAATAAACGGCTTTGATTTTGATACAACTAATTCAATAGATTTTCGCTACTACTAAATTTTCAAAAAATGATGTGGTTGATTAATAAAATTAATTAAAATTGATTTTTTAACATATATTATAGCGAAATCGGTTGATTATTTGAAATTAATTATATACATTGCAGCTATTAAGTAACTTACCAAAACTTAGAGGAATGAATATAACTTTTGAACAGTTGAGGCAAATCAAGCATCAACTTCCATCAGGTAGTGTAAAGAGAATCGCCAGAGAATTACACATCGAAGAGCAAGCTGTTAGAAATTATTTTGGGGCCAATAAGTATGAAAACACCCAACTGATAGGAAGACACGTCCAGGCTGGTCCTCACGGAGGCATTGTGAATTTGGACGATACCCGGATTTTTGACATGGCCAATAAAATTATTCGCGAGACACAACTCAGTCAGTTTGCTACTAGCTAAGCTTCACTCAACCAATTTTTTATTTATTATTAAGTTTATAATCGTATGGTTTGATTTTGATGGACAGCAATGTGAAATAAACCAAATAAAATTTTAAATCATACAAATAAAAAAGCTTTCAATTATCATATAATTGAAGGCTTTTTGCATTTCATTTATTTGTGCACGCAATAAAATTTGTTTACATTTGTTTATTGTATAATATGTACGAGTAAATTATTTATTATTTTAAATCAATAACAAAAATGGGAAAGTTTGATGAAAAAATTGAGCTCTATGTTTCAGAGTTCAAAGGCCTAGGAGTTAATGACGTAGATGTACCTTTATTGACTGCCGTAACTAAAGCTTGTGGACCATCTATTTATCTACCAGATGCATCTAAAGTTTCTACCTCCGACCAAGTTGAGTGTGATAGAGTAAAGAAAAACTTCCTTGTCACAAAACTGGGATTAGCAGATTCTCCAGATTTGGACAAAGGAATGGAAGCTGCAGTTGCCGTATTTGGTTCAGCAAATAAAAGTAAATACAGAGCGATGTTTTACTATCTATTGGTAAAACATTTCAAAAAGGAAGGATTGTTTAAATAACACTTCTACAACCACAAAAGATACACAAGGGGCATGAAAATTTATGCCCCTTTTTTTATTTTTCTTTGTAATCAAGAATTTTGTTTATCCTTTCTATCATATCCCAAACATGACTTTTTGTTATTTCATCCGGATACCTGGATATCAAAAACTTTGTTTTGAGTTTGGTCAATTGCAATCTCGCCGCAGCTTTCATATCAGTGTGTTCGTATTGATTGGACTCACTCTCCAAAACTCTTTGCATACCTTCTAGAAATGTCCTTTGCAAGTTTCTTCTGTATAAACTGATGGGCGTTTTTTCATCAAACTCCTTATAAATAGCTTTTGATAGGTCGTCAAACATATCATAAACAGAATAGGCATTCTCTCCATTTAATGCACTATTTTCTATTAGTCTCTTTAGTCTGTCTTGATTGATCAATTGAGCCAGGGTTTGGTCTTGCATTAATCTCAATTTTTCAGCAAATGCAAACTCTTCAGTTTTGGACAAAACAGATTTGTTTTCCAACCAATAAGGAGTTTCAAAAACTTGATTAATAAGAAAGTCAATGGCCTGACTTTGTTTCTTCTTGTCTACAAACTCATATACCGCACCTTCCTGATCTGCATATTTATAGTTTTCATATATTCCTCCAACATTCGCTACAACATGGCCAATGTACCTCCGCAATTGCACAAAAACTTGCTCATACAACTCTGATAATTGGGTATAATCTTTCCCTTCTTGTCTTGTCCAATCTTCTAAATTTTGAACAACGATTGCCAAATTTTTAATTCCTAACTCAGAAGCATACATGGCATCATCGCCTAAATCTTCAGATTGAGCTGATGGATCAACTACAAGGCCTCTTTGACGACCAAACCTGTAAAGCTTATTTCCAGCTCTTTCCTTTATCCAGCCATTTAATACTTGTTTTTCATTACTTTTATCTGAGATGGAATCCAACAATTGATAGCCATATTTTATACTCCACTTATCATACGGACCTATTCCCGGCATTAATGAAACTTCACCATCACCAGGCTGAGCAATGTAATTAAATCGCGCATA
>JAKQLF010000005.1 GCA_029567325.1 Bacteroidota bacterium | reverse complement strand
AGTAAATCAGCAGAAAAAGTTGTTGGAATTGACTTATCATCCAAAATGCTTGATGTTGCAGAAAAGAAAAGAAAAAATGACAATCTCTCATTCCTGTTAATGGATGCCAGCTGTATGAAGTTTAATGACGAAGAATTTGATTTGGTTACAATAAGTTTGGGATTGCACGATATGCCATTAGATATAAGAACCTTAGTATTAGAAGAAGTAAAAAGAGTTTTAAAAAGAGATGGAAAACTATACATTTTAGAGTATAACACACCAAAAAATAACCTTGAATCTGCTTTAGCTCGTTTGATAAATACATTTGAAAGCAAATACTACCTTGATTTTATAAATTCTGATTTTGAGCATTACCTCTTAAGTCTTGGGTTTAAAATTGAAAAACAAACAGACTATTTGTTTAATCATCTACGTTTTTTAACCCTGAGCAGATAAAAGTCGGGTACACAACATCCGCTAATCTTCATGCATTTCCATCTATCTATCGCTTGATGTCCTCACCAAATGAAAATAAATCCAACAATCCAATAATCCAATAAATCCTCCCGATAGCAATCGGGACAGACAACTATCACCTCGTCTTTGACAGGTTTTGTAACCTGTCACACCTCTTGCCACGGCTCAAGTCTCACCAAATGAAATAAATCCAACCATCCAATAATCCCATAAATCCTAATTCAGACAAGGGTCACTTACTCCCCTTTAGGGGTTGGGGTCACCGCAGCATATAATAATCACCGCGTCCGTCTTTGTTATGTAGTATCAACCCAAGCTTTGTCAGCTTTACCAACATAACATTGGCGCGCTGCAACGAAATATTCAGTCTTCGCGCATATTCTTTCGGTAATAAAAATTCGTTCTTCTGTAAATAATCTAATGCAAACTGCTCCTTAGAATCCAGTGTCTCCGCAGATTCGCCCTCCACATCTTCATATTCCAGCATTTTCTTCGTGTTTTTGGAAGCAACCATCGTTTTATCGCTGCTCCGCATATACAATTGCCACTCATCATGGTCATCCATCGCAAAATGCGGTTTGCGTAAACTATTATTCACTTCT
>JAKQLF010000389.1 GCA_029567325.1 Bacteroidota bacterium | reverse complement strand
TCCATTGGAAAGTTGAAAATGGATGGCACTGTAGTTGAGGCGAAATGGATCACGGGTCTTAGCGCACCAAAAGGATTGGGCATTATCGGCGATAAGTTGTATGTTACCGACATCAAAAACTTAGTAGAAATTGACATTCCTACGGGTAAAATTTCCAAGACGTATACCGTAGAAGAAAGTAAAGGACTCAACGATGTATCGACTAGTGCAGACGGCATTGTATATTTTACAGATTCCGAAAAAGGTGTAGTGCATATGCTTAAAGATGGGGTAGTTTCAGTAGTAGTAGACAGTCTTCAAGGGTCAAATGGGGTATTTGTAGAAAATGATCGCTTGTTGCTGGGAACTTGGGGAGATGAAAGCCTCACACAATATAAATTTGCAGACAAATCCATCAGCATCGTTGCAGATTCTATCACCCAGCCAGACGGAGTAGAAGCAATTGGCGATGGAGGTTATTTGGTTTCTTCATGGAAGGGCCTCATTCACCACGTTGCAGCAGATGGTACAACATCCTTACTCTTAGATACAGCAAAGGATACTATAAGTGCAGCAGATATTGATTTTGTCCAGGATAAACAAACATTATTAATTCCTACTTTTTTCAGGAATACAGTTGCGGCCTATAGTTTAGCTAAATAGCGTAACTATTCAGCTAGTCGCAGGGTAATCAAAAATCAAAACGAATAATCAAATGCCAGTCTTAGTAAGGCTGGCATTTTTTATATTATTTTGAATGACCGTCTCAATAGGAATACCTTTTATTTTACTGTCTAGCCAAGCAATGATGTCTAAGTATAAAAAGGCACGTTTTTCATAGGGATCATCTTGATATTTCACCAACTTAGACCGCAACACTTTGAATTCTGTTTTGAGCTTATCGGGAATCATACTTGGCGTTTTCCTCAAAAAAGTGAAAATCTCTCTCTGTACAGATTGCATTTCTTCCATCTTACTCAGAAATCTAAATACAGATTTCACTTGGTAACTGATCAATAATTTATTTCCCAATTCATAATGTGCTATGAGGTTGAGGATTCTTGCAAAACATTGAATGTCATTGCGCACATCAGCAACGGGCATATTGATGATCTTATTGAGGTAATCCACAGCTTTGCTATAATTATCAGCCCCAAAATAAGCACAAGCAATTTTGTAATAAAAAACGATGGTCCTGTTTACATCCCATCCATAGAGATGTGTCTCTAGGCTCTTTTCTAAATCCTGAAGCTGTGTCACGCCCAAACGATATTGGCCAGTCATAAAGATGTGGTTTAGCCGGTGAATATAGTTGACAAGCGCATAGACACTTTCGTCATTTTGAGAAAACCGAGATTGATTATCTGCACCGTAGTCCAAAAGTTTTTGATAATTAAATAAAAATTTATCCACCCGATCTGCCATAAATGTGGCACTCAAGACATTGTGTAGGGCTTTAATATAAGAGCTGGTTTCAGACAATCGTTTATCGGGATAACTTTCAAAAAGCTCCACCCACTTATGACTAAACTTATAATTGTTGGCAAAGTCCTGCATCATATTATAATACCAAACATAGGACTGATACAGATACATTTTGCCATAAAAGTTAAGCTCTTTTTCATTTACATCAGCAGGCATGTGTGAATTAAAAAACTCCTTGATGTACAAGGCATCTCTTTTATCTTTCACATAGCCATACTTGAGGTACAGGCCATAAAGACGGAGAGATAAATTTGCCAACTCGTCATTGAATACCAATTGTCTGGTCAAAGCCCGACTTTCGATTTCAATTTCTTCTGCCTTTTCGGCCATACTCCCCGTAATGTATTGATTTTCAAGCTGTCGTTCAAACTCCAAAGCCACATAAGCCAGACTGTATTCATCTTTTGACATCGCTTGGTTTTTGGCTTTGTACAAAACATCCAGACTTGCACGATACATCCCTTTGGAATGTAGGATTTTTGCAAAATCAATCAATTCCCGTGTGTTGATATCCTCTTGCGTATTTCGTGACAACAACCTCAAATTGGTCAACAATTGCTTATATAAATTCGCTTTGATATTAGACAATTGTACTTTTCGTACTTGTGGATACTTGCGCAAAAGCTCTTCTTCATTGTAAGCATCATTTCCGTCGATGAAATCAAATAAGATCATGAACAGTTTTTCATCATTGCTATTCTGCCTATTGGCAAATAACCTAAAACTACGCTTTTCTGCCTTGGTAAGTCGGCTGATCAGGTCTATGAGGAAGTCCGTTTGTTGCTTGGGCATTGTATTTGTAAATAATTTAAAATATTGATATTCAGTCTTTTAAATACTTATGTGGACAATTACAGACTGTAATACTTTTCGTAATTGATTCGGGTAAGAACAAAGATCGTTCTATTTTTGATATTGTTAAAACGATTCTGATCGTTAATGCTTAAAATAAGAAACAAGGTATTCCGTAAATAGCAATAAAATTTGCTTTATAATTGGAAAGAAATTCCAAAATCGATAAAAAAAATGGCAACAGATAAAATTTTTATTTTTGACACGACACTAAGAGATGGCGAACAAGTCCCTGGCTGCAAATTGCGCAAGGACCAAAAGCTTGAAATAGCAAGTGTATTGGATCAAATGGGTGTAGATGTCATAGAAGCAGGATTTCCTATTTCTAGTCCTGGAGATTTTGAAGCGGTATCTGCAGTTGCAAAAATTGTAAAAAATGCAACCGTTTGTGGATTGTCCAGATCGGTAGAAAAAGACATCAAGGTAGCTGCGGAGGCTTTGGTTTATGCAAAATATCCTAGAATACACACGGGCATCGGTACATCTGAGAGCCATATGAAATTCAAATTTAAATGTGGACCGGAAGAAATTATAGAAAGGGCAGTTGCGGCGGTTAAATATGCAAAATCCTTTGTAGAAGATGTTGAGTTTTACGCAGAGGATGCTGGCCGAAGTGAAAATGCATTTTTGGCAAGAGTGTGCGAAGAAGTGATCAAAGCAGGAGCCACGGTTCTCAACATCCCAGATACAACAGGCTATTGTCTTCCTGAAGAATACGGTGCAAAAATTAAGTACCTGAGAGAAAATGTAAAAGGTATTGAAAGAGCCATTCTTTCAACACACTGCCACAATGATTTGGGATTGGCAACAGCAAATTCTATAGCAGGTGTCATCAATGGTGCAAGACAAATAGAATCTACAATCAATGGCGTTGGAGAAAGAGCAGGGAATACCTCTTTGGAAGAAGTGGTGATGATCATCAAGCAAAAATTATCAAACCAATTTCATACCAACATCAATAGTAGAATGTTGAAACCCACCAGCTTATTGGTATCTAATGAGATGGGCATGTTTGTGCAAGCAAATAAAGCCATAGTAGGCGACAATGCCTTTGCACACTCATCTGGTATTCATCAGGATGGTGTGATCAAGAATAGAGAAACCTACGAGATCATCGACCCATTGGAGGTTGGTGTTCCCAAATCATCTATTGTGCTCACTGCAAGATCTGGAAGAGCCGCCCTGGCTTACCGCGCAAAAGAAATTGGGTACAACCTTACCAAAGATGAATTGGACGTGGCATATGCTGGTTTCCTCACCTTGGCAGACAATCAGAAAGAAGTCAAGGACGAAGATTTAGAAGTGCTACTCAAAGAAAAAGTCTTCGCATAAAGCAAAAATTTTTCAGAATTCTTTTTTGGCAGATTTTTTGCACAAACAATTCAATCAAAAACATAAACTTATACATTACGATTTTTCTTTATGGAACTGAATAAATATAGTAAACACGTCACCCAAGATCCGACTCAACCAGCAGCACAAGCCATGTTGCACGCCTTGGGATTAACAACAGAAGATTTAAAAAAGCCTCAAATTGGCATAGTCAGTACAGGTTGGGAAGGAAATCCCTGCAACATGCACCTCAATGATCTAGCGAAAGAAATAAAAAAATCAGTTTTAGAATCAGACCTGGTTGGACTCATATTCAACACCATAGGTGTGAGTGATGGCATCTCAATGGGAACTAGCGGAATGCGGTTTTCATTACCATCCAGGGACATCATTGCAGATTCAATAGAAACAGTAACTTCCGCTCAGTGGTATGACGGTGTGATTGCCGTAGTGGGTTGTGATAAAAATATGCCTGGAGCGATGATGGCTTTGGGTAGGCTCAACAGACCAGCCATCATGGTTTATGGTGGGACCATAGCTCCAGGGTGTCATGCCAATAAAAAATTGGATGTAATATCTGCATTTGAGGCATTGGGTCAAAAAATATCTGGAGAAATAGACCAGAATGAATTTGAACAAATAGTACAAAAAGCTTGTCCAGGACCTGGTGCATGTGGAGGGATGTATACCGCAAATACCATGGCTTCTGCAATAGAAGCTCTAGGAATGTGTTTGACATACAATGCATCAAATCCTGCGGATAATCAGATCAAAACAGACGAGTGCGCACAACTTGGTGTCGCTATGAGAAACCTTTTGGAAAAGGATATAAAACCAAGAGATATCGTTACCAAAAAATCGCTGGAAAATGCGGTAAGGCTTATCACGGTGCTTGGTGGATCTACCAATGCAGTCATGCACCTCATTGCTGTCAGTAAAGCTTTTGAATTAGATCTGGACCTCAATCAATTCCAGGAATGGAGCGATTCTACACCTTTTCTGGCTGACCTTAAACCGAGTGGAAAATATTTGATGCAAGACTTGCACGATATAGGCGGCGTACCAGGAGTCATGAAAATGATGTTGGAAAACGGCTTATTGCATGGTGATTGTATCACAGTAACGGGTAAAACCATTGCTGAAAACTTGGCAGATGTAAAGGCCTTGGATGAAAATCAACAAATCATCATGCCTTTGGATAAACCTCTTAAACCAAATGGCCACATCCAGATTCTTTTTGGAAATTTGGCAACGGAAGGTGCTGTGGCAAAAATCACAGGTAAGGAAGGCGAAGTTTTTGTTGGCCCAGCCAAAGTTTATGATGGCGAAGACGCGTGTAATGCTGCAATCCAAGCAAGAGAAATAGAAAAAGGCGATGTTGTTGTCATCAGGTATTGTGGTCCAAAAGGCGGACCGGGCATGCCAGAAATGCTCAAACCAACCTCTTCTATCATGGGTATTGGTCTTGGTAAATCAGTAGCATTGATTACAGATGGCAGATTTTCTGGAGGTACGCACGGCTTTGTCGTTGGGCACATTACACCAGAGGCTTATGATGGTGGCGGTATTGCACTTGTAAAAAATGGAGATATCATTACAATAGATGCCCAGAAAAACATCATTGAAGTTGCCGTATCTGATGAAGAAATGGCAGAAAGGAAAAATGCGTGGGTTCAGCCCAATGAAAAACTAACGGGCTTTTTAAGTAAATATAGAAAAACAGTTTCCTCAGCCAGTGAAGGCTGTGTAACCTGCTAAAATTATTGACTCTAAACTTAAGAGATCATGTTGACAAAAGAAACAACCATTAGCCAAAATGGCAAACATCAAGCTACCAGGAGACTCACAGGAGCTCAGGCAGTATTGGAATGTTTTATACAAGAGGGCGTAGACACCATATTTGGCTATCCAGGAGGTGCCATCATGCCAATTTATGACGCGCTATATGATTATCAAGACAGACTGAGACACATTTTACCACGTCATGAGCAAGGAGGCATTCATGCAGCTCAAGGGTACGCTCGGGTAACCAGGAAAATTGGTATAGCAATGGCCACTTCAGGACCAGGTGCAACCAACTTGGTCACAGGTCTGGCTGATGCTTTGTTGGATTCAACACCATTGGTTTGTATCACAGGACAAGTGTTTAGTACCTTATTGGGCTCAGATGCTTTCCAAGAAGTGGATGTGATTGGTTGTACGACAACGGTGACCAAGTGGAACATTCAAATTACAAAAGCAGAAGATATTCCAGCGGCAATGTCCAAGGCATTCAGGATAGCAAATTCTGGTAGACCTGGTCCTGTTTTGGTTGATATAACCAAAGATGCTCAGCTCCAAAGCTTTGATTTTAGTTACAACAAAGACATCGTAATCAGAAGTTACAGACCTTTGCCAATACTTGATAAAAGTGCAATTGAACAAGCTGCAGAGCTAATCAATGGTGCAAAGAAACCGTTGATTTTAAGCGGACATGGCGTTCACATTGCCAAAGCACAAGATCTTTTGAAAACCTTTGTTGAGAAAACAGGTATTCCTGTAGCAACCACCATTCATGGATTATCTACGCTTTCGGTAGATCATGAGCTCAGCGTAGGAATGTTGGGAATGCACGGAAATGTTGGACCAAATATTTTGACCAATTCTTGCGATGTATTGATTGCCATAGGTATGAGGTTTGATGACAGAGTCACGGGTAATCTGAAAAAATATGCCAAGCAAGCCAAAGTCATTCACATAGAAATTGATCAAGCAGAAATCGACAAAAACGTAATGACTGAGGTTGCAGTACATGCTGACGCCAAAGAAGCATTGGAGGCACTTTTACCGTTGGTAGAAAACAAACAATACCCGGAATGGCTGCAAGAATTCAGAGCTTATGATAAGATCGAAAAAGAAAAAATCATTAATAAAGTCTTAGAGAAAGACGATGATAAAAAGATGACGATGGGTCGTGTCATCAAAGCTATTTCTGACAGTACAAAAGGGCAAGCAATCGTTGTAACAGACGTTGGTCAACACCAGATGGCAGCAGCCAGATATTATGATTATCTCGGTCATGACCAATGGGTTTCTTCTGGAGGAGCAGGTACCATGGGATTTGGACTTCCTGCAGCAATAGGTGCAGCAATTGGAGCTCCAGATCGTACCGTAGTGGCATTTATAGGTGATGGTGGATTCCAAATGACTTTACAAGAACTGGGAGTTTGCACACAATGGAATGTGCCGGTCAAGATTGTAATTTTAGATAATGAATTTTTGGGCATGGTGCGTCAATGGCAAGAGTTATTTCACGAAAGAAGGTATTCTTCTGTGGAATTACAAAACCCAAATTTTGTCATGATTGCCAATGGTTTTGGCGTCGCCGGACATAAAATTACAGAAGCTTCTGAGCTTGAGGCGGGTATCAAACAAATGCTTGAGTATGATGGGGCATATTTGCTTCATGTAATGGTAGAAAAGGAAGAAAATATTTTCCCAATGATACCTTCAGGTAAGGCCGTTGATGAAATTGTTTATTGATATTTGAAAGCAATAGAAAACAGAGAAATGTCAACAGAAAATACAGAAATACAAGAATATACGCTGACCGTATTTTGTGAAAACAAAACTGGCCTTTTGGCTAGAATTGTGGCAGTGATAACGAGAAGGCATTATAATATAGAAAGTCTTACTGCTTCGCCTTCGTCTACAGAAGGCATTTTCAGATTTACCATCATGGTAAGAGTTACAGAAGAGCAAGTAAGAAAATTGGCCAAACAGATTGATAAACAAATTGATGTTTTAAAGGTGTTTTACTACACCAATGACGAAATCATTTATCAAGAGATTGCTTTGTATAAAATACCCACCAAAGTATTTTACAACAGCAATGTTGTAGAAACACTTGTGAGGAAACACAATGCCAGGGTATTGGCAATAGAAGAAGAGTATATTGTTATTGAAAAAACAGGACACCAAGCAGACACAGAAGCACTATTAGACGCATTCAAAGATTTAGGCGTGTATGAATTTGTAAGGTCTGGAAGGGTTGCCATTGTGAAACCAATGGAGAGACTCAACAATTATCTCAAATCTTTGGAGCAAGAATTTGTATCAAAAAATTAATCATAAAACTTTTTCAAAAACGTAAAATCAACAATGGCAAATTATTTTAATACGCTACCACTCAGAGAGCAGCTCAATCAACTAGGAGTTTGTGAATTCATGGACAGTTCTGCTTTTTCAGAAGGCGTAGAGGCACTCAAAGGAAAAAAAATAGTAATTGTAGGTTGTGGAGCTCAAGGCTTGAATCAAGGACTCAATATGAGAGATTCTGGTCTTGATATTTCTTATACCCTCAGAAAGGAAGCAATAGAAAGCAAAAGAAAATCTTTTCTAAATGCCTCTGAAAATGGATTTAAAGTAGGGACTTATGAGGAGTTGATACCAACAGCAGACTTGGTTATCAATCTCACGCCAGATAAGCAACACACTTCTGTTGTTTCGGCGGTCATGCCATTGATGAAACAAGGAGCTGCACTTTCTTATTCACATGGATTCAATATTGTAGAAGAAGGCATGCAAGTGAGAAAGGACATTACCGTTTTGATGGTAGCTCCTAAATCTCCAGGTTCAGAAGTAAGAGAAGAATATAAAAGAGGTTTTGGTGTACCAACATTGATTGCCGTACACCCTGAAAATGATCCGGATGGAAAAGGTTGGGACTATGCAAAAGCTTACGCTGTGGCAACAGGTGGTGACAAAGCAGGTGTTTTGAAATCATCATTCGTTGCAGAGGTAAAGTCTGATTTGATGGGCGAACAAACTATCCTTTGTGGACTTTTACAGACAGGATCACTTTTGTGCTATGATAAAATGGTGGCTCAAGGTATTGATTCAGGATATGCATCCAAATTGGTGCAATATGGTTGGGAGGTCATCACAGAATCTCTCAAACATGGTGGAGTAAGTGGTATGATGGACAGATTGAGCAATCCTGCAAAAGTCAAAGCATACGAATTGAGTGAGGAACTCAAAGATATCATGAGGACATTGTTCCAAAAACATCAGGACGACATCATGAGTGGTCATTTTTCCAAAACAATGATGGAAGATTGGCACAACAACGATCACAACCTTTTGACTTGGAGAGCTGCAACAGCAGAAACACCATTTGAGAAGTCTAGCATTACCTCAAACAAAATTGAAGAGCAAGAATATTACGACAACGGTCTTTTGATGGTTGCCATGGTCAGAGCAGGTGTAGAATTGGCTTATGAAACGATGGTCGAGTCTGGAATCAAACCAGAATCTGCATATTATGAGTCATTGCACGAAACGCCATTGATTGCAAACACCATTGCTAGAAAAAAACTGTATGAAATGAATGCCACCATTTCTGATACTGCAGAGTATGGTTGTTATTTATTTGATCATGCTTGCAGACCACTTTTGGCAGACTTTATGTCAAAAATCAATACTGATGTAATTGGTAAAGACTTCAATGAGTCTGCAGACAAAAATGTGGACAACGTTGAGTTGATCAGAATCAACAAAGTTTTGAGAAACCACTCAATAGAAAAAGTTGGTACATGGTTGAGAGAGGCGATGACTTCAATGAAGAAAATTGCAGCTAAAAACTAATCCCTTTAAGGAGTAATATAAAATAAAAAGGCTTTCAGAAATGGAGGCCTTTTTGTTTTGTTTATCAATTATTATTGAGGATTATACACCCACAACCACGCATCACCAATTTCGTGGTCTTGCACAACTTCTTTGTATGCGAAACCATTTTTTGTCAAGATTTTGGTGGAAGCATTTTCAAATGGGGCCGTTTTTGCGGTAATGATGAGTTTGTCGTCCGTTTGTACGGCTATGTCAACCATCAAATTGCAAGCCTTTGTTGCGATTCCCTGGCCTTCATACTTCTCAAAAGTATAATAGGAAAGTTCTACTTGGCCATTTTGTGGAGCTCCTACGAAACCACAAAAGCCCACCACGGTATCATCATCTAGTATAAAATAGCCAAGCCACGGTGGGACAAATCCGATTTGAGGGTAGAAGTCCTTATAAATGTCAATCATTTTTTGACAATCTTCTGTAAAAAAGGAAGGATGGGTGTGGACTTCCTTGGGGTCAAGTATTTTGAGTGATATCACGATGAATGGTGTTTGCGCCAAAGGTAAAAAAGACATCACATAATCTAAATGATTTAGGGAATGCTTTTATTTGTGAGAACCAGCAGCTAGTTTTTGCTTGGTTAAAAAGTTTATTAAGCCAGAGCCTTAAAGGTTTTATCAAACCTTTTAAAATTATTATCAAGAAAATGTTGAATCAATTCATGCTCTGAATCTTTGTCTTCACATATTAGTTCTTGAAGTGCTTTTTTGATAAGGGCTGGATCTTCGATTAAGATTTCTTTCAAAGCAGCTTTAACCTAATCTTTGTCCATTTTTTAAAAATTATTACAAAGATACAACAATCTCTGGTGCAGCGGGAGACAGAAGTACATCTTATGCCATACGATCACAATAATCAGCTGGGCCATTTTGTATTATTCTGGATTAAATAGCGTCAGAGACAAAACCACTGTTTCCTCGCCTCTTGCCACAGAAGTCAGCTCTATAGTGTTTTATTTTAAAAATAAGTTCTATGAAAACACTTAAGTTAGCGCCTAATTTTTCACACACCGACAAGAGTAGCCGACCTCTTCAATAGATTTGATTTCATATTTATTCAATATTTGACCCTGTAAAAGACCGTTTGTTTGTAAAACAGATTCTTGGCCTACACCGGTACGCAACTCATAAATATAAATGCTCCTTCCTCCTTGTGTGGACGCCTCGAATGGAGTCTGATACTGATAATTGCTGCTCCAGTAAAATCCTCTTTTTCCTCTGAAATTATATTGATTTTGTGGTAAATCGGGCCAAGGAAAATAACATCCAGCAGGCACAGCATTGAATCCAGAAGCAATGGGTTTGAATGTGGCTCCTTCCCATAAAAGGGTGGAAGGAAATTTCAACTCTGTACTTGCTGTCGCAACATCAAGATTTTTAAACTCACTCACAGACGGCAAGTGCCATCCTACGGGGCATATACCTTTGACATTTGGCGTGGTCGCTCCAAGGTTATTATTGCTTGCCGGTTGGGCTTCTTCACCCCCTAAAACTTCATCATAAGTGTATAACCTGCCGTACAAAACGTTATCTCCTCCAGCAACATTCCCATAATTCCTACCTAATGTATTGTTACTTGAATATCTGAGATTTTCTGCCATCCATGTTTTTCCACCAATATTGACAGTACAATATTCATTGCCATCTCTTGGATCAACCAATTTCTCTGTACAAACTCCAACCAGTGCAGGATTGACAACATCTTCAAATATAAAACAGCCGATATTTAGAATATCTCTTACCTCAAGCCTACTCACCAATTGATTTTGATTTGGTACCGATAAAGTCACTGGTGTATTATAAGGTATTGGTGCTATGTTTATTTTGGTGTTATTGTAATAAACATCATATAATACCCTCGTTGGGCTTGAATTCCCGGCAAATATGGTAAGGTTTCCATTTGTAAACTGATAATATGCGCTGTCAAAACGTGTACATGTGGAAATAGAAACCAAATTCCAATTTTTTAAAGGGGAATTAAATTCTGAGCTTTCTACTTTTGATCCTGTAGGAAACCAAAGGGGTAAACCAACAGGAGTTGTGCCGCCAAAAAAGTTGATTTCTGCTGAAAATTGAGTGCCAACGCCGACTTCCGCGCCAAAATTTACTTTAGGGTCAGGATTTGAAAAAGGACTATTAGGTGAAGCTGTTGCATTGGCATAGGAATAAACAAAACATCCAGCTTTGGCAAAATCAACAGCATTCGGGACAGCAACAATAATTTCTGCTCCGCCTTTTACACCTAAGCTTCCTTTTCCTGTAATACCCCAATCAGATTGCTGAGGCACAGAGTTGCCTGCTGAAATGGTACGAACACCCAAAGGAACAGCAGCGCTACCATCATACTCAAAAACAACCGTATCAGTCGCTGCTATATTGAGTTGAATGGGTGGCGTTACAAACTCTCCTTCCAAACTTCCTGAAAGCTCTAATTTGGGAATACACATAATAACAAGGGGTGTTCCTGGAATCGGAATTACAGGAATGGGTTCAGCTGCAAATTCTTTTTTTGCCTCAACTTTAAAACTGGCAGTATAAGAAATGGAAAGATTTAAATTAATGTTGGTAAGTTTCAATTGGAAGGCTGGACTCACATTTCTAGCTTCGTCATATTGTGCAACAAAATAAGTGCTCTCTTTATTCATTGAGAAATTTCCAGAAATGTTTGGCGTAAAGCTTCCAACAAAACCTACTGTTGTCCCAGGAACAATTTCATTTTTCCACTCCAGTACTGTGGTAAAAAAATTATCCCTTTCTACTAAAACCGATTTATTCGCCCGGCTATCAATATAATAAGCTGAATAGGCGTCTGTCATTTCCGCAGAACTCACCTCAAGACCCGTATTGTTTAAGGATTTGATCCGGTAGATAAACCCGGAATTTGCCTTGCCCATTTCAAAGTTGCTGACAATTATATCACCTGGTTTTACCTTTAGATTGTCCATATTCTTGAGTGATATCTGCCCTTCCTTTATGTCTACAATGTTTTCCAAAAATGAACTATCGACCAGAAAACTGTTTTCTCTGTGAACAAAATAATTGGTTCCAGGCTCTAATATTCCAAATTCAAACGGTTGGAAAGGTTCTTTACTACATGTGGAAAATAGGAAAGTGAGAAATAAGGATGCTATATAAAGTTTAATTTTCATTCTCTTGGTTTTAGGTTAATACTGAGTGCTTGACTTATGGCCGATATCTTCCCTTCTGACGTTATGTGTTTGATTTTGTAGGCATAAATTCGGCCGGGAAAAATATTGTCTTTGTCAACAAAACTCGCGGCATTTTTACTTTTTGACAAAGTCACAAATGGTCCATCATTGATGGATCTATAAATAATAGATTGGGGTGCAGCAGGGTCGTTTTTCCATCGGATTTCAATGGCTTTCTTTAGTGTATCATGTAAGATTTCTGTCAATATAGGTTGTCCCGCTATAGATTTATCCAAGATGGTGATGGTTAGTGCCTCATGGTCCTTTGCTTGATTTCCATCATCATCCAAAGTTTTCATGCGGTATTGATAAGTTGCTTGGGGACTTACAAATTTATCTATGAATTTGTTGCCATTGAGTGCGCCTAAAAGTTCCCATTCCCCGCTTGGTAAAAGCTTTCGGTATATTTCTTGCTTTGCCACATCCTTACTCAAAGATCCCTGGATATTTAGAATCAATGTTTGATCCTCTATGTTATAATCTATGATTTGTGCTGGGCTCGGAGGGATGGTATCTGGTCTTTTTATTTCTATCGCTTCCGAAAATCTGGAAATATGGTTGAATTGGTCCGCCGCTGTTACTTTATAATAAACATGCTCCGTCAATGTTTTGAGTGTGACGGTGTCGATGTAAGTATTTTTGCGAATAGGGTAACCAGTCAGATTGATGAATTGGTGATCGATTTGATTGGCATAATAAATATAATAACCCTCTAAGTCTGGTTCTTGGTTGGCATCCCAAGTGAGTCTTACAACACCCAGACTATCTATCGTTCCCTTCAAACCAACAGGTGGTGCAGGTGCAATGGTATCTCTCAGAAAACCACGCAGCTTCACGCTGAAGTTGGAGTTGCCTGCGGTATCAACAGTTGCAACCATATAATATGGACTTGTCAAGACAACACTACTTGTGTCAATGAAAGTGGATTGTACTTTTGATATTTCTTTGATATTTATTTTTTCAAAAGGCCCCTCAATTTTCACGGATCGGTAGATGTCGATGTGATCAAGATCTGCATCTTTTGGTGAAAGCCAGCTGAGTTTTATGGTACCATTTTCTTCAACGATGGCAAAGTCAGTAACAACAGTAGGAGGCGTTTTATCCCTTCCCATTCCAGTGACTGCAGCAGAAGGTAAAGATAAATATCCAAAAGGGCTAATCCCTACAAGCCTATAAGCATATGGTATATAATTGGTTACAGAGTCCTGATGACTCACAACCAATCCTTCAAATTCATCAGAACTTACTGGAACGATCGGCTCTTTAGTAATGCGGGTAAAATTACTTTCATTTGGCCCTTTCCTTTCCAACCAATAGGCAGAATAGGCATCTTCATAGGCAAATTTATCCCAGTAAATTGCAATACCTCTTTCTTTTTCTTCCAGAGTATCAATTTGAGGAGTGGGTAAGTATTCTTTACCAGCTTCAATAGACATGGCATATGAGTAAATTGCAGATAATGAGTCATTGGCAGGTTTTAAAACATACAAATATCTCTTTCCTGATACCACCTCAACATCTACGTATGATAGACCAAGTGCTCTCGCTGCCAATGAATCTAAGTCAGCCACCAACATAGCTATACCATATCTGTTTTCTGCTTCATCTGCCCTTGCAAAAATGTTCTGATTTGCATCTTTGGTAGACTCCCATTCCCCATACAAACATTGCCCTGCAGCTAATAAATTGAAATTGTCGGAATGTAGAAAAGGTCTGAAATTTTCCAAAGGCCAAGGTTTTACCGGAATACTTTTCAAACTATTTTGGTCAGGCACTAATGCATCTGTCAACTCATATCGATCAAGCTTGTAACCTTGTGAGCTTGCGGAAAACCACAAAGAAGCATTATTGGGTGCCCAACGCAAGAAGTTTTTACCTTCATGATAAGCTCCGATCATTTTTATATTGGGCAATAAGGTATCTTGCTCATTGTAGAAAATGGTATCTACCTGTGAAAAAAGCTTACCACAAAAAAGTAAAATAGCAATGATATATAAATGCGTCTTCATTAGTTTCCATTTATTGTTCGTCCCTGTATCGTGGTAGACATCGGGGAAAATGTTGGCTCTGATCCGGGGGTATAAAAGCTTTTAATTTGAGCGCCAAAAATAAAATCCAAGATTTCTTCATTTGGTTTTGACGACAAATTTCGGGTCAGGTGAAAATCATATTGTCCACCATTATTGTTGACTTTGAGTTGTGTAGTGCTCAAGGCTGTAACACTCGGAAGACACCTTGACATAAAGTTCATATTCCAATAGTTTCCAATTGCCCAATCTATGAGTGTTTTTTGATCCTGAGCGGCTTTATAATGTGTATCATAGATCAGATCAAAATTGACACCAATGGCAGTTCCTGTGTTTATATCAATGAGATTACCAGAGTTATTGTAAGCGAAACTAGCCGTGAATGCACTGCTATTTTGTACACCTGTCCAAAGATATTCAAACTCTGAAGAGGAGATTTCAGGAGCCGTACTTGTTTGTATGCGGTTTCTACTGAGCCGATTTACAGTATTTGTGCTCCACTCAAAATTGAGGGAGGCAGTTGGCCATAAAGATCCAAAGCCACCAGCAGATGCAGCATTTTTGAGAGCCAATACTTTTCCTTCTGCCTTGTTATTATGATAAGGTTTTTGAAAACGATCTGAAATATTTAATCTCGCTTTAAAATTGACTGGAGTAACGTCTGGATGGGCTTGAATGACAAAATCTGTTATATCTCTCTCTTCAAATTTTTCGACCAGATGGTAGGAAACCTTCACTTTTTTACCATAATCAGGATGATCATTTCCATGCCAGCTGACATTTTCTTGTGTCATTGCTGCAAGTTTGTCCCTCATATAATTGTACTGACTAGTGCGGAAGAAAGAATGGTAAAGCAAAAATTCACCCTCCTGCAAAACCAACTCTGGAGATATAGAGGCCTCTTCTTCTATTTCCAAAGTAGTTGAGGGGGAACTTTGATCATTATTTTTACTTTCTGTTTGTCCACTTGCTACAGTCCTTTCATCAGAAGCAACACTTCCATTTCTTTGTTTGTCATCATTTGAGTTTTGCTGCTTAACTTGTGCATTGGTTTCATATATTTTTCGATATCCTGTTACCTGACGGCTTCTATTCTCCATTTGACTAAATGGACGTTTGCGGATGACTTGCATTACGTAGTAATCTTCGTTCTGCAGAGTTGGTAAATCAAAATTGAGGTAGTTGTTTGATCCATCGACCAAATACTCAAAAGGAACTTCAGATGATTCGTCAGTATCTAGATTGGTAAATCGCACATAATATTGATAGGAGGCTCCAACAGACGTTGAAGGAAAATAGTGGTTTTGCGGAAGAATTTGAGATAAATTGATTCTGCCACGTGCCTGATCATCTTGCGTAAAAAATCGCTGATTGGGCAAAGGCTGCGTATAGTTGACAAAATAATACAAATCTGCTGGCAAGTTTCCGGTTGTGAAAACGATCGTTGTATCCTGTTTCCATTCTCCAATAGGAGCTCCTGAATTATTTCTTTCCTGTACCATTGCATTTGTCTGATAGTCATAGGCATTGACTTTCATGTATAGGGTATAAGAAGTATTGGGCATAAGGGTTTGGGTTGGGCTGATGTAACCTTGTGTTTTTTCATTTTCATCCAACCAATAAATGGGTTGACAAGCCAAAGGCGTTGAATTGTTGGTTCTTCTCAAAGTATAGGTAAATCGGGGCTCATATTTTAAATCATAAGAGTCTACGATATCTCCATTGTTATCGTAGGTGGGGTTGGGTATGGTTAAATCTTCAAATACGGGAAGGGCCAATTTCATCCGCATGGATCTGCCTGGGAACTGATCAGTTGCTCCTTGGCTTGGTGATACTTCTTCAAAGAAATTTATTCCTGCAAAAGGGTCTCCGGGAAGTGGAGAACAGCGCTCTCCGACACTCATAGAAAAAGTTGAACTTCCTTTTATTTTACCACCCAAAACACTGTAATAAACAGCAGCGCGACCAGTGAAGTAAAAAGGTTTTGGTCCTCCACCAGCTAGTGCAATCGCCGCAGCCAACTGGAACAACTCAAATTCTCGTTCAGCGCCTAATATCTTGATGCGTAAACCCATTCCTCCTTCAAGTCCCACATAAGCTTGGCCTTCTGCATACCAACCATTGATGCCGATCAAATCACCTGTTTGCGCGCATGTAGTACCTCTTTTAGTCATATTCATATCAAAACCAAGGTAAACGGCAAGGTTGGCATATAATAAATAAGCATCAATATCCGACCTGATGGCTATATATGCCCCATGTGCAAAACCACTTGAGGTGGGTACAGGCGATTGTCTAGCAGCATTGGCTGTAGTGCCTTCATAATCACCTCTAGGATTATCTAGAATCCTTTTTACATCAGGGGGTAATGGCGGTAGTTGAGTGGGCACGCCTTCTCCCACCATCAGATAACCTTTGAGATCTGCTTGCAAAAAGCCCAAATTCAATAAGGCACTTCCTCTTGGCTCAAAACCGTCTGAATAATCCATTTCTGGTTTACCCATAAAGAAAAACCAAGTATCTTCTCCAGCATAAAAATCAGCCCTTACCATTTGATTTGGTATGGTGCCTCCATCCATATTACCAATTAGGATTGTATCAACATTTACTGCAACTAAAATAAATCCTTGCATGCTAAATGACCGAGTCTCATTGGGCATCAATAATGTGAGATCAGACATTATGGTCACTTTTGCAGACGCACGATCTGTAATTGGAGCCATGATATAACCATTGCCAGTGATGGTTATCAAATCCAGACCTCCATTGATGATGACGCCAGTAAAAATCAAATCTGCATTGAAAGGCTCAGCATCTGGCAAGGTCCCAAATGTCACACCAAATTTTAATTGCACGGTATTATAACTTGGTACGAAAACAGGCGGACCAAATTCGCCTAGTGCAGGATTTGCAGGTTGTTGTGATACATTTTTACCTACACCTCCTATGAGACCGTATAATCCAATACCAGTAGCGATCGGGATTCCTTGACTGATGATGATTTGACCTTCTACATACCAATATGGGTAAAAGGATTCATTGAATGTAAATGTTTCTGTAGTCGGGACCGTGCCATATGTTCCAAAAAGCAGCATCAACCTCCCTTCTACGCCGACGCCGGCATTGACCACAACATGAACTTCTCCCTTGATATATTTATTCCTTACGCCCGCATCATTGGTCTCATTGAAAAAGACAATGTAGCCATCTATGTCCACTGCTCCTGTATGCGCATTGATGCCAATGCTATCGAAAACAAACCTTTTTAATTTAATACTCTTTATAAGAGAAACTGCTTGACCAGCTCTGCGTACTGCAAGGATTTCCTGCAAATCAGGTAACTCAGATATAATTCTAAACTGTACACCCGCACCACCCAGATCTTCTTCACCTTCTGAGAGCTGAATGCTGACATCAAATAGTGCTGCAACTTCATTGGCCCCGGCGGAAGCTAGTCCAAACTCATCCAAACTGATGGCAAATCCGCTGATGTTTTTTTGTGGGCTGGTAAAGGATATATGGGTAAACTCATCAATAATGCCCTCATCAGAACTGTAACCTATTGAATAAGCAATGCCTGGAATTTTAACTGAGGCTGGCAAATCAGGCAATACGTCTGGCAATTCGTCGGTATCAATCGTTAAAACACCCCTCAAGATTGCTGAAATACTATTGTTGTCTTCATTGGAAGGATCATAGACGATATTCAATTCACTATCGGATGAAATGGTAGCGTTGGCTGCTAATATTGGAAAGTTTGCATCTTCTGTAAAAGTCACAGAAAAATTGTAAGCATAATTCCCATCTCCCGGGTTCGCTCCGGGTTCCGTGCTTTCTGACTCACCCTGTACAATCATTGCTCTATAAACTACATGAGTAGCGGAGTCCAAAACAGGAACGTGAATCCTGCCCGACAAATGACCTCCTTCCAAAGTATTGTTCCATATACCAAGATGAATTGTATCAAGTGCAAAAGCCCAACTATCCATTTGCCCTTGGTCTAGATTGAGCAGGTTGGTGGCAGTAATGTCCATGTATAAATTGGGGTCTATTAAAATGTTTTCGACGGTCACTACTCCGCGATCAGCATCAGTAATGGCCATTTTAGCCGGTGCTTTTATTTGAGCACTTTTGATATAAACACCCTGAAAAGTGGAATCTACATTGGCATAATTAGTCGGGAAATTTATAGCGGGTGGATTCTCAAGATCAGACATATCCCAATATGCTGTATTCACATTGAATGTCCAGCCCTCCAATTTGTTGATTTGGAATGGTGTAAAGTTGAGCGCAGCCATCCAATTACTGCCGCCTGCAATGCTGTCTCCCTGACCACTAGGTGTGATTTCAAAGCCAAAAGTTGCTTTTACTTTGTCTTCTCCTATGGTCCCATCAGGAAGTTCAGGAACCAACATGTTCCGCGGGAAGGCTAATTCGCCAACCACCTGCAAAGATTCGATACCTGCACAGCCCATGCTCAATTGGCAACCATCTGCACCACCTTTGATACCGACCTCAAACATATTTGGATTTTCTGTTTGGTTGTTGATGACAATATCTGCACCCAACGCTAGTGTATATTGGCCGCCAAAACCAGCAGGATGTAAACAGACATCTCTACCAGTAAACATGACCCAGTTTGGTCCATCAAACATCGCCAACTTCAATCCAGCTAAAATATTAGCTTTTGCCCCATCAGCCGTTAAAGAAATATCGGTGATTCCAATGGTAAATTCATTTCCTTTGATGTTTTCACTAAATGCTATGGGCATGCTCACGCTGTTGAGACCAATTAATCCACCAACTAGCCGAGTTTCGTGAAGATAGTTGCCCAACTGAGCAGAGGTTTCTGGTGGTAAAACTCCAGCCAAAGCATCCAGTCCGTCTTCCACGATACCCAAATTCACATAATCAAGTGCATCCGCAATTTGAGGATCAGTATTTGCAACAGGTCGCACGGATCCAGCAAAAATTTCACCATTGCTGTTGATCATTACGTCGTCAAGTATGACATCGATCCTGATGTTGTTTAAAAAGTTGAGTTGAATTTTTCCTGTACCACTAAAGACAGACCCTGTTGCTGTCAAGTTTGCATCATAAATTGCAAAATATCCAATTCTCAGGTTGTTCACACCTGCCAAGGATGTCACTGGAATAGAGTCTGAAATAGCAGGAATATTACACCTTGTTTCGCAATCTTCTGGAAGTACAATGTCTTCTTCATTTGTGGTACTTACAATTGAGTCAGCACTTACACTGAAAGTGACAATTTCGCTATAACCCTGATTGGCAAGTGCTTCTGTGCCCATTGGATCCATTGCTTGCACCCTGATGGCGTAAGTATGACCGTCCTCCAGTGGCGGATCACTGCCCTCTCCATTGTACGCATAATTTAGTCCAAGTACAGGTTGTTCTAGCACTACTGGCATACCCCCTGTGAGGAAAAGAGCTTCAAAATCCACTATAGGGACATTGGTAATATCTATGATTTTCAACAAATATTCATAAGTGGAAACGCCACCAGCATCTGGATTTGGCGGCAACCAAGCAATATTAAAGAGTTCTGTGGCAGAATAGCTGATGTTTGATTCATTCAATGGATAGATGATTTCTGGCATGCCAGGGAAGTTCGGGGTAAATTCAAAAGAGCAACCGGTGCTCATGATGGTACCAGACTCATAGTGAATGGCAAAGGCACACAAAGAATAATTTCCTTCAGGCAGAACTCCAGACACAGTGTTGAGAATTCCAATCCCTTCTATGCGTAGGTCAGCGGTAGTCAGTCCACCATAATCTTGTAGAAGTTGCCCGCCTGTGATAACCATCGTTTCCAGGGGCTCAATTACATAAGGAAGTCCGGGTCTATATCCAGGATCAAAAGAGATAGAGACTCCATTATCGCTATATAAGGTTGCAGTGATAAAAAACTCATGACGGGTTTCTGTATGATTGATTACGGTAAAAATATAGTTTTCAAAGTCTTCTTCGTATCTATTGAGATCTGTGGGATAAGGCGGTTGTACATTGACCAAAACCTCCACTGGGCGTTGTGCATTGGTGCGCATTGCCCAAAGGATCAGGACCAACAACACTAGATATGTCCACTTCTTTTGCATATTTACAAACGTATTTGATATGACAAACCGGATCGTAATTCACTGAAGTCCCGACTTGCAATAGATGTTTTATTGATATAATAAGTATTGAGAGACAAGGATTGTCTCTTACTCAGACTGATGTTTAAATTGAGCCCGGAAGTCAATACCCCACCGTTGCCAAATTCGCCGATGTCATTTCTGAAATAGCGCGTATCGAATCTTGTATTTAACTTCTTTTCAAAGAATTTTTTATTCAAGCTCAATCCCCCGCCATATCTTTTTTGGTTTTCAAAGCTTCCATCATAATTGGCATAAATCAAAGAACCTTTTACATTGAGGTCTAAAGCATCAAAATCTTTCCCCAAACTTGCAGTGGCATTCCAACTGGTAATGTCACCGCTAATGCGCGAAACAGGGCTCAAATCTTGAATACTTTGCTGATTTAGATTTAAAGAAACGTGCCACTTATCTTCCTTGGTATTGGTTGAATATTTTGCAAAAAAGCCCGTTTGTCCACTTGTCAAAGTAAATCTTAAGGTATCATTGAGTTCGATGGTGCCTCCTTCTGTATCATTGGTAAAGTTGTTGTGCTGGACCATAAACTGTAATTGTTTGGTAGGTCGGTACATTACTTGAATATTGGCAATTTTGCGATTGGATTGAATCGCTTTCGTGTTTCTCAAGTTGTTGTTTTGTAGGCCTCCCTGCATATTTACACTGAGTTTTGATTGGAATAAATTGAGGTTTACAAAAGCCAAATATGCCTGAATATCTGTCTGAATGAAAGGCAAACCCAGTGACCTGAAATTGGGCTCTATGCGTTTATATTCCAAACCAACCGATTGGCTCTTTACCAAGAAACGACCACGCACATTTCCTGCAATACTAGCTTGTGTATTTCCGGTCGCCGTAAGAAATGGAGATACCAGATTTTGTTGATCGTAAACAATTTCTTGTGTTGTTTTATTTCTGGTAAGCCCGCTTAAAGCTCCATTAGACTCCAAAGTGAAAAACTGTTTTATGGAAACTTTGAATCCTGTGCCAATGACCAAATTGTCTTCGGGAAGAACTCCCATTCTTATTACCTCATCAGATTGCAAAGAGCTGATGTCGTCCCTTGCATTGAAGGCGATAAGATCAAAATAATTTCTATTACTTCCCACACCAAGTTTTACACCATATGCCCGTCTTTTAAAACTTGGCAAAAGGACCGCTCCATAAAGAATGGTGTCTTGTATGGCTCTAGGGTTTTCGAGGGTTCCTGTAAAAGCAGAAAACCTAAGAATACCGGGGTTTAGTTCTACACCAACACCCAAAAACTGTTTCCTATTCATCACATATGGAGAAAAAGCCATCGAAGACCAACCAAGATGGCCTTTTGCCCATTTGTAAGTTGGACTTATTCCAATTCTGTTTAAGGCATATCCATAACTAAATCGTTGGTTGCTATAAGCCAATGAAACAGGGACACGGAATTTTTTATATGAAAAAGTAGTGCCGGCATTTACATGATACGCTAGCGGACTTCTTCTATTTTCTATGCCATCAACGTTGTAAACGTCTACTCCGCCGCCCAAAAAACCAGAAACTTTGAAGTCACTGCTTTGAGCGGCAATCTCTGTCAAGGAAACTGCCAAAAAGATCCATATAAAGAGATTTTTTTTCACTTACTTCCTTGCTTTGCAGAATCCAAACTACTTAAGATGTTTACCATACTTTCGAGTTTTTCCAATCTGGATTTCAATTCGTTATTTTGGTTTGAAAGTTCTTTAACGGCGTTGATCAACATATAAGTAAAATCACTTGAGTTGACCGTAAGAAAATCGGTGTCTTTTTGATTGAGCATTTTTTCTACCATTTCAGGAGCGACTTTTGCAAGATCCTGTGCAATTACACCCGCATGAATTTTATCGGGTGGAAGGTTCATTTTACCGTTATACTGATAGGTTACAGGCATTACCGCCAAAACTTCAGCCAATCCCCTTTG
This sequence comes from Bacteroidota bacterium, assembly GCA_029567325.1. Classification (GTDB taxonomy): domain Bacteria; phylum Bacteroidota; class Bacteroidia; order Chitinophagales; family Saprospiraceae; genus JADKBO01. The sequence goes on along the minus strand of JAKQLF010000389.1, from coordinate 2,357 downwards.
ATAAGGCTTAATATGTTCTTTCAATCTGGCGTCTGATGGGGCACTCCAAGAACCGCCGCCAGGCTTAGTAGCAGTACCATTTAGGACTGTAATAGAGGAATTAAAATTGGATTGTCCTTGAACAAATAAACCTTGTACAGGAATCAAAGAAGGAGATGCTTGTACTCCAATACTCACAGATCCAGACTCCGTTGCCATCAGTGCAGTATTACTTTTACCAACGACCAATAGAGGATTTGTGGATGAAGATTGGATGAAAGCTTGTGCGGAACCACTTACAGAAGAAGAACCAACGGCCAGTTTATTCACGATCTTCACTCCATCATTGTCAATTGTTGTAGATCCATTTACAAAAGTTCCTCCATTCAAACCATTGATTCTTAGCCTTTCACTTCCCCCTTGAAAAATTCCTATTTCGGTTGAATTTTTTAGTTCAATTCTGTTAGCACCTGTGCCTATGCCAACTTTCCCAGAGGCATAATAAATATCATTTCCGCTTGCTGTCCATCGACTTCCTAGACCAGGTAAAGTTGCTAAATCTACTTTGGTGGCAGTAGAGCCAGATAGGAAAATATTTGTTCCTTGGTTTTGAATGATTTGAATCTCATTTGTATTTTCAAAGTCATTCAGTGATCCAACCCACGAAGTTCCTGTATATTTCAAAATATTATCTGGAGCCAAAATACCCGAGATTGGCTTTCCTTCAATTCCATCAACCCTTAGATTACCAAAATTTCCGGTAACATCACCAGCTGCAACGGTTGCATTGGTAAGATCATCATTACCGTTGGTATCGCCAGTATTGGTTAGGACTCCATTACTGATGGATATACCAGAACCTGCTGTATAAGAACCCGCAGGTCCTTGAATACCTTGAGCTCCGGTAGCACCAGTATCACCCTTATCACCTTTGGGACCTTGAATACCTTGGTCACCGGTATCACCCTTATTCCCTTTATCGCCCTTAACACCCTGAATGCCTTGAGCCCCAGCATCGCCTTTGTCTCCTTTAAGGCCGGTAGCGCCAACATCTCCTTTATCACCTTTGAGTCCTTGAATACCCTGAGCTCCAGTGTCACCTTTGTCACCTTTGACACCAACATCACCTTTATCTCCCTTTAGACCTTGGATACCCTGAGCACCGGTATCCCCCTTGTCCCCTTTATCTCCTTTAAGACCAGTAGCACCAATGTCCCCTTTATCTCCTTTGAGGCCTTGATTACCTTGAGCACCAGTGTCCCCTTTATCTCCCTTAAGTCCCTGAGCACCCGCATCGCCTTTGTCGCCTTTTGGACCCTGAGGTCCTTGAGCACCCTGCAAACCTACCGATCCAGTATCCCCTTTATCTCCTTTTGGCCCTTGTATGCCTTGAGGCCCTTGAGCTCCTTGGCCACCAGCATCTCCTTTGTCACCCTTTACACCGGCTGCCCCCATTGTACCTGCATCCCCTTTATCTCCCTTATCTCCTTTATCCCCTTTGGGTCCCTGAATTTGACCAACAGCATTCCATTTTGAGCCATCCCATACATATCCAGTGCCATTTACTTGATCAATAAACATATCACCAGTGTTACCTGTATAATTTGGATTTAGTTGACCACTTCCATTCACACTACCCACGATTGATACGCCAGTACCATCTTTTCCAGCATCACCCTTGGGGCCTTGATCACCCTTATCACCTTTGGGACCTTGGGAGCCTTGTGCTCCTTGTTGACCCGTATCGCCTTTAGGGCCTTGTACACCTTGTTGACCGGCAACTCCTTGTGGACCTTGAGCACCTTGATCGCCTTTTGGTCCTTGTGGTCCTTGTGGCCCTTGGATTTGACCAACCGCATTCCATTTAGTACCATCCCAGACATATCCAGTACCGTTTACTTGATCAATAAACATATCACCAGTGTTGCCTGTGTAATTTGGATTCAATGCTCCGCTTCCGCTTACACTCCCAACTATTGTCACCCCAGTTCCATCTTTACCATCATCTCCTTTCTCACCTTTGTCGCCTTTTGGACCCTGTGGTCCTGGATCTCCTACAGGACCTTGAGTACCTTGCACTCCTTGAGCGCCAACGTCACCTTTTGGACCTGCTGGGCCAGTTGGACCTGCTGGTCCCTGTATGTTTCCTACACTAAGCCACTTTGACCCATCCCAAACATATCCAGTTCCGTTATCAACAGCGATGTACATATCCCCAACATTCCCTGTATAGTTTGCAGGTAAGGAAGCTTGGTTGGGTACAGATCCTACCACCGTCACACTATTCCCTGCAGAGCCTTTGAGGTCTTTCCAAGGGCCAAAGCTGCCATCTGGATTTTCAAAGCGGATCATTGTTCCTTCCCACTCGTGTTTAGGAG
>JAKQLF010000375.1 GCA_029567325.1 Bacteroidota bacterium | reverse complement strand
TTCCTCAGAAATTGGGAATGAAAATGCCAACCTTGGCATTACATTAAATTGTGGCTTATAATCATCAAATGAAGTATTGATGTCAAAATCTGGATCTTGAATATTGAGCACTCTTGCAGGTGTTTGACCTGAAGCTGTACGACCCACATAAGCAGGATATACAATGCCACCATTAAAAATAGCATTACCATTTGTAACGGATGTACCATTGGAACTAAACCACTGATCTCCTACTCGATAACCAATGACTTCATCTGATTCCTCACCTGTTACGTATACTTTATAATCATCACCAATGGATGCGGGTTGTGTTCTACCAGTCCTTTGATAAAATTGATCGGCGGATTCTATTTCATATAAAGAATATGGGTCTTTGAGTACTTTGGTATTGGCGTCATAATAATCTACTCTTACTCCCAGTCGGAAGATGATGTCTTTATAAGAGAATTTATCTTGAATATAACCCGCCATGTAAATTGGTGTAAATGGAGCAACATTGAAGGTTCTTGTTCCATCAGCATTTCTTTCTCTGAAGAAATCTGCAAATGTTGCAGTTCCAGAAAGTTTATTTCCTAAGTAATCATAGCCATAATAATCAATCAATTGCTGATCTGAAAGTTCTTTGGCAGAAAACATGTCTAGTGAAAGTTGGTCAGGGCTTATGCCATCAATGTTGACGAATTCATTGATGCCTACACCAAGTTTTTCTCTGATTGTGCGGTAAAACTTATCTTCTGAACTTGTCTGCACCAATGTTTGATAAATGGGAAGGCTCACATTGGCTTGCACAAGAGGGTTGAAAACCATGGTGTCTCTGAGCACAACTTCTGGATCTATACCTTTTATGTGGTTATTTACCAAAAGATCTCCGAGTCTCCACAATCCGCGTGGGTTGAGTGTGTAATTCCTATTTACCCTTTGCTCATACATAAATCCAAGTTGAATATTGTGTCTACCTTTTTCTGAACCTCCTGGTAAAAAGTCAAAACCAGAGCTAACATTGAATGTGACTAGGTCTGATTCAGACTTATTGTATGTATTGTAAACTTGTCCAGGATTTGCAAATAAATTATTCCACACATTGTTGAGGTCATTGTCAATAAGACCATTTTGTCTATTCAAAAATGCTAGTGTGCTATTTTGCGTTCCTGGCACAAACTCTCCCTCTACCTGAGTATATCCAAGGTGTCTGAAATCAATCGTTCCTTGGTCGGTATCAATGTCAAAGCCAAAAAATGGATTATAGTCTACATTTGTTGCTCCGTAATATCCATAATCAAACAATCGATCTTGATGTCTGATATCTTCTGAATTATCTCTACCTCTTTCATAACCTCCTTGTAGAGTATATGAAAAGTTTTGCAATGATGACTTTTTAGCTCCTTGCTCTTTGGTGCTTGAAGATTGTGCCCCCAATTTGTGTCTAAATCTAAAATTAACCCTATATCTATCACTCAATTGAAAAGGATTATTGGTCCAGTTGAGCATTGTCCATCCTGCAATGTTTGGTGTAAACTGGTTTTTATTTTTGATATAATTACCAGATAAAGACAAATCAATGGCATTGCTTAGTCTTGCGTCCAATTTTGCTACCAGGTTAATATCTCTGTCCCCAGTATTTGGCCGTGCTTTTAATGGATCTCCTATGTCTGCGTTTCTCAACAATTCGGCAGCAGGTAAATTGACATTACCAAGTTGGTATAATGGGTTTTCTTCTAATTGTCTAATGATACTTTCTGGGGCCCGATAAACGCCAACAGCACTTGGAGAGTTATCTTTGATGTCTCGGAACTGACCAGAGACCCGGTAACCCAAAGTCGTCTGACCTTTTTTGTTTTTAAAATAGGACCAGATAAATATCCCATACCCAAGTTGTAGCCATATGGGTCTAAGTATTTGGACGTTTCAATATCAAAACCTGCTGAAAACTTATCAGACGGTCCTTTGGTAGTCAATGAAATGATTCCTCCTGTTACGTCACCATATTTTGCTTCAATTCCTCCGGTAATTATTTGTAGTTGATCTATTTCTGATTGAGGCACAGATCCAAATGTCCTGATACCGTCAATGATATAAACCGTTTCATTACTTCTTGATCCTCTGATGGACGGGTCACTCCCGTCTTGCGTCGCTACTCCTGCAGAGGTTGCAACGATGCTATTTAACCCCTTTACCGGCAATGCACCAATTTTCTCTGAAGAAATTACAGTACCGGTGGTGGTGTTGTCAACATTTACGAGTGGATTTCGATAGGCCGTAATGATGGCTTCTTCAAGAATTACACCAGATACAATCATATCAAAATTCAACCTGGTCGTTTGACCGGCTTTCAAGAAAACGCCTGTAGTCATCATATCTGAGTATCCCAAATATTTGACTTCTACATCGTATGTTCCTGGTTCTACATCCGAAACATAAAAATTTCCATCGACGTCTGACTCCGCGCCAGTAATAAGGATGCCATTTTTATACAAGGCAACGGTACCAAACAAAATTGGCTCGCCTGTTTCTTTGTCCTTGAGTTTTCCTTCCAAACTCGTTTGAGCAAAGACTGCCGAAGTAATGAACATCAAAATCAAGCATAGGTAAATTTGCTTCATTTAATTCGTTTTTTATCCTTAATAATTACATTTATGTAACATTCTTATATCATTAAAAACTACATTTTTAATAATGAATTGAATGTTTTAGCCTGGTTAGGTTCACTCGGTTTTTGGTATCTGGAGGTATTGTACGGTAGCGTTGGTTTCAATAACTTTTGCAATTATAAAACAATCGGTTATAATTTAGTTAACGTTTTTTAAGACTTTTTATCAAAAGTTTTCACAACTTTTACAATTCTTGACAAAGTAAGACTTGCTATTTTGGTCAAAGATTCATTTGTCCAGCCCGCAATATGGGGACTTGCCATCACATTTTCGTAAGAAAATAACGCTTCATATTTGTCTTTTTCTGCGGCAGAATATTTTTGCGGTTTTTCGTTTTCAAATACATCAAGACAAGCGCCAGATATCATTTTTTTGGACAATGCCTCTATTATTGCTTCTGTTTGGATTACGTTCCCTCTCGAAGTGTTTATGATGAGAGGGCTTTTTTTCAGACCTGCAAAAAATTGGTCGTTGGCATAATGAAAAGTATCTTTTGCCAAAGGTAAGTGAAAACTGATGATGTCACACTCTTCCATAATCTCTTCCTTACTCGCTACCTCAACATGCTGACAGGCTTGGCCGTAATCTTCTTTATATTTATCGTGTCCAAGAATCCTCATTCCAAATCCAGCAAGTTTTGTGACTAGTGCACTCCCTGTATGACCCATTCCTATGATACCAATTGTTTTCCCACCTATTTCAAACCCCCTATTTTCCTCTCGTCTCCAATCAAAATTTTTGACTTCCTTATTTGCTTTACACAGGTTATTGGCAAATGAAAGCAACATACCTATTGCATGTTCTGCCACTGCATCGCAGTTTCCATCAGGAGTATTGATACATACAATATTTTTTTCTGCTGCGTAATTTCGGTCAATGATTTCCATACCAGAACCAAGTCGAGCTATGAATTTGAGTTTTGTCCCCAGATCAATCATTGCTTGGTTCATATTGATCTTACTATTGATGATGATACCATCCAACTCTGGAAGTAGGGCCGGTAAATGTTTCATTTCAACCGAAGTATCAAAACGCACATCAAAGCCTTCTTTGATCAATCCTTCAATCAATAATTCATGAACCTTATCGGTTATCAATATTTTCATATTTCTTTTTTTCCTGTTTTAGCCACCCTTGTCTCATTATTTTTTGCAAAAGAAGACCAATCACTATATTTTTTTCCTTTCACAGAAAGTCCTCCACTTTGATTAAAGTGACAGTAAGCTACCGCGAGTGCGTCTGTTGCGTCGAGATATTCTGTAGTTATTTTTACTTTTAAAAGATTTTCCAACATGGCTGCTACCTGTTCTTTAGAAGCATTACCATTGCCCGTTACCGACATTTTGATTTTCTTGGGCATGTATTCTGTAATTCCCAAACCCATTGTTATTCCTGCCGCTATAGCTACACCTTGAGCTCGACCCAATTTAAGTAACGATTGTGCATTTTTTGCATAAAACGGGGCTTCAATTGCCATTTGACTAGGCAAGTAGGTTTCTATGATTTCTTGAAGCTGTAGAAAAATTTCACGTAGTTTGCTCTGGTGATCTTCCAGATTTTTGAGTTTAATCACCCCAAATGTTAAAATTGTCAGCTTGTTTCCTTCAATTTCTACAACCGAATAACCCAAAATATTTGTACCCGGATCAATACCTATGATCTTGTATGCCGTGTTTGTCTTTATCATATATATTAGCAATCGTTTACATTGGTAGCACAAAAATAATGGATTAAACATTTCTTTAAGCTTTTGAGCTCACATTGCTACATATTTAGGCAGATCTTCCATAAAATAAATTGAAATCGTACAAAACTCAGATCTGAGCGCAAGTGGGATATAACAGGTTTATCTTTTGGATGATATGAACCCGCCAAGCACTTTTTTTAACACATCGTGTTATATTACACAAACTATATCACCTTTAAAAAAAGATGAACACTTATATTTGCGCGCAAATTGAAAATTATCCATTACTGTCAAAATCCGGAGAATGCCTAAAGATACATCTATCAAATCTGTACTCATCATTGGAAGTGGTCCTATCATCATTGGCCAAGCATGCGAATTTGATTATTCTGGAACACAAGCCTCCAGATCTTTGCGCGAAGAAGGAATTGAAGTAAGTCTCATCAATTCCAACCCCGCCACCATTATGACAGATAATGTGACAGCTGATCACGTTTATCTTTTACCTCTTACCGTAGAAAGCATTGAAAAAATACTTTCCGAAAGACAAATCGATGCTGTTTTACCAACCATGGGCGGACAGACCGCACTCAACCTTGCAATAGAAGCTCATAATATGGGCATTTGGGAAAAATACAACGTAAGAATGATCGGTGTCGATATAGATGCTATCGAATTGGCAGAGAATAGAGATAAATTCCGTGCGCATGTCATTTCACTTGGCCAAAAAGTTGCTCCATCTTTCATTGCCAACTCCTTTTTGGAGGGTAAAGAGGCTGCTCAAAAAATTGGCTTTCCTTTGGTTATTCGCCCATCCTACACTTTGGGTGGATTCGGCGGAGGATTTGTGCATAAGGAAGAAGAGTTTGATGTTGCATTGCGAAGAGGTTTGGATGCTTCTCCCTCTCATGAAGTTTTGGTAGAAAAGGCGGTTCTTGGTTGGAAAGAATATGAGCTGGAATTACTTCGAGATTCAAAAGATAATGTGGTGATTATCTGTACTGTGGAAAACCTAGACCCAATGGGAATTCACACTGGCGACTCCATCACTGTTGCGCCAGCAATGACGCTTTCTGATACAGCTTACCAACAAATGCGCAATGATGCCATGGAACTTATGCGTTCTATGGGCAATTTCTCTGGTGGTTGTAATGTACAATTTGCCCTTAATCCCGAAAACGAAGAACTCATAGCGATTGAAATAAATCCCCGAGTTTCTAGGTCATCTGCATTAGCCAGCAAGGCAACTGGATATCCAATTGCTAAAATTGCTTCCAAATTAGCAATTGGTTACTCTCTGGATGAACTCAAAAATCAAATTACAAAAACAACTTCAGCTTTTTTTGAGCCAAGTTTGGACTATGTCATTGTAAAGATGCCTCGTTGGAATTTTGAAAAGTTCAATGGCGCTGACACTACTCTTGGTTTGCAAATGAAATCTGTTGGGGAAGTTATGGCCATCGGTCGCACTTTTCTTGAAGCCCTGCAAAAAGCTTGTCAAAGTCAGGAAAATAACCGCAGCGGTCTTGGTGCAGATATGAAAGAATGGATTCGCACAGAGGATATTTTAGAGCGTCTGGAAAAAGTGAGTGACGACCGAATATACAGAGTAAAAGACGCTTTGAGACTAGGTGTTCCTGAAAAGTCTATTCAAAAATTGACCAATATTGACAAGTGGTACATCAAACAAATCAAAAAGTTGGTTACCATGGAGGACGAATTATTGAAATACAATGTGGCTGAAGATATTCCTGCAGATTTCTTTAGAGATCTCAAATCTCACGGATATTCCGACGCACAAATTGCTTGGCTTCTGAGAATCAATGAAGTTGAAGTAACCAGACAGCGCAAAAAACTGGGTATTGTCAGGACTTACAAAATGGTAGATACTTGTGCCGCAGAATTTGAAGCCAAAACTCCATACTACTATTCTACTTTCGATCATGAAAACGAATCTATCCCAACTCCTGGCAAGAAAAAAATCATTGTGTTGGGTTCTGGACCAAATCGCATAGGTCAAGGAATTGAATTTGACTATTGCTGTGTACACGGTCTGCTAGCCATCAAAGAAGCTGGATACGAAGCCATCATGGTCAATTGTAATCCTGAAACTGTTTCCACAGATTTTGACATTGCTGATAAATTATATTTTGAGCCTGTTTATTGGGAACATCTGGAGGAAATCATAGACTTAGAAAAACCAGAAGGTGTCATTGTACAGTTAGGGGGTCAAACTGCACTCAAACTTGCTGAAAAAATACATAATAAAGGTATCAAAATCATCGGCACTTCATACAATGACATGGACTTGGCAGAAGACAGAGGACGTTTTTCTGACTTATTAAAAGAGTTACACATTCCATATCCTAAATATGGTACAGCCAAAGATGCTGACGAAGCCATTGCCGTTGCCCAAAAAGTAACTTATCCAGTTTTGGTGAGACCTTCTTACGTACTTGGCGGTCAAAGAATGAGAATCGTGATCAATGACGATGAACTTGAAAAGCAAGTTTTAAATATCTTCAAACACATGCCAGATAACAAAGTCTTGATAGATCAGTTTTTGGTTCATGCCAAAGAAGCCGAGGTAGATGCTATCTGTGATGGTGATGAAATACACATCATGGGCATTATGGAACACATCGAACCTGCAGGAATTCACTCTGGTGATAGCAATGCCACCTTGCCTACATATAGTCTGAGTGAAAATGTGTTGGAGCAAATGAAAGAATATACTTACAAGCTCGCCAAAGCCTTAAACATCATTGGTCTTATCAACATCCAATTTGCCATCAAAGATGAAAAAGTATACGTCATTGAAGCAAATCCGCGGGCGTCTAGGACAACACCATTCATAGCAAAAGCTTACAACGTCCCTTATCTCAACATCGCTTCTTTGGTCATGATTGGCGCTAAAAAGTTGAAAGATTTTGAAATTACCAAAAACCTTACAGGTTATGCCATCAAGGTTCCTGTCTTTTCTTTCAATAAATTTCCCAACGTAGACAAGCAGTTGGGGCCTGAAATGAAGTCAACCGGTGAGGCCATACACTTCATCAAAGATTTACATGATCCTTTCTTCAGAGAACTAGAACGCAACAGAAACGTTTATCTAACTAGATAAACAAATAATTATGACAAATTTAAAAGGGAAAACGGCCTTAATAACAGGTGGTTCTAAAGGTATCGGTCTTGCCATTGCTCAATTCATGCTTGATGAAGGTATGAATGTCTGTATCACTTCAAGGACACAAGAAGACCTTGATAAAGTTTCTGAAATTATTGCCAATCCTGCTTTGATGACGGTGGTTTGTGATGTAAGAAGTATGGAAGACCAACAAAAGTGTGTAAATGAAACTATTTCAACTTTTGGAAGTATAGACGTTCTTGTTGCTAATGCTGGTGTAGGACATTTTGCCAATATTACAGACCTTACAGTAGATCAGTGGAATGATGTGATAGATATAAACCTTACGGGTGTTTTCTATTCTGTAAAAGCTTCTTTGGCTGCACTCATTGAAAGCAAAGGATATATAATTACAATTTCAAGTTTAGCCGGTACAAATTTTTTCGAAAAAGGAACTGCATACAATGCAAGTAAGTTTGGTTTAGTTGGAT
>JAKQLF010000316.1 GCA_029567325.1 Bacteroidota bacterium | reverse complement strand
CGCTTGGGGTGGAACTCCAGCTGAAATTTGGACTCCTGAATACGCGGTACATGGTGACAAAATACTCAATGAAGCCTCTTTAAAACTCAGAAACGAACCCTGGGGGCCACACAAACCCGGAGTGACATTCAATGCAATGATCCATCCTTTGGCACCTTACAAACTTGCAGGGGTACTCTGGTATCAAGGTGAAACAAATACAGTCAATGCGAAAAGTTATAGCCGATTGCTTTCAACCATGATCACCAGTTGGCGAGCAGTTTGGGGAGATGATTTCCCTTTTTATCTGGCTCAAATTGCGCCTTATAAAGGATATGGCAATGACAACAACGATGGTGCAATAATAAGAGCAGAACAAGCAAAAGTAGTCGATTTAATTTCAAAAACTGACATGATCGTAGTTTCAGACATCGGTGACCTAGACGACATCCACCCGAGAAATAAAATAGATGTGGGCAAACGGTTCGCAGGATTGGCGCTCAAAAATATTTATCAAACAAATCCTGACTTTGTCGGTTTTCCAAGATATCTATCACATGAAATAAAATCAGAAACGGTTTTGGTCCATTTCCAAAATGCTCCAAATGGTTTGAAATCAATGGGAAGTGAAATCAATGGATTTGAAGTCCAATCAATGGACGACCAATGGTTCCCAGCATCAGCGAGTATCAAGGGCGCAGATGTTATGGTGCAATCAACTTCAGTCAAAAAACCAAAAAATGTCCGATTTGCAATGAAAAATGATTCAAACCCCAATTTATTCAACAAAGAGGGCTTACCAGCATCATGCTTCACTACAGGAAAATATTAAAAGAACTTTACAAATTAGTATAAATTATAATATGAAAAAGAGAATTTTAGGCAAAACAAATATAGAAGTTGCAGAAATCAGTTTGGGCACTTGGCAAGTAGGTGGAGCCTGGGGCCAGGAATTTAGCCATGAAAATGCTGATAAAATATTGCATACTGCCATTGACGCAGGTATAAACTTCATCGATACTGCTGATGTTTATGGTGACGGTCACAGTGAAAAAGCTGTTGGAAGGGTTGTAAAAGAATATAGCCAAAAGATTTATGTTGCAACTAAATGTGGCCGGAAGTTAAATCCTCATACAGATGCTTCCTACACAACCAAGGCGTTGAGAAATTTTGTGGAAGACAGTCTATGCAACATGGATTTAGAAACCATTGATTTGATTCAATTGCATTGCATGCCCAATGATACCTATTACAGACCAGAAATATTTGAACTTTTTGACAGGTTGAAGGAAGAAGGAAAAATTCAACATTTAGGGGTCAGCGTTGAAAAAGTCGAACAAGCCATCAAGGCTATGGA
>JAKQLF010000281.1 GCA_029567325.1 Bacteroidota bacterium | reverse complement strand
CTTTGATTGCAACTCCTTTCTTTATGTCGATTATGTTTCCTACTATATTTTCATTAGGATTAGAAGGACTTACTGAAGAGGAAAGTAAGATGGCTTCTGCTTTTTTAGTAATGGGTATTGTGGGAGGTGCATTCATTCCAGTCATCATGGGATACATCAGTGACAGCATGGGTGGGAACATTCAAATCTCCTACATTATGCCTGTTTTGTGTTTTCTAGTGATAGGAATTTATGGCTTTATTAAAAATAAGGAATCAAAAGGATCCACAATTTCACCCATCAAAATGACACATTGATGAAGAGGTTTTGTCTTGCACTAGACTTGGTTGATGACCAGGTTTTAATTTCTGAATATGAACAGTATCATGTAAAAATTTGGCCAGAAATAAAAGCTTCCATTTTAAACTCCGGCATTTTGGACATGCACATTTATAGGGTTGAAAATCGATTATTTATGATCATGGAAGTAGATCAATCCTTTGATTTTGCCACGAAATCACAAATGGATAGGTCAAATCCTAAAGTGCAAGAATGGGAAAATTTAATGTGGAAATATCAACAGGCTTTGCCAAATTCAAAAGCTGGCGAAAAATGGCGACTGATGGACGAAATCTTTAGTTTACTTGATTCTTAAGGATTTAAAACGCATCTCTAATGGATATAAAAATAATTGACAGTCATCAGCATTTTTGGAAATATGAACCAGTCAAACATGATTGGATTGATGAAGACATGAAAGTGATCAGAAGAGATTTTTATCCAGCTGATTTGTCGGAAGTATATAATGAAAATCAAGTGATGGGATGCGTGGCAGTCCAAGCAGACCAAATAGAAGAAGAGACACTTTTTCTTTTAAAAATAGCCCGAGAAAATGACTTTGTCAAAGGTGTTGTTGGTTGGGTTGATTTAAGATCTCCAAAAATATCAGAGCGGTTGGATTACTTTGCTCAGTTTACTGAAATTAAAGGGTTTAGACATGTCTTGCAAGGCGAACACCCCGATTTTATGCTCCAAGACGCCTTCCTCAATGGCATTGGTAGCTTAAAAGATTTTGACTTCACTTATGATATCCTCATATTTCCCCAACACCTTGAAAATTCCATTAAGTTAGCAAAGCAATTTCCAGATCAAAAATTTGTAGTAGATCACATCGCCAAGCCATTCATCAAAATGGGCGAAATTGTAGACTGGCAACGAAATATGGAAGAACTAGGTAAACTAGAAAATGTTTCTTGTAAAATTTCCGGTATGATCACGGAAGCAGATTATGATCATTGGACCTATGAGCAATTGTTACCTTATCTGGATGTAGTTTTGAATGCCTTCGGTATTCAAAAAGTGATGTTTGGTTCTGACTGGCCTGTATGTTTGGTCGCTGGTAAATATGAGCAAGTATTGGGAATTGTGAATAAATATTTTGATACATTTACATCTGCAGAAAAAAGCGCTTTTTTTGCTGAAAACGCAACTGCTTTTTACAATTTATAAGAATGGATTTTAAATTAAAAGATAAAGTGGTTGTGGTGACTGGGGGTGCTTTGGGTATTGGCGAAGCAATTACTACTACTCTTGCAAATGAAGGAGCAATCCCAGTGATCGTAGGTAAAGACTTAAAAGATAATTTATCCTTATCTGACACCTTGATTGCTCAAGGTAATAAATGCGACCAATTTGTTGCTAACCTGAATGATCCACAACAATGTAAGGAGGTTGTGAAAGCTATCACACAAAAGTACGGTAATATTCATGGGCTCGTCAATAATGCAGGTCTCAATGACGGTGTTGGACTGGAACACGGCAGTTATGAAGGCTTTATACAAAGTTATCATGCCAATACTGTACATTATTATCTAATGGCTCATCATTTATTACCTTTCCTCAAGCAGTCTGGTGGTAGTATTGTAAATATAATTTCCAAAGTAGCAGAAACAGGGCAGGGTGGGACTTCTGGTTATGCTGCTGCTAATGGTGCGAGAAATGGTTTGACACGAGAGTGGGCTGTAGAATTGCTGCCTTACGGTATCAGGGTCAATGCTGTCATTGTTGCAGAATGTTATACCCATATGTATAAAAATTGGCTTTCTTCACTTCCAGATCCAGAATTGCGAAAAAAAGAAATAGAATCAGAGATTCCTTTTGGAAATAGGATGACTGCACCTGTAGAGATAGCGAATATGGCAGTTTTCTTATTGTCCAATGTGTCAAGTCATACAACAGGCCAGCTCATTCATGTTGATGGAGGATATGTGCACCTGGATAGAGCTATAAAGGGTAATTTATAATCCTTTCATCTTCCATTGCTATTCGAATGGCAATTCTAATTGACCATTCACTTTTGGCTCATCAATGATGGGATTTGAAACAGTAAGACCAATCAATCTCACATCAACACAGAGGTCTAAATTTTGGTTTACCAATGACTTTCCAAAGGAGTTGATTTGTTCTAAATTGTCAAATGAAAAGGATTGTGAGATACTTCGTGTCCATTGTTGAAATGTTTTGTTTTTGATTTTTAATGTCAAAGTTTTTCCTTGAAAATTGGATCTTACAATTCTTAAGAACAACTCTTGGGCAATGCTGTCTATACAATTGAAAAGGTCTTGTGGTTCGTTTAAATATTCATCGAAAGTGGTCTCTACTGCAATTGATTTCCTTATGCGAAATGGCTCGACTGGTCTATCGTCAATTCCACGAACCATGTCATAATAATAGGCACCATTTTTTCCAAATCTTGACACCAAATCCATTTTTGAAAACGCTTTCAAGTCTAGGCCATTGGTGATGCCCATCTCAGTCATTTTACCAGCGGTAACCTTTCCAACCCCAAAGAATTTTTGAATGGGGAGGGTTTCCAGGAAATTTAGGGCCTGATGTGGTTTAATGACAGTAAGGCCATTGGGTTTTTGGATGTCTGAGGCAATTTTTGCAATGAATTTACAATAACTTACACCAGCTGAGGCAGTGAGCTGAGTTTCTGTAAAGATGTCTTTTTTGATGGCTTTGGCGACTTCTGTGGCAATGGGTTGATTAATTTTATTGTTTGTCACATCCAAATAAGCTTCATCCAAAGAAAGAGGTTCGATCAAGTCTGTATATCTTTTGAAAATCGCTCTGATTTGGTTTGAAACCTGTTTATAAGCTTCAAATCTTGGTTTTACAAAAATCAAATCAGGACACAATTCTCGAGCTTTCCATCCTGGCATAGCGGATTTCACACCAAACTTTCTGGCTTCGTAGGAGGCAGTTGTGGTCACACCCCGCTTTTCTCCGCCACCCACTGCAATGGGTTTTCCCTTTAATTCAGGATTATCCCTTTGCTCCACTGATGCATAAAAAGCATCCATGTCGATGTGAATGATTTTGCGGTAATCGTCGTAATTGGTGATCAATATTCAATTGCTATATATACAAAGATAAGAACGAGGCTTGAAATCCTGGTATTGCTGCATTTTTTATGGCTCGAATTCACGAATGGAAAGATGATGGAGCCTGTTATGGAAATGCCACGAATTCACTAAAACAAGTATTACAATTTTCAGGAATTGGAATGCCACGAATTCACGAATGTAAATGAAAGGGATATTTGAAATAAAGATGCCACGAATTCACCAAAAGACAATGAAAGGAATGCTTGGTAAGAAAATGCCACGAATTCACGAAAGTTAATGCCTTGAACATTGGAAATGGGGATGCCACGAATGTACGAATTGAAATGCGACGAATATTTGAAAAAGGGATGCCACGAATTCACGAAAAGACAATGAAAGGAATTCTTGGTAAGAATATGCCACGAATTCACGAAAGTAATGCCTTGAACATTGGAAATGGGGATGCCACGAATTCACGAATAGAGTTATGCATTCGTGTTTTTTTGCCCAATTAGTCTTTATTGCCATACTCCTCATTTTCAAATTCCTCTTGTGTCAAACCAAAAGGAAATCCTCCTGAAGTGTACCCAACAATGAAAGCGAAATTGTTGTCCGGGTCATAATCTGCGATCTTTAGGACCTCGGCTTTTTCTTTTGCTGAATTTCTTTGTTCTATTCTCCTTTTAATCGACTCAACGATTTGATTCTCTAATTTCTCAGGGATAATTACTCCGAGATTTTTTAACTCATTAATCGCACAAATTTTGTCCACACCAAACCATTTCGCATATCCTGAGATTAAATTTTGTCCGTTATACTTTGTAATCCAGTCTTTTGCAGAAGCTAGGCGTCCTTTTTTAGTCAAGGTTTTTCGTCTAGGTGTCTGTTTTTTATTCACGATATGGTATTTATTTTCTTTAATTGCTTCCCACCAACTTGTCGTCTAACTATCTTATATTCTTCAAATTCAGAACTTTGCGACTTTATGTAATCCTAAAAATAAGAATTGAATTCATTCTAATAATCATTTTGTATCTCTCACAATTCAAAACTTCGTGAATTCGTGGCATCACAAAAAATAGATGCATTGGTTTTCCATAATCATCTTATGTTATCTGCCACAAAAATTTCGTGAATTCGTGGCAGCCAACTTTGAATTGGTAATTTTTTATAATGTCACCCAGCCACCTTTCTCACCAGACTCAAAAATGGCGTCGATGACTTTCATATTGTTGATGGCATCCGAAAGAGGAGTCGGAACTGCTTTATCCATAACGATTGCCCTAGAAAAAACTTCACCCTCCAACATGTATTGGTCAACTGCATTTGTTGCCACAGTTTCCTTTTTATCGTTTTTGCATAGATGGACAAGGCTAGGTTTATCATTTGGAGCATTGAATGGAACATCAATTTCTATTCTACCAGTCTCTCCTATTATGTGTGCTCCTTGCTGAAAATAGGACTGAGTAGAACAAATAAATGTGGAAGGAATGTCTCCAAATTGCATGATGCCAGAAACCAATCGATCGACTTGCATTTCTGGATCTCTATCAATCGTTCCAATGACCCTGGTAGGTTCTTCATTGGTAATAAACCTAGAAATTGAAATGTTGTAACAACCAATGTCAAGCAAACCTCCACCACCAATATTTACTTGGTTGCGCACGTTTGCCGGATCATCATTGTAATAGGTAAATATGCTGTTGATTGCCTTGATTTTGCCAATGGCATTTTCCTCCAACCATTTTTTGACTTGCACCCATTGAGGATGAAATCTATACATAAAAGCCTCCATTACCTTCAGTTGTGGATAATTTGCTGCGGCATCCACCAATCTTTGAGCATCTTTTGCATCAAGTCCCAATGGTTTTTCGCAAAGTACGTGTTTGCCAGCCTCCAAACATTTGATAGACCAGTCAACATGGAGATGGTTTGGTAGGGGATTGTAAATAGCCTCAATGTCTGGATCGGCCAATAATGCTTCATAACTCCCATAGGCTTTTGGAATGTTTAATGCTGCCGCTGCTGATTTTGCATTTTCCAAATTCCTGGATGAAATAGCGTCTACACTGATAAATTCAGACATTTGCATTCCAGGAATAACTTTTTTTACACCAATATTGGCGGTGCTGATCACCCCCCATGAGACTTTGCGCATATCGAATTTCTTTTGCGATTTGAAATGTGGCAAGGTACAAACTCCTTCAAAAAAAAAGACTGCAACTTCAAAAAAATTGTATTTTAGTCTTATAACTTAGGGCATGCAAAAGTTATTTAAATTTATTTTTTAGTTACCCAAATATGAATGATCTATGAAAATTGAAAATATTTTTTAATATGTATAGTGTTAATAATCAATTTTATGGCTGCTATTATTAATTTAGTTCTGATCATATCCAGTGCACTTTCACTTTTTTTGTGGAAGTTGATTTATTTCACAAAAGTACCTTCCAACGATGGGGTTGTTGGGTATTTCTGGGCGATCATTTATGGGTTTGTATTATTGATGGGATTATTGACGCTTTCTGGTACTTTATTAAGCTTTGCAGGCAAACTTTCTTGGATACATATTGGAACTGGCAAAAGATTTATTTTTTTGATATTTTATCTATTTGTGGCTATTGGTGGAGCTGCAATCGGAGCTTTGTTTAAAGAAGAACCATCTATTCATAAGTTTATTACTTTTACTGGAGGTATTTTTTCATTCCTTATTATTTTGTTAGTGCTTTTATCATTTTTTGTCAGTAACAATGAATTTGGAAAAGCGCTCAATTTTAATAAAATCTCAGAACAATCACTGAAAAGTGCGGTGTATTTGGGAGGAATATGTTGGTTGATACTCATTGGATCTTCTATAATATCTCGTGTCCAAAATGACATGAATGTTGCAGCAGCAGCAACAGATGCAGACATTAAAAACAATGAAAGAATGGTATCTGAAATAGCTCAAATTGATGTAACACAAGATATGTTGCGCCTTATGGTTTTTGCTGATGAATACAAAACTGCGGCAGTAAAAGAAAGCGCAGTTGCAAAAATAAAATCACATCCTGATTGGCAAGGAGAACTAGTCAAACTTTTGTACTCGCAATCTGGCTTCCAAGTATTTGACTTTTTGGCTTCCAATCCAGTGGACAGTGTCCAACTTTTTCCTCATGCAGTAAATGCAAGTTTGTTGTCTCTTGCTTCATACATCAAAGACCAAATCAATAATGCTTATCAAGATCACCACTTATATGCAGGTCAATTTTGTTGGGAAATAGAACGCGCTGTAAAAACTGCTGATAGGTTTAAAAATATGGGAACAGACTTCAGATTTGCTATGGGAAAAATCAAGGAAGCCCTGGAAACCAAAGGCCAAGTAAACCATGGTTCATTTGAATGTAAAAGACATGTCGAGAAATGGCTACAACAGCAAAAGTGATTTTTATGTAATGTGGTATAATAATCACTAGGAAATAATGGTTAATTCAAAACCTAAATTAAATTTCTGACACAATTTTTTCCGAATGTTTGGTAAAGTTTTGACCTCCTTATTGATCTTTTTCTTTGGCCATCATTCCCTTGCCCAAATAAATTTCCAACAACCATTTGAAGATTGCCAAATTCAGGGCAGCACAACCATTTATGACTATAATGCAAAAAAGTGGATAGCTACAGACCTTGATGATAGTCACATAAAAACACTTCCCGCATCAACATTCAAAATTGTAAATACGCTCATAGCTCTTGAAACTGGGGTAATCAAAAGTGAAAATGATACTGTTTTTTGGCCAGGTTCTACTGATACCATAAAATATGGGTACCGACCAGAAATTTACCACAACATGACGGTCAAAGAAGCCTTTAAGTCATCAGCTGGTTGGGTTTACGTTCTTTTGGCAGAACAAATTGGAAAAGAAAAATACAAAAAATACCTTTCAAAAATTCATTACGGTAATGTTGATTTGTCCAATTCAGATCCTGATTTTTGGAACTTTGGAAATTTTGCCATTTCCCCAGCCAATCAAATCGACATTTTAATTGGCGTGTATGAAGAAACTTTGCCTTTCAAAAAAGAATCGTTCAAAATCTTGAAATCCATGATGATTGAAGAAGAGGGTGACCATCATGTCATTCGAGCAAAAACAGGATGGACAAGAGATGGAGGAAAGGATACCGGATGGTGGGTAGGATATCTTGAAACCAATGGGAATGTATATTTTTTCGCCACCAGATTGATCAAAGATCGGAAAAACCAAAACTCCAATTTTGCCAATTGCCGCAAAGAAATAACCAAGAAAATTTTAAAAATGGTTGTGAATAATTGATTTTACAAGAAAAATGTTGTTTTGAATCCACATCGGTTTTTTGATTCAACCATTTAAGTCTGGTCTTTAATTTTGTTTCCAATATTTTATGTTTCTTGTGGTTGTCGCCAAGCAGACAAAAAAGGCTCTTTTAACATAATACGACTTGGTTGATGAGCATCTGAGACCATTTTAATTCGTTTCGTGATTTATTTGTGACAGATATAAACCAATTTTGTATCCATTAAAATCTCGAATCATGAAATTATTTTTTACGTCAATGTTTGTCTTGTTGAACTTATTAGGCTTTAAACAAATCCAAGCCCAAGTCTCTAAAAAGATCGTGGTAGAACATTTTACAAATACACTTTGTAGCATCTGTGCGTCTAGAAATCCAGGCTTTTATACAGCTTTGAATCAAAAACCAGAAATCATTCACATTGCCTATCACCCAAGTTCTCCTTATAGCAATTGCATATTCAATAAACAAAATAAAGTTGAAAACGACGAGCGCACCAAATTTTATGGTTTGTTTGGAGGAACACCAACTTTTACAATAAATGGAGTAGAAAGATTTTCAAGTCAGGTGCAAAATAAAGAAGTTTATACACCTTTTGAAAATCAAACTTCTCCGTTTTCTATTACGACCGCACTCAAACCAAAAGGACCAGATTCCATCGCTGTAGAAGTGAAAATTACCACTGTTGCCAGCCATCAAATGGGAAATATGTATCTATATGTGCCAATGGCAGAAAATACCGTATTTTATAATGCACCCAATGGTGAGGATGAGCATTTTGATGTATTTAGACAATCATTTACGGGGGCGAATCCAATTGTTGTATCACTTTCTTCTCAAGTTGGAGATGTTTATACGTTTAATGCAGTACTAAAATTAAATGATATTTGGGAAGCAAGAAGATTGTTTGCTCTAGCCATTCTTCAGTCATTTACAAAAATCAATGACAATTTTGAAGTTGTTCAGGCAGATAAATCTCCTTTATTCAATCCAGACATCATTTCAGGAATAAATGAACTGGAAGACGAATTCAGCAATTTTTCAATTGTGCCAAATCCTGCCAGTTCTGTAATCTCTATTCCACAATTTGAACAAGCTGAACCAACGGATGTTTTAATATTCAATCAGTTTGGAGCCTTGGCTATGAAAACTGTGTTGGGCAACAATAAAGAAATAGACATATCTTCACTCAATGAAGGAGTTTATTTCCTTAAGATCAACAACAAACAATATTCAAAATATCAAAAGTTCTTAAAACTTAATCCATAAAAAATGCATAAAACTACTTTTCTTCTTTGCTTATTAATCGCATTTAATTCATGTGCTCAATCTTCCAAAAAAGATGCAGCAAAACCAACACCAAAGTTTCACGCTGACATCAAAATAGATGATAGCTGGGTAGACAAAATAGTCAAAACTGAAGAAGAATGGAAGTCGCAATTGACTGATAAGCAATTTTATATCTTGAGAGAACAAGGAACAGAAAGGCCTTTCTCAAGTGAGTTATATAATGTCAAAGAGGCAGGAGTTTATGTGTGTGCCGGATGTAACAATCCGTTGTTTGGGTCAGATGCAAAGTTTGATTCTGGTACAGGATGGCCTAGTTATTTCAAACCTTGGGGCCCCAAAAGCATTGATGTTCATGTTGATAATTCACTAGGGATGTCGCGAGATGCCCTTTCATGCAAGAGGTGTGGAGGTCATTTGGGCCACGTTTTTAATGATGGTCCAAAACCTACAGGATTAAGATATTGTATTGATGGTGATGGCATGCTCTTTGTCCCCAAAAGTTAATGCTTTTTATTTTTCAATTCATTATTTTTTCATAACTTAGGGCTAATCAATCATTAGTAAATTCAAGGTTATGAAATTAGGTGCATTTTCAATCAGCTTATCCGTAAAAGATATAGAAGTTTCAAAAGCTTTCTACGAAAATTTGGGTTTTCATGCTTTTGCTGGTAATCTGGAAAGTAAATATCTCATCATGAAAAATGAGGAAACGCTGATTGGCTTATTTCAGGGCATGTTTGAAAACAATATTTTGACATTCAATCCAGGTTGGGACTCAAATGCCCACCCTTTAGAAAACTTTGATGATGTAAGGGATATTCAGAAAGCATTAAAATCAAAAAATATAATACCTCAATATGAAGCTGATGAAACCACATCTGGACCGGCAAGTTTCGTTGTTACAGATCCAGATGGCAATGCTATTTTATTTGACCAGCATAGGTAGTTCAACTCATTTTAGATAGTCACAACGGATTGATTGTTAAGTTTGCTTGACATGGAAAAGAGTTGTCAGCCAATACCTTTTGTTTGAATAGCAAGCTGGTTTTAAAAGCATACTTACAAAAAAGGAGCTTAATGAATCGTGCAAACTTCAGCTCATCGAAATTTAAAAACCTTCCATTCAAAGTCATTTTTCAATAAAAATTGGTGCTTTGACCAACCGCGCGTTCACTATAAAAATTGAACGTGATTAAGACTTATTGTTGAAAATACAGTTATCAAAAAATATTTCTATTTAATTTGTGGTTTATAAAGAGCAAACTTGAGGAAATTTGCAAAAAAATCCGGTAGTAAGGTAGCTAACATTAACTTTGCGCAGACATAAATGGACAATTACGAAATCGATTCCAATTTAACATTTCATAAGTTGACTATTAACCTTGCTCTGAACAGAATAGATTGGAAATAGAAATTATAAGATAGCTTGATAAAAAATTACAAAGCCACAAGTATATGAAGAGGAGTTTTTTAGACGATAATTTTTTACTGCATTCTGAAGCTGCAGAGCGATTATACTTTGAATACGCAAAAGATTTACCCATAATCGATTATCATAACCACCTCTCACCCCAGAAAATGAGAGAGGATGATCAATTTGAAAACATTACCCAAGCTTGGTTGTATGGCGATCATTATAAATGGAAGGCTATGAGAGCGAGTGGTGCAGATGAATCTTATTGTACAGGGGATAGAACAGACCTTGAGAAATTTGAAAAATGGGCAGAAACAGTTCCTTATACCTTGAGAAATCCACTTTATCACTGGACTCACCTCGAACTTAAACGTTATTTTGATGTACATGATTTGCTTTCGCCTGCAACAGCTTCTAATATCTACAGTGCTTGCAATGAAAAATTACAAACTAAAGAATACAGCGTGAATGGTTTATTAAACCAGATGCATGTAGAATTGGTTTGTACAACCGATGATCCATTGGATAGTCTTGAGTTCCATTCATCCGCAGGTGAAGCACAGCCATCTTTTGGTAAAATGTTACCAGCCTTCAGGCCAGATAAATTTATATTCATTCAGCATGAGCAATTTGGTGTTTACTTGTCAAAACTTGGCGAGCTGACAGACGTAGAGATCAATAGTTATGATCAATTGTTACGAGCATTGGACATAAGGGCGGCTTTTTTTGCAAGCAAAGGATGTAAGGTATCAGACCATGGCTTGGAGTATGTATGTGCAGATTCATTTACCGCCCAAGAAATAGCAGGAATTTTTCAAAAAACTTTAGCTGGGCAGACGCTTTCAGCAGAAGAAGCATCCAAATATATGTCTTCAATATTGCTCGATTTGGGCAAAATGTACCACCGATTGGGTTGGGTGCAACAATACCACCTGGGAGCACAACGGAATAACAATTTGCGGATGATGCGCACCCTAGGACCTGATACTGGCTGGGATTCAATTGGAGATTGGCCACAAGCACGCAATTTATCAACCTTTTTGGCAAAACTAGACGAAGAAAATAAATTGACCAAAACGGTGATTTATAATTTAAATCCTGCGGACAATGAAGTAATGGCAACCATGATTGGCAATTTCAACGACGGCAGCGTAAAAGGTAAATTGCAATTTGGCTCTGGATGGTGGTTTTTGGACCAAAAAGATGGCATGGAAAAACAAATCAATGCTTTGTCCAACATGGGTTTATTGAGCTGTTTTATTGGCATGCTCACGGATTCCAGAAGCTTTTTATCTTTTCCAAGACATGAGTATTTTAGAAGAATTTTATGCAATATTTTTGGCAATGAAATTGAAAAAGGCGAATTGCCAAATGATCTTGCGTGGACGGGAAAAATTGTGAGCGACATTTGCTATTACAATGTTAAGGCTTATTTACAAGTATAAAACCAGATTTTATCAAAATCCAATTAACTCGAATTATTTAATTTAATTAGCATATAATGACAAAGAAAGTTGTAACCCTGGGCGAAATTATGTTGAGATTGTCAACAAGTAATCACAAGCGATTTGTACAATCAGACAGTTTTGAAGTTACCTATGGTGGGGGAGAGGCCAACGTCGCTGCATCCTTGTGTAATTATGGATTGAATGGCACTTTTGTAAGTAAAGTTCCCAAAAATCCTATTGGAGATTCTGCTGTAAATCACCTCAGAAGATATGGTGTTGATACGCAATACATGGTGAGAGGAGGAGATAGATTGGGTATTTATTTCTTAGAGACAGGTGCTTCGATGCGTGCATCACAAGTTGTATATGATAGAGCAGGAGCGTCTATTGCAGATGCGGATATCAGTGAATTTGATTTTGATAAAATTTTTGAAGGTGCCGATTGGTTTCATACAACTGGCATTACTCCAGCGCTAAGTGATAAGGCTGCTGCCTTGACAGAAGCTGCACTCAAGGCAGCTAAAGCAAAAGGTATTACAACCAGTATTGATCTCAATTATCGAAAGAAACTATGGTCGAAAGAAAAGGCCAGAGAGGTGATGACAAGATTGTGCCAATACGTGGACGTCTGTATTGGAAATGAAGAAGACGCGGATACTTCACTTGGGTTTAAAGCCAGTGGAACTGATGTAACTAAAGGCGAACTCAATTTGGATGGATTCAAAGACGTATTCAGACAAATGAAAGCGCATTTTGGTTTTAAATTTATTGCTTCTTCATTAAGAGAAAGCCACAGTGCCAGCGATAATGGTTGGAGTGCTTTGGTTTATGATGGAACGGAATTCTATCACACTAAAGAATACAACGTAAGAATCGTTGACAGGGTTGGAAGTGGAGATTCTTTTGCCAGTGGACTTATATACGGTTTAGTGACGGGCATGCCGATGGCGGAAGCAGCTGAATTTGGTGTCGCTGCCAGCGCATTAAAACACACAATTCCAGGTGACCTCAATCATGCAACACTTACTGAAGTGAAGGAATTGATGAAAGGTGATGGCAGTGGCAGGGTACAACGCTAATACTAAAAAAGATTGAAGTAAATTTTTGCAGCAAGAAATTACTTCTGCAATTTTAAAAAAGAGGAGCATCTGAGATTACTTAGTTGTTCCTCTTTTATTTTACTCCAAACTATTCCTTTGAACTATCATCTCTCTTCTATCATCTCTCGTCTATAGGGGTACTTATGAACCACTCTAAATTGGTCGGTTGCAACAATAATTGAAATTGTTAATATTTATTCCTTCCAATTTTTATTTTTGATGTCAATAAAATTCAAATTGCCTTGACACCTTTATTCCAAAAACTCAATTTTAAAGATCATTCCTCGATTGTACTGCAAAACTCACCAGAATCTTTCAAGGTTGAAATGCGTGAAATGAGCAAAGTCACTACCGTTCTTGAGGGTGCTGATGAGGCTGGTTCTATAGATTTTGTGCTTTGTTTTGCAGTCAGAATTGATGAAATCAAAGACTTTTTAAGCAAAAATATAAGCAAACTTCAAGGTGATGCCATCATTTGGATTTGCTATCCTAAACAATCATCCAAGAAGTATAAAAGTGAAATCAACCGCGATATGGGTTGGGAATTTATGGCTGAACATGAATTAGAACCGGTAAGACAGGTTGCCATTGACGAAGATTGGAGTGCACTGAGGTTTAGAAAAGTATCCTATATTAAAAACATCACCAGAAGGGAAAGTTTCGCCGTGACGGATGAAGCGAAAAAACGGACAACCCAGAAAGGTATATAAGTTTTCGTAAAATGAAAAAGAAGAACTGGAATTACTTAGTCCTTTTGTTTGCAATTGTAGCAATGTTTGCAGCATGTAAAGAAGAGAAAATTGAAGACCATATGACATCGGGCCAAAATAAAAAATGGTGGAAAGAAGCCATTGTATACCAAATTTATCCTCGAAGTTTCAAAGATAGCAATGGCGACGGCATTGGTGATCTCCGTGGCATTATAGACCAAATCGATTATTTAAAAAGCCTTGGTATAACTGCTATTTGGCTCAATCCTATTTATAGTTCTCCCAATGCAGATAATGGTTATGATGTAAGTGATTATCGCAACATCCACCAGGACTTTGGAGACTTACAAACGTTCGACAGCCTTTTGGTAAAATTGCATGAAGCAGGTATCAAACTCATCATGGACGTGGTGGTCAACCACAGCAGCGATGAACATGAATGGTTTAAACAATCTAGGAGTTCAAGAGATAATCCATATAGAGATTATTATCATTGGTGGCCTGCTGAGAAGGGAAAACCAGCCCATCGTTATAGCTTATTTGATGCGACTGGAGAGGCCTGGAAGTACGACACATTGACCAATGCCTATTATTTGCATTATTTTGCCGACAAGCAACCAGATCTCAACTGGGAAAACCCAAAATTGAGGCAAGAAGTGTACGACATCATGAAGTTTTGGGCTGAGAAAGGTGTGGATGGATTCAGGTTGGATGCATTCCAATTCGCTGCAAAGGATACTACTTTTCCAGAATTGCCTGCAGATCTCGACACCAATTTCATCAAATATTATGCAATGCAACCGGGCATTCACACCTATTTGAAAGAAATGTACGACCAAGTTTTGAGTAAATATGACGTGCTTTCTGTTGCTGAAGGTGCAGGAAGAAATTTTGAAGATGCCCATCTTCTGGTGGATGAAGAACGAAAAGAGCTTAATATGGCTTATGCATTTGATGCCGTTGACATCGCAAAACCACATGGATATGATTTGGTGCATCTCAAAAGTGTATTTTCAAAATGGGATAAGGAATTTGAAAGTAAAGGTTGGATATCTATTTTTCTATCTAATCATGATCAAGCAAGATTGGTGTCCAGGTATGGCAATGATAGAGAGGAATACAGAGCTTTATCAACAAAAATGCTCAACACCTTTCTATTAAGTATGCGAGGCACGCCTTACACTTATTATGGTGATGAGTTGGGAATGACCAATATCAGATTCAATACAATTGAAGAATATAATGATATCTCCGCAATCAATGGCTACAAAAAAGTGATGAATAATGGAGGTGATTTGCAAAAATATCTGGAGGTTTTGAAATTTGGCTCCAGAGATAATGGACGTACACCTATGCAATGGACCAGCAATAAAAATGCAGACTTCACGACAGGCACACCTTGGCTGAAGATCAATCCAAATCACAGTTACATCAATGTAGCAGAACAAGACAAAGATTCGACGTCCATTCTCAACCATTTCAGAGCAATGACACAACTGCGGAAGTCAACAGAAGCTTTGGTTTATGGTAATTATGAATCCATATTACCAGATCATCCAAAGGCATATGTTTATACCAGGTCACTTCCAAATCAATCGACATTGGTAATGCTTAATTTTTCAAAAGAACAAGTCAACCTATCATTTCCTGAACTAAAGAGAGCTGATAAAGTCTTGATCAACAATACCAATGAGCTATCATATAATAATGATTCCATTGTATTGTCACCATATCAAGCCATTATTTTTTCATTAAAATAGCCCATATTTGTAGAAATAATCAGTTTGCTCGTCGATCAATTCATCAGAGCAGATTGCTTTGACCATATCTTTATAAAAAATTGCTTGTATGGTATCTCAATTTATCAACACCTTCTTTACCTATTTTAAAGCTGCCGATTTTATTAAAGAAAATAAATTATGGCATGGCTTCTGGCAATATCGCTGGGTTTTGTTAATCTTATTGGTTTTGGCCATGGTCGTAGGATTTAAGTTTTTTAATATCATGGCTCATGGTTGGAACGAATTATGGAATCCTGAAACGGCATCTGCTTTGGCCAATGTAAAAACAGCGGCGTCGACGATTTATGAAGAAGGGTCATCTTTTATATTTCATGGATCCCTCAAATATTTTATAATGATCCTCTTAGAAGTGGTGGTTTTCCACATGGTAAGAAGGACAAATGAAATCCTTACTGGTGTCAGTACAACACTCACTTTCAATAAGTTCTTTTCTGCTCAAGTAAGAATGATCAAAGTAACCATCCGATGTTTCATTTTGGAAATGATAGCTACCTTGATCATTAAGATATTTTTTGGCATTTTTGGTTTTATAGATTATCTAGAGCCTGTTGTCATTTTTATCACTCAATCTTATTATTTGGGTATGTTGATGTTGGATAGTTATAACGAGTCCAAACACATGACCATCAAGGAGAGTTTTGTGGAGGGCAAAAAGTATACTGGTATGTTGCTTGCATTGGGTTTCGTGCTCAACCTTATTTTGATGGTACCTCTTCTTGGTGCAATGGTCGGACCTGCATTAGCAGCGGTGACTTTGACAATGGTCATGTTTTACAATCAAGAAATAAGCCATCAAAAGATATAGCAAGATGATTAATGCTTAACCAATCAATCAAAGTTAAAAAGTACAGGTGCAGTTGCTACTAGGATTGGAAATGTCATAACATGTATCAATAAAACTCAATTGGGTACCAGCCGCATCCCTTTTATAAGATCTATGGCAGGCTTTCAGAAAAGCAAATGATATGCTTTCGGAAGGAGTATCACCACCAGACGAAATGCTGTACCCTGAAAGTAAACAGTTCTCAAATCGAGAAATATGGTTGATTACATGAGTTCCGTTTGGTAGCATTCGGAGATAAAATACTTCTATGTAAGGTACTGTGACAGCTTTTTGGACTAAATTCCTGATTGCTGCTGAATTGTAATCTGAGGCACGAGTTACAGTTATCTCAGATAAACTAGGAGCGGAAGAACTTAGGGTGCCGCCTTGTGTTGATACACCAATTCCAACACCTTCTTGGACACTGCTTAAATTAAGACCATTGGTAATCATACTTGCCATTGCTGGTCCAGACACATTGATATTTGGTTCTTGTGCAAACTCCATTACAAGGCCAGAAAGTCCAGATTCCATCATCATGGCGCCTCCCGGATTATATGCTGTAGTTTGAATGGTGCCATCTGGAAACTTTACACCCCCTTGCCTTGAAAAAATGATGCCGTTTACTTCAAGTTTTTCAGTTGGAAGGCTATCAAGACCAATTCCTACATTTTGACCAAAAACTGATATAGATATAAGTGAAAGAAGTACAACTAGAAATCTCATAACTTTTGCTTTAATTGAATGATAAAATAAGTTAGTGATTTAAAGTGGCGAGAGATAATGTTTTGAATGGACTTTTTTTTTATTAAATTTTTTAAAATCACTTTTAGCTGCATAATGGCAGCAGTTTTTGACCAAAATTGCCATTTATAAAGTGAAGGAATTTGATTTATTCAGGAGGTCAAAATTGGGATTTTGGCCAATATGCCAGTAATCTTGAGAAAATCAAAACGACCAATTTGTGAAACCAAGAAATGCACCAGTCAACCCTTAGTTTAGGTATAAGTGGGATAGTTGATTCAATAGAAAAAAGATCAAACCAATTAAGCCGATAATCTGTGTGAATGCATTTTTCCTTTGAGTGATTTGTTGCAATTGGATGCCTAAAGCTACCATTAAGTCTTCATGAGTTATAGCCTCGAATAATTGTATAGTACCTTCATTATCAAACAGATGAGATTCTTTATTGCTACTTTTCATTATAACTGAGCCACCTTGGTTTCGCCATTCCCACATATATCTAAAATACCCTTGTATTTTCCAAAAGTATTGTTTTTTATCGGCTAAGATCATGTTTGCAGTTGGATTAAATTTGAAAAATGACCTGACTTTGACCTCGCCAATATTATGATTTTTATCTTTATCTAAAATAGAAATAGTGGGATTGAAAAAACCTTTCACAAAGAATTTATATTTGGAATCATTAATAGTTGCTTCAACTGGTGAGCCAATCCATTCAAGTTTAAATAATTTCCCAACATTGATGGAATCCTTGAAAATCATGTGACAAGAATTGAAAGCTGATGTTTGATATGTCAGTGTTTTTCCCATATTTTTCATTGATGATAAGTCAATCAAATATAGCATATTTTCAATTTTAGCCCAACTAAATAATCAGTTTTGCTTATTCATAGGTCACCGATAATTCTAAAGCTACCGTACAAGTAGGGCAATCTAGTTTGATAATGGATGGTTTTCCTTTTACGACGTCTTTCAATAAAAAGGATATACCGCCCATTGATTCTCTAGAAGATGATCCATCTTCCTCGTATAAAAAGAAAGCCAACTTAGACTCATAATTATTCATAATCAGCTTTGGTAAAAGTAAGGGGAAATTATGTTCTTGATTTAAAGTCGCATTTAATTTAGTTAAATCGCTCAACCATAAAAATTTGTCTGCGGTATTATCTGCTTTCAAGGTTACCAAACCTGGAAAAAGATCTGGATTAGTACCATCATCGTCCCAATTGGCACCATTTTGCTTTTTGCTTGGGAATTTAGTGATTTTGAGGGTAGACACATTTACAGCAGTTGGTAATTTTTCAGTTTCACAGTTATTGCCTTCAAAACCATTGAGACATTGACATTTGCCTTCAAAACAGCTACCTCCATTTTGACAAATTATACCTTCGCAAGGATCTTTTTCTGCGCAGGAAAAACATAATAAAGTAGCGATAAAAATGAGAATGGTAAATTTATATTTTTTCATTTAATTGGAATTTTAAGTATTGTCTTTATAAATGTAATCATGTTTTTAATAATTTATGATGATCTTGTTTGATGATTTTCATAGCGAATGGATAGAAAATGAATATTAGTTTAGTAAAATACCCAAAAGGGTAGTTTTTTGACATTAAAGTTTGCATCCATGATTCTTTTTAGATGCTTTGCAAAATTGATTGCGTATAATTAAATGCAATTTTTTCAAACTTTTGGATTATTTCCCATAGTTGTCAATAATTTTACGGGAGTTTTTTTGTAACCCGGAGAGTCACGGAAAATTGACATTTTTTGGATGAAATTGACTCCACCTAATTAATTACTTTTTTTTAATCAAAATCCAGACCATGCAAATCAGAGAGGTAGAAGAAAAAGACTTACATCAAATCATAAAAATGTGGGCAGAAGATATGATAGGGAAACATCGGGAAGCGTACCAAAATCCTCTACCTGAAGCATATCTTAGAGCATTTGAAATCATCAAATCAGACCCAAATCATGAATTGGTCGTTTTGGTTGACGAAAATGATGAGGTATTAGCATCCTTACAGTTGACTTTTCTGCAGTACTTGACCAATATTGGCGGAGTAAAAGCTTTGGTTGAAAATGTCATCGTTCGAAAAGATTTACATGGGCGAGGTTTTGGAAAACACCTAATAGGGTGGGCAATTGATTGCGCAAGATCTAAAGGAGCGCACACCATACAACTCACGACTAATAAAACGAGACCAGGCACCAAGACCTTTTATAAACGTTTGGGTTTTCATGCCAGTCATGAGGGTATGAAAATGTCTTTAATTTAAAAAAATGTGTTTTGTGGTAAAATAACTGCTTGAAGAAAGCCGAGCTCACCAGATGAGTTAAAATAAAATTTCAAAAAAAATCAAACTTTTACCAACCCTTGATCCAATCATTTCGTGTATGGGTTCAGAACGGCCGTCCTAATGTTTATTCATATTCGTTCAAACTACCAATAAATTACAAAATGAGCACTAAAAAAGTAATCCTTCTTTTCTTACTGATGTCTATGACTTACTTGGTAAGGGGGCAAAATTGCGCAGTAAAGATTTACAAAACGGCTGTAGATTCCGCAGTTTTTCTAACTTTTGACTACGAATCTAGAACAGAAGCCAAAATTGAAAACATCAAGTGGAGTACAGGCCAAAATAGTGACAGAATTGTGGTCACTGCAAATGGTAAATACTGCATTCGTTTGCAATTATCCAATGGATGTGTTGCAGAAAAATGTATTGAAGTTACAGAGATAAAACCCAATCAAAATTGCATCGTAGAAATCATAAGGAAAAAAGATGAACAAGGAAATGAATTTTTATGTGTAGCTACCAAAGGATCCCGCCCTGTGAAATACAGTTGGTCAAACGGCGATAACAATAGTTGCATCAGAATTCCAGTTGATTTGAAAAAAATCTGTATTGGAGTAAGATTTGACGGAGGATGTTTTGCGGAAGATTGTTTAGAATTAAATGATGCTTGCGAAGTAAAGATTGAAAGAAAGGTGGATGATGCAGGCAATGTATTTTTCTGTGCTGTAGGTAATTCTGTTTATCAGATAGAATCTTTTGAGTGGAACACTGGCGATAGCGCATCATGCGTCAGGCAACCTATGAATTTGAAGGAATTGTGTGTTGGCGTCAAATTTACCAATGGTTGCGTTGCTAGGAGTTGTGTAAAGCTTGAACCTGAAAACTGCGCGGTGGAAATCGTAAGAAAAAAAGACGAACAAGGAAATGAATATCTATGCTTTGAAACAAAAGGTGCAAGACCGTTGAGAATTAATTGGTCAAATGGAGACACCAATACTTGTACTAGAATTCCGCTAGACCAAAGAAAGATTTGTGTGACGGTCAAATTTGAAAATGGCTGTGTTGCGGAAGATTGTGTAGAGTTAAATAACTCCTGCGAAGTGAAAATTGTAAGGAAGTCTGATGAAGTTGGGGGCATAGTTTTGTGTGCTGTTACCAATAATACTGTAAAGGTAAAACATTACAATTGGTCAACAGGTGACAGTTCTGAATGTATAAGGGTTCCTCAAGGTACAAAAGAAGTTTGTGTAAATGTCACCTACACCAATGGTTGTGAAGCACGAAGTTGTATCCTCATAGAACCAGAAGACTGCAAAGCAAATATTGTAAGGAAAAAGGATGAAAATGGAAATCCTTACTTGTGTGTAGAAACTGGAGGCCCATCGCCTCAGGTTTTCAAGTGGTCGAATGACGATTCTACTAGTTGTATCAGGATTTCTCCAGATATGAAAGAAGCATGTGTCAGGGTTTTATTTTCAAATGGCTGTGTTGCAGAAGATTGCATCAAAATAGAAGAAATTTGTAAAGTAGACATCATAGCTGCAACAAATGGAGATGGTATCATTCAATTATGTGCCAAAACAGAATCTGACGATGTGCGCGCCATCTATTGGTCAACAGGTGATACTACTCGATGCATAAAAATTGACCAAAATCTTCGGGAAGTTTGTGTAAAAGTCGTTTTCGCCAACGGATGTATTGCAAGTGAATGTTATAAAGTACAACCACAAGATTGTAAGGTGGAGATTGTCATACGGACAGACGATTTGGGTAGAAAGTCACTATGTGTCGAGACCAATGACAATCCAAGGCTTAAAATCAAATGGTCTACAGAAGATACAGTGAGGTGTATCAATTATCCGGAAAATTTGAAAGAAGTTTGCGTAGAGGTTATTTCAGAAGGATTTTGTGTAGCCAAAGATTGCATCAAACTGGGTGAAGATTGTAGGGTGAAAATAGAACGAGGGGAGGTCACAGCAAGCTCTGTCGTCCTTTGTGCTGTTTCTTCAAGTGACTCAGTCAAATATGCATGGAATACAGGTAGCGATGACCGCTGTATAAAAATCACTAAAAACGGAGAGTATTGCGTGAAATCTATAAATGCCGACGGATGTATTGCCACAGATTGTATCAAAGTAGATTATTTTACAAAAGAAGATACTTGCAGATTTGCAATAGAAAAGCGCAGAACAGATGCTGGAATACTTTTGACTTTATTTACTAAACCAGCAGGAATCAAGGGACTTACTTGGTCCACAGGTGAAGATACTGAAACCATTTTAGTTACTGAAAATGGTGAATATTGTGTCAAAGCCATTTTGGAAAATGGATGTACGGGAGTAGCTTGTGTGAAAATCAATGCCTTTGATTGTGGTGTGGAAATCATACAACGAGGGAAATTCTTAGTCGCTAGGGCAAAGGGTAAAGGTGAAATCCATTATTTGTGGTCAACCAGTGATACCACCAAAAGGATTGAGATTTCAGGTCTGCCTGCAAAAGTTTGTGTAAAGATTACGGATGCAATTGGCTGTACTAAAGAAACTTGTACCGAGATCGGCATTGATGGCAATGACCCAATCATGCAAAGCTTAGCTCATCAATTTATCACAGAAGAAAATGAGGAATCTACCAATGGAAGGATGTCTTCCCGCCAAAACCTCGTCACAGCAGTGTATCCAAATCCTTTTACGGAATATTTTTATATTGACGGCATTGCTTTAAATTCAATCGTCCAAAATGTTCAAGTATTTACTTCCAATGGACAATTGGTAAAAGAATTGAGATTTAATGATGATGATGCTCAAGAACACATTAGAATAGATTTAGAATCTGCATCGCCAGGTTTATACTTAGTAAAAATTAAGACTGATACTGAGCAATTTATATCGAAATTGATAAAATATTAATAACTTGTCACACAAAAAGAGCCCTGGTTTTCCTCAAGCTGGGGCTCAATTTTAGAATGTATGCATATTAGTGAAGACATACTTATAAAATGTAAGAGCAATGATAGGGCTGCACAAAGGCAACTCTATGAACAATGTCATGGCATTTTGAAAGGAATTTGTACAAGATATGCTAAAGATGAAAGCGAGGTGAGTGCTCTTTTAAACCTCGGTTTCTTCAAGATTTTGTCTGGGCTTCAAAGCTATCAAACCACCATTCCGTTCGAAGCTTGGGCCCGTCGAATCATGATCAATCACATCATTGATGAATATCGGAAAAACAAAAAATTAAATGCTTTAGTCAATTATAATGATTGCGAAATAGAGGAATCAAGTTATATCCAAATCAATGAGACAGATGAAAAATACGATGCAGAGGCATTGATTTTTATCATCAGGAAATTACCTGAACCACTGCTTTCTGCTTTCAATCTATTTGCCATTGATGGTTATAGCCATGAAGAAATAGCTGGAATTCTTTCTTGCAGCGTCGGCACATCCAAATGGTATCTCAATCAGGCTCGCAACAAACTCAAACAAATGCTTGAAAGTATGCCTGATTACATTCATTCAAATTACAATGCAAAGGTCAAATGATGGGAAATAAAATAAACATAGATGATTTTTTCAAATCCAAATTGCACAATCGCAATGCAGAATTTGATGCCAGTGATTGGTTAGCTATGGAATCGTTGCTAGATCAAAACGATCGCAAAAGACGAAGAATTTTTCCATTTTTCTGGCTTGTTATTGGTGTTGCCATCAGCGCCTTTCTTGGCTTTGTGTTGTTTAATGGAAATGAAAATGTACCCAAAAAGCCAAAGGTAGCAAGTGGTTTTGCAGTTGAATCTACTGAAAGCAAAAGCAATCATCCTGCTCAGAATGTCGATTTGAAACAAAATTCACAAGCATTCACCAATCCCATAAATAAAGGTGAAGAACAAAAAGTAAACACCAAAAAAGAGACAAATGATCCAACAACTTTAAAACAAAGTATACAGCAGTCTTCTATAAAAGATGAAAATGCAAAGAATGATCAAATAGATGCCAGCTCATCGATTGTTGAAACTGTACAAAGAATGGATCAATTAGCTTCTGAGCAAACAGAAAATATCGTAGAAGTACAGACACAGAATGAAAATAGAATCATTTTCTTAGAACAGATGCCCATTTATTCACCTTATATAAATAGCCAGAAAGAAAATTTGGAAATAATGCCGATCTCGGTTCCAAGCATGATGGAAAAATATGTCGAGCCACATTTGAGCTTGGGTATTGGTGGGGGAGTTTTGGGTTCAACCTCAGGTTTTGCTGGTTTTGAAGCGGGTATAGTAGCAGATTATCATTTTGATAGGACTTGGGCGATTCAGACTGGATTTTTGTTTTCTCAAAGGAATTTGGGTAGCATTTACAGTAAAATAAGAGAAGATATAAGTTATAATTTTGGGCAAGTATCCACGATTTATGGTATGAATGCTCAAACTTTGGCTTATGGATCTTTACCCATTTTAGCGTATTTCAAAAATGAAAAGAATCACTTTGGGGGAGGTATTACAGTTGATTTTCTGATGGGCGTGAAAGGTGAAATACAAGAAGTCACATTGATGGAAAGCATCGAGCGTAGTAAAATTAAAGATGTAAAAAGCATCATTCAAACAGGATGGATTGACATGACTGCTTTCCAGAAAACCAATGCAAGGTTGCAAGTAAATTATAGGAGAGAAATCCTCCCATCTATATTCATAGGGAGTAATTTGTCTTACCAAATGTCACCAGTTTTAGCTACAAGTCCACAAGAATTAAATGCCCAAAAAACCAATAAACTATTTATAGGACTGAATATGCAATTATTCTTAAAATGAAACTAATTAAAAAAATATATTGCTTCACACTTTCCATTTTTGTTGCCTCATGCACGATGGTTGACTTTCCAGATCCTGTGGAACAGACACCGGTGTTTTTTGCCAAGGGTAATATTGATGGAAAAGCAGTAAATTGGACTGCTGGTGAAAACGGTTATTACATGCACACCCAAATTAGACAAAACAATCGGACAACAATTTTGGAAGGACGTCTTTCAAAAGAAGAATGCCTTGCTTTGTGTCCGCAAAGTTTGCAACTCAATATGGTATTGGATTCATTAACGCAACCAAATTCTTCTTTGATTTTTAAAGAAGGCACACAACAATTCTTTACCACTTTGGAAAGAGATAAAATGCAATTTTCCTTTACTGTCAAATCTGAAAGTAAAGGACTCCCCACACCTTCCAAGGAGATTTCCATTAGCGGTGTTGACCTTTCTAAGGAAGCAACAGCCATTGTTCAGAAAAAAGAATCTACATTTAGATACCTCATCAAATATGCTGATTATTTTACCTTACTTATTGAGTCAAATGTTAATCCAAGACTAGGCGAAACTGCTTTACCTATCCTCCAAATAGATGCCAATGAAAAACGAAAATTAATTGCATTTAGAAGTGAAAATATTGCCTCTGTGACTTGGTCGGTGGTCAAAGAAGATAGCACCAATAACATTGAATTTTCAAAATTTCCTGAGAGTCGGCTTTCTGCCAAAGTTTTATTTGTTTCAGGTTCATATGCAACATACACTTTTGATTTTGGCGCATTTGCCAACATAAAAGAATTCTTTTTCAGCGAGTCCATTGTAAATAAAGTCATCAAAATTCTACCAGCTGAAAATCTTTCTCAGGATCAAACAATGGTTTTGGAATACATGGATGAAAATGGAATCAGGTATACGAGCCAATCCATTGAGCAAAATAATTCCAGTATTCAATTCAGACTTTCAGAGCCATTTGACTCCAACATCAACGGTAATAACACTCAAAAATTAAACTGTATCATCAATTGTTTATTATCCAACGCAGACACTGGCAAATCAATAAAAGTTGGAGATTTGGAAATGACAATTGCCTTGCCCTTCCAATAGTTTGGCTTGATTTAAATGTTATAAAACATACTGGGTTCATAACCGTTGTGCAGGTTTAATCATCATTAAATTGGAGTGCATATGCGACTGAGAACCTTTGAGTCATTTTGGTTATTGAAAAATGGTTTGTTGTATACTTATCCCTCTGTTCAAAAAAATATTTCGACAGAAATTGTTGTAATTGGTGGTGGAATCACTGGCGCCTTGACAGCTCATGCGTTGATGGATAAAGGATATAAAGTTACCTTGATTGATAAAAGAGACATAGGCCAAGGTAGTTCGTCTGCAACTACCAGTATGTTACAATATGAAATCGATGTGCCACTCTCTGAATTATCAAATATGATTGGTAGCTATGCTGCTGCTCAATGTTACAAAGCAGGAATTGTAGCCATCAAAAAGTTGGAGCAACTAGTCAAAGAAAATAAGATTGATTGTGGTTTTGAAAAAAAGGAATCGCTTTACCTTGCTCACAGCGAAAAGGCAGCACAATCCTTGAAGGAAGAATTTGAAATAAGGAATAAATGCGAATTGGGTGTGATGTGGCTGCAAGCAGAGGAGATTTCAAAAACTTATGGCTTGAAATCATATGGAGGTATACTTTCTCAAACGGCTGCAAGTATTGATGCCTATAAATTAGCCCACGAATTGATACATTATAATGCGGGCCGTGGTATGAATGTTTATGATCAAACGGAACTGATAGATTTTGACTTTGGCCCGAAGAAAACCACCATCACAAGTTCAGAAGGGCATAAGATTTCATGTAAAAAAGCCATATTCTGCTCAGGTTTTGAATCAACAAAAATGATCAAGGAAGACGTGGCAAAGTTGTTTTATACTTATGCTTGTGTCAGCGAAAAAGGTATCAAAATTCCTAAAAAGCTCAAAAACACTTTGGTCTGGGACACTAATGAGCCTTATCTGTACTTGCGTACAACAGATGACGGTCGACTTTTGGTGGGTGGCGAGGATTCATCGGTAAATTTTCCATTTTTTCAACAACAAATCAAAGAAAGCAAGACTTCAAAACTCATCCAAACTTTGGGTGAAATCTTACCCGATGTAAAATTTATTGAAGATTTTAGTTGGGGCGGTACTTTTGGAACTACAAAGGATGGATTACCCTACATAGGAAAATCTCCAGAATTTGAACATGCGCTTTTTGTGTTATCTTTTGGAGGGAATGGCATTACCTTTTCAATTCAAGCCATGGATATCATTGTTGATTTGCTGGAAGGCAAACCAAATGAATTGGCCGATTATTACCGATTTGGAAGATAAATTAAATGGTAAATGATTAATTGTTAATGGTAAATGGTAGGGGTGGTTGAGCCATGGCATGCCATGGCTTCTCAACGCTAATATAAAATGGAACCACCTGCAGAGGAAGGCCCACGTGCCTTCCCAGAATGACATTTTTGATGTAGGTACGTCCATGGTAAATGTAAATTTTATGATTGTATCCACAGGATGCAACAAGTAAAGCCATTTGTATTTATATTTACTCATCCATAATTTGAAGTATGTCAACCTGATGATAACCCAAGCCGCTTTATCCCAGAATTTAAAAAAAGAATTGCATGATTTAATGCAGTTAAAGGTGACTTCTTATGAAAGAGGGAGGTTGGCTTACAGGCTATTGGAAGAATTATTTGAGGCATTAACCGCAGAGTCAGGAATCAATTTCATCTCCTTGTTTACCAGAATGACTTACGCAAGTCAAGTTCATCAGATACCCAAAAATTTGATTAGAGTCATGCATCTGGTCAGAAAAGTATTTGAGTCTGGCATTGATGCTTTGGAAAATCATGATGATTTTGAGTCTACCTTGTTGCAACTGCTCACGGCTTTGTCCCAATATTTAGAAAGCGGCCGTGCAGTTGGCTCGATCCAAATTCCAGATAACCTCAATAAATTAATCAATCAAGAACCTTACGAAAGAAAATCTTTTGCTCCTCTTATAGAAGGTATTGTAGTCTCAGAAAATGAATCGAATAACACGTTGACCTTTATTTCTGAAAGACAACCAGATGTACAATATCTTGTACAATATGATGTAGATAGTAAAAATCAATTATTTACTAAAAATATTATTGCGGCGCTCAAAGTTTTTCCCAAACCTTTTCCCATAAACCTGATCGACGTTGATGTACTAGAAAACGATGTTTTAATTCCATCTGCATTTGTCATTTATCCAGACTACCTGGTAGACGTGACCACAATAGCCAACATCCACGGCGATAAAACAATCTCACCATGGATATACCTCGTTAATAAATTCAAACCGCATCAGATTTCACCTCCCTTGATGATTGGTAATACCGTCAACTTTTTTCTTGATCAATTGATCAAAGATTCCACCATTGAAATGTCTGCTTTGACTCAAGATATTTTTGCATTAGATACCTTGTCTTGGGTCTTGTTTGATGATGCCACCATTGAAGAAGTCATGAGCAAATTAAAAATGCATTTTGACCATTTACAACGTACCATCGTCGAAGATTTTCCAAAAAAAGGAATTGAAAAGGGCAAGATTTATCTCGAACCTACTTTTTATTGCAGGGATTATGGCGTGCAAGGGCGACTAGATTTATTCCATATTGATGACAAACGCACCAAAGCAGAAATCATCGAATTAAAAAGTACCAAACCATTTAAACCCAATAAGTTTGGCATCAGTCAGTCACACTACGTGCAGACTATGTTGTACGAAATGATCATAAAATCGACCTATCGGGGACAATTACAGCCTATTAATTTCATACTATATTCTGCACTTGGCGAAGACAATATGAAATTGGCCTACGGGATTAGGGAATTAAATTACGAGATCATCAAGACCCGCAATGAAATCGTGACCATTGAATTTGGGATTGCCAACGACCCAGAACTTGTGAAAAAGGTTTTCAAATTTTTGAAAGTAGAAAATCAACCTGGCCTCAAAGGGTTTTTATTACAGGATCTGAAGTTGTTTGAAGAAATTTATACTTCTCTGGACGAAGTTGAGAAAATCTATTTTGAGCGATTCAGTAATTTCATAGCAAGGGAACATTTGCTGGCAAAAACTGGAGAACATGGATTGGAAAAAGCAAATGGACTGAGTGGACTTTGGTTGGAGACAGTAGAAGAAAAAGCAGATAGATTTGCCATTTACAATCACCTCCAAATTGAAAAAAATGACAGTGATGATCCCTTTCCAGTCATCAAACTCAAGAAAACAAAACTTACCGCAGCATTAGCCAATTTCAGAATTGGTGACATCGCTGTTTTATATCCTCACCAACACAATGCCCGGCAAGTACTCCACCATGAGATATTTAAATGTACCGTTTTGGAATTAGGTGAAACCTACATTACCATTCGCATGCGTCATCCACAACTCAATCAACATCTATTTAAAACTACAGGCTTTTGGAACTTGGAGGCAGACGTATTGGACTCTAGCTTCAGGCACATGTATCGAAATCTATTTGATTTTGCATCAGCTACAAAGGATAAAAGAGAAATTTTATTGGGAAGGAAAAGACCTGCTTTCAATGAACAAGAAACACAGATTTCCATCGATGATGTGCTGACTGTGCAGCAAAAAATGATAGTTAGGAAAATCATTCAAACCAAAGATTACCTCTTGTTGTGGGGACCTCCAGGTACAGGCAAGACAAGCATCATCATCAAACACGCTGCTCGACATTTATTCATGTTGTCTGAGACCAGAATATGTTATTTGGCTTACACCAATAGGGCAGTAGATGAAATTTGTGATGCGCTTGAATCAGCAGGTTTGAAAAAAGATTTTATTCGCATAGGTTCCAAATATTCCGTAGACCAAAATTATGTAGATAATCTGCTGGACGAACAGATCAAAGGTTTCAAAACAAGGGCGCAAATCTTGCAAAAATTGAAATCGACCAGGATTTATGTTTCAACCATTTCCTCCATGCAAGGAAAGCCCGAACTATTTGAGTTGTTGAAATTTGACATGGCCATTGTGGATGAAGCTTCACAAATCCTAGAACCTGCCATCATAGGGTTATTGACCAATTTTGATCGATTCGTTTTGATAGGTGACCATAATCAATTACCAGCAGTTGTGACACAGAATGAGAAGTTGTGTGACATAAAAGATGATTTGCTCTTGGACAATGGAATTGTCCAAACCTCCATGTCATTTTTTGAAAGACTATACCGCCAATGTTCAACTCAAAATTGGACGCATGTGTTAGAAATTTTAAATCAGCAAGGAAGAATGCATGAAACCCTTATGGCATTCCCAAAGATGCAATTTTATAAAAACAAACTGGAAGTGGTACCTGGTGTAAACCGTTTGATCAGGCCCATGACCATTGTCCAATCACATCGAAATAATATCTTGACAAGTCAAAGATTGATCTTTATAGAAACTCCTGTAGACAATACTTTGCAGTGGAAATTAAACACATTTGAGGCTGACGTGGTAGCATCACTGATCAATCAAATAAGAGACCATTATCGAAAAGAAAACTTACATTGGCATAAAAACTCTGTAGGTGTAATCACGCCTTATAAAGCTCAAATAGCTTTAATTAAAAGTAAAATTCCAGATTTTGATGAAGTCACAGTCGATTCTGTTGAGCGATACCAAGGTGGTGCTAGAGACATTATTTTGTTTAGTATCTGTACCAACAAACCTTCTCAAATGAATGCTTTGGTCTCTTTAAATGCTGATGGAGTTGATCGCAAACTCAATGTGGCCATCACCAGGGCTCGTGAACAGTTGATCATCATCGGCAACCGTGAAATATTGGAAAAAGATAAAAACTACAAAGCTTTAATTAGCCAGTGTGTCGAGCTGTAGGTACGCAAAATTTCAATTTCAATAAATTCTAATTTAAGAGTTCCGAATGAAGCCAAATTTCTTTCCACCCATTGTGACTATATTGTTAAATATCTAACAATAGGAACATATTAAAATAAAGTTATACGTTGAAAAAGTTGGTTTAAGTATTGAATAATTTCGTAATTTTATGAAATTAATTGCAAATATTTTTTTTCACTAGCTTTTTGCTTCATGGAAACAATTTATTGAATGAACAAAAGATGTCCTGTGATTAACTTATTTGGCTTAATGATTTATATTTGCGTCCAAATCTTCAATTTCGTAACAAAATAGTTGAATGGAAATAAAAAAATCAGCAATTCTCGTACTGGAAGATGGTACGATTTTCAAAGGGAAATCAGCTGGATTTATAGGCACTACCACTGGAGAAATTTGTTTCAACACTGGAATGACAGGTTATCAAGAAATTTTTACCGATCCATCTTATTACGGACAAGTGATTGTCACAACCAATGCCCACATTGGTAATTATGGCGTCAAAGAAAAAGACGAAGAATCTGAAAAGGTTCAAATATCTGGTCTTATCTGTAAAAATTTTACCAATGACTATTCTCGCAAAATGGCGGATGAAGATTTGGACAAATATTTTGTGGACAATAAAATTGTCTGCATTTATGAAGTTGATACAAGAGAGATAGTAAGAAAGATAAGAGACGGAGGAGCGATGAATTGCATCATTTCTTCTGAAACTGAAGACGTTAAATCGCTCTTAGAACAACTAAAAAGTGTACCATCAATGGAAGGTTTAGAGCTTTCTTCCAAAGTTACTACAGACGTTGCCTATGAATTGGGTGATCCCAACTCAGACGTAAGAATCGCAGTGCTTGATTATGGTACAAAGAAAAACATCCTCAGGTGTTTTACAGAAAGAGGAGCCTTCCTCAAAGTATTCCCTGCAAAAACAGAGGTAGAAGAGTTGATGACTTTCAAACCAGATGGTTTCTTTTTGTCAAATGGTCCGGGAGATCCTGCTGCGATGGATTACGCCATCAAAACAGTGAAAGCTTTGTTACAACTAGAGATGCCTTTATTTGGTATATGTTTGGGACATCAATTACTGGCTTTGGCATCTGATGTTGATACATTCAAGATGCACCATGGTCATAGAGGTATAAATCACCCTGTCAAAAATATTATTTCAGGGTATTGCGAAATTACCAGTCAAAACCATGGCTTTGCAGTAAGCGCTGAACAATTAAAATCAAGATCAGACATTGAGATCACACACATGAACCTCAATGACAATTCAATAGAAGGTATCAGATTGGTAGAT
Source organism: Bacteroidota bacterium (assembly GCA_029567325.1). Lineage (GTDB taxonomy): Bacteria > Bacteroidota > Bacteroidia > Chitinophagales > Saprospiraceae > JADKBO01. The sequence continues at coordinate 15,006 of JAKQLF010000281.1, read as the reverse complement.
AAACCAGCTTTTTCCGTGCAATATCACCCAGAAGCGGCACCTGGCCCACATGATTCCAGATATTTGTTTGATCAATTTATAGAAAGTATTAGAAAATCGAAAAACAATTGACGTATGAGTAATATCATAGATGTACACGCAAGAGAGATACTTGACTCCAGAGGAAATCCTACTGTTGAAGTCGAGGTGATGACAGAAAATGGCATAATAGGCAGGGCAGCTGTACCTTCTGGAGCTTCGACGGGCAAGTATGAAGCTGTGGAGTTAAGAGATAATGATAAAAGCAGATACCTAGGCAAAGGTGTGTTAGAAGCTTGTGCCAATGTGGATGAAAAAATAGCTGAGGTTTTAGTTGGAGAAAGTGTCTTTGACCAAAGAAGATGCGATGAATTGATGATCCAATTAGACGGGACTCACAATAAATCAAAAATTGGCGCAAATGCTATATTGGGTGTTTCCATGGCCATTGCAAAAGCAGGAGCTTTAGAATTGGAACAACCACTTTATAAATATATTGGTGGGGTGAATGCACACATCCTTCCTGTGCCAATGATGAATATCCTTAACGGAGGAAGCCACGCTGACAATAGTATTGACTTTCAGGAGTTTATGATTATGCCGATTGGTGCTGAATCTTTCAGTCAATCGTTGAGAATGGGTGTTGAAGTATTCCACCACCTCAAGAGCGTTTTGAAAAAGAAGGGTTATTCTACCAACGTCGGTGATGAAGGTGGATTTGCACCCAATATCAAGTCAAATGAAGAAGCCATCGAGATTGTGCTTCAATCTATAGAATCTGCTGGTTACAGACCAGGCGAAGATATTTATATTGCTATGGATGCTGCGGCTTCAGAATTTTATGACGAAGAAGCAAAAGTATACCATTTCCATAAATCAGATGGTATGAAGTTGACCAGTGATGAAATGGTAGATTATTGGGCGACTTGGGCGAGTAAGTATCCTATTTTCTCCATTGAAGATGGATTGCATGAAGATGATTGGGACGCATGGAGAAAATTGACAGCTAAATTGGGTTCTAAAATGCAATTGGTTGGTGATGATCTTTTTGTTACCAATGTGACGCGTTTGAAAACTGGAATTGAAACACAAGCCGCGAATTCTATCTTGGTAAAAGTAAATCAAATTGGTTCACTTACTGAGACAATCAATGCAGTGTCTATGGCTACAAGAGCTGGTTTTTCTTCTGTAATGAGTCACAGATCTGGAGAAACAGAAGATGTTACCATTGCGGATCTTGCTGTGGCGCTAAATGTTGGTCAAATCAAAACAGGAAGTGCTTCTAGAAGTGATAGGATCGCAAAATACAATCAACTTTTGAGAATCGAGGAAGAGCTTGGAGACGCAGCTTACTTCCCTGGAAAATCAATACTGAAGAAGTAAAATATTTGTTTATCAACTTGTTATACCTTCGATATTTTTTTAATATCTTAGCGGCTTAAAGAGGTAGCTAATGAGTATAACAGGTATTGTACAGACATTTCTCCAAAAGATTGGGCTAAGAGTGCCTGAAAATTGGATCAATAAATTTACCATCACAGGAGCTGTATTTTTGTTTTGGTTGATGTTTATTGATTCATATAGTTGGGTAGAGCAGTTTCAATTGTCAAGAACCATAAGACGCCTTGAAAAGGAAAAACAAGGTTACATCGAATCAATTGACAAAGCCATCAGTGACAAACAGGACCTTGATAAAAACAAGGAAAAGTTTGCCAGAGAGAAATATTACATGCACAAACAAAATGAAGAAGTATTCATTATAGAACCTAAAAAAGAATAATGAGCGTATTAGTTAATAGTGATTCAAGAATCATCGTACAGGGTTTCACAGGTACAGAAGGTACTTTCCATGCAGAACAAATGATTGAGTATGGAACAAATGTAGTAGGTGGTGTTACTCCTGGTAAAGGTGGTCAGGAACATTTGGGCAAACCAGTATTTAATACTGTCCAAGATGCAGTGAAGATTGCGGCTGCAAATGTTTCAATTATTTTTGTACCTCCAGCATTTGCTGCAGACGCCATCATGGAGGCTGCTGAAGCTGGTATCAAAGTGATCATTTGCATCACAGAAGGGATTCCGGTGCAAGACATGGTAAAAGCCAAAGCTTTTATTGAACGTTATGACTGTAGATTAGTAGGACCAAATTGCCCGGGTGTAATCACACCAGATGAAGCAAAAGTAGGAATTATGCCTGGTTTTGTTTTCAAAAAGGGACATATAGGAATTGTTTCAAAATCTGGAACACTTACTTATGAAGCTGCTGACCAAATTGTGAAAGCTGGTTTGGGAATTTCAACTGCCATTGGTATTGGAGGTGACCCTATTATTGGTACTCCAACAAAAGAAGCGGTAGAATTATTCATGAATGATCCAGAAACACATGGTATCGTGTTAATTGGTGAAATTGGTGGAAACTACGAAGCATTGGCTGCTAGGTATATCAAAGAGACAGGAAATAAAAAACCTGTAGTTGGATTTATTGCTGGTCAAACTGCACCTAAGGGAAGAACCATGGGCCATGCAGGTGCAATTGTTGGTGGTCATGAAGATACAGCTGAAGCCAAAATGAAGATCATGGCTGAGTGTGGTATTCATGTCGTACATTCTCCTGCAGAGATTGGCGAAACGATGAAAAAAGTAATGAGCAGCTTGTAATATCTCGTTTATTTTAAGATAAGGACTTTGTCCAAAAAGGTTGTCAGACATATTTGACAACCTTTTTTTTTAAGCAATGGCTTATTTTGCTTTTACTTTACCAAAGTAAATATATCGGTCAGCTTGACCTCGTTTTGCACCAAGTCGAAGTAGTATTCGTTTTTTTGCAAACCGGCAACGCTTATGAAAACAAGGAAGATGGATTTTTTGGATTTGATGTTTTGTTTGAATACAGAAAGTTTTGTTTGAATCTTCTTTGCGTATTCTTTTTCAATGACAAATACTTCTTGGTGAAATTTTGCTTCGCAAACGTTGATGATGGCATCATCACGATCGATAAGCATATCTATTTGGGCGCCTTGAACCAGTTTGGTACCTTTCTTTATCCAAGAGGCTTGTAAGGTATTTACGCCACTAATGCCAAGTTTATCTTTTATTTGCGGAATGTGATAAAGACAAATATTTTCAAAGGCTATACCTTGCCATATAGGCCAGGAGGATGATTGACTTATATTCAAATAAGTGTTGGAAGTAGCTTTTGTTCCCCGAATAAATTTGTGGTAAAACAAAGTATATGGGTCAGAAATGCGATATAAAGCATCCTTGGTTTTCTTTTCAAAAGGTGTATACTTACCTATGAAACCACTTTCTTCCAATTCGTCGAGCAATCTTGTAGTACTTCCGGCATTTGGCAACTTACTTTTCTTTAATATTTCTGTACGTGTTAGCCCAATGTTTTTTCCGGCCAAGGCATTGATTATCGCCAGATGATTTTGTCCGGTACCAAATAGGGATTCAAATAAATAATCAAATTCTTTTGATAATAGAGCATCTTTGCTGAAGCATAAATAATTGATGATTTGATCTACGCTTTGTCCCTTTTTTACAGACATGAGATAATATGGTATGCCTCCTGTAACCATATATATCTGAGCAATTTGATATTGACTGAGTCTTATACCATTGGATTTTAATAGTTTCTCAGACTCACCCAAAGTGAAAGGAAGCAATCGGATGGTTTGTGTAATTCGATTGTGTAATCCACCTTTATTTCTTACTACATTTTGTATCATCCAGCTGGCTGCTGAGCCACATACCACCAATAAGATATCTTGGCGTTTGCTAGCCCAAGAATTCCAAAAATGTTCTAAGCTTGATAAAAAGCCAGACCTTGCAGTACTCAACCAAGGTAGTTCATCTATAAATACCACTTTTTTGCTTGGTCTTTTGATTTTTTCAATATGCTGAATGAGCATATGTAATGCTTCCAACCAGTTTTTTGGTGTGGGCGTTATTTGTTTTGTGCTGTTTTGAAAAGCCTGACTAAAATTCTGCAACTGTTCTGGTAATGTGGCATCATGCAATCCAGACATGGCAAATACCATCTTATTTCCATAAAGTTGGTCTATCAAATAGGTTTTTCCTACACGACGTCGACCATATAATGCAAGAAATTCTGATCGATCACTTTCTAGAAGTTGCTCCATTAAGGCTATTTCCTTATCTCTTCCTTGTACCTCCATTACTTTTATATTTGGCTTAAAGATATAAATATTATATATATTGAGCCAAATAAGAATATATAAAATTGGCTCAATGTATGTAAAATAATATATATTGAGCCAAATATAGATATTTATAATTGGCTTAAACTATGATTATAAATATAGATTGAGCCAAATAAAGATATCTAAAAATGGCTCAATGTGGTCTTGAATTAAAGGTTTGAGCCAATTATATTTGCATATACCTAGGTGCAAATTCAGATTTTTTTGACTTATGACTAATGTTTTTATTATTTTAATTTTACATTGCAAATAGCAGGTCAAAGAATCTCAAAATTGAACAAATACAATAAAAGGGTAGTTTAGAATCACTAAAGCATAGATCCAGACAAGATTTGAAAACATTTGCAGCACTTTACAGAGCAATAGACGAATCTACAAAGACCAACGATAAGGTCAACCACTTGGCCGAATACTTCGCAAGTGGGGTCTCTGACATTGATAAATTGTGGACGATAGCGCTGTTTACCCACAGGAGGCCACCTAGATCTGTAAGCACTACTTTACTGAGACTATGGAGTTCAGAAATTTCGGGGCTGCCGCTTTGGCTTTTTGAAGAGACTTACCATGTAGTTGGAGATCTTGCTGAAACAATTGCCTTGGTTGTACCCAATACTAGCAATAACCTTGATCATGGACTCACTTATTGGATACAGAATATAAGAAGGCTCAAGGAGATGACAGAAGAAGCCAAAAAGCAATTTATTCTTGATTCGTGGCAAGAATTGGACAGTGAAACTTGTTTTCTTTTCAACAAAATAATTACTGGGGGATTTAGGGTAGGGGTTTCTCAAAACCTCATCGTCAAGGCTTTGGCAAAATATTTAAACGAAGAAGAAAGTAGAATTGCCCATAGACTGATGGGAAACTGGCATCCAGATGATACTTCATGGCAGGAATTATTTCATGACAACATACAGAATGCAGATATTTCAAAGCCATACCCCTTCTTTTTGGCATATAGTCTAGAGGATGAACTTGAAGCATTGGGCTCACCCACAGATTGGTCTGCAGAGTTTAAATGGGATGGAATCCGGGGGCAAGTCATCAAACGTCAGGGAGATATTTTTGTTTGGTCTCGAGGAGAGGAGCTGGTCACAGAAAAATATCCTGAATTCAATGTTTTACAAACGGTGACAAGTCAAGACAACTTTGTCATTGATGGTGAAATTTTACCATATAAAAATGGAGCTCCTATGAATTTCAATGACTTGCAAACACGTATAGGAAGAAAAAACCTTACAGTTAAAATATTAAAAGACCATCCAGTAGTGCTCATGGCTTATGATCTTTTGGAGTTTCAGGGTGAAGACATCAGAGATAAACCCATTTTTGAACGCCGAATTTTGTTGAAACAACTACTGATCAATCTACATCAACCCAATATCTTTCTATCTTCCCAAGATTATACGTTTGATGATTGGCAAGAATATGCTAAAATGAGAGCAGATGCAGCTTCAAAAGGTGCTGAGGGTGTGATGTTGAAAAAGTTGAATTCAACCTACCAAACTGGACGGAGAAAGGGGGATTGGTGGAAATGGAAAGTTGCGCCATTCACGGTGGATGCGGTTATGATATATGCTCAAAGGGGACACGGTAGGAGGGCTAACCTGTACACGGACTTTACCTTTGCAGTTTGGGATGATGAGGGTAAGTTGGTTCCCTTTACAAAAGCCTACTCAGGACTCACTGATGTTGAATTTGGCGAAGTATCAAAATTTGTCAGACAAAATACTTTAGAAAAATTTGGTCCAGTCAATGCCGTGAAACCAGAATTAGTTTTTGAGCTTGCATTTGAAGGTATAGCCAAATCTTCCAGACACAAGAGTGGTATCGCATTGAGATTTCCTAGAATTGTCAGATGGCGCCGAGACAAACCAGCAAGTGAAGCTGAGAAATTATCTAACCTCATTCAAATGTTGACTTGATTTGAGGACTACGGAGCATTGATAAAGTCGTTCTCTAAAAACGATTTAGAATTTCAGGTTTTTTCTAAATCACATTTAGTCGTTGAAAGTTTTTTTGAAAATGGAACCAATACCTTTTCCAATTTTTTGAACAGCTTCTATACCCATGTGCAAAGGTTCAGACGAGATATCATTGTATTGTTCGCTTGTATTGTAATCAGCGTATGGCTGTGGATAAATGACAAATTTACTATTTGCTGAAAAGTGTTTTTCGAGCTTCTCAGGTAAGTTATCCAGAACACCAAAATAAGAAGTTGTACCCCTCCTCGCAGAAACCAAAACAAATAAATCATCTTCATTTACTGACCTTGAAATCACTAAAAAGTCCTCCCATTCACTAAATAATTTTACAGAAAAAGATGGGGAGAGTTTTATTTTAGTATACATTCTTTCGATTGCTTTGGCTGTCGCGTCATTACAGAAAAACAGTAAAGGAATACTTAATTCATGTGCTAATTTTGTAATTTTAGAAACCCATAAACCAAATCCATTTTCATGCTCAGTTAAAGGCGGAGCTGCAATAACAATTCTTTTGTGCAACACCAATGGTTTTGGCAAATGACATATAAATAAAGTCTTACCAGTATAACTGAGTATACTTTCCATTTTGTCTCCCATCAATTTATCAATAATGCCTGTCTTTTGCGGCCAACCCAAAATAATGATATCAGCCATTATTTCTCTTGAAATTCTAGCTATGCCACTAGCGGCATTATGATCGATGGTGGTAATGATATTTACTTTTGTTTCGGAAGCAGACGCTTGCTTTACAAACTCTTCTAATTTATTTCTTGCTTTGAGAATGTTGATTTCGGCTTCATTATTATTGGAAACAACAGACAATATGGAGACCGGATTTGCAGATTTAGCATCTTTTATAAAAATGGCTAGCTCAAGAAGTTTTTCTAGGTTAGCTAATTCTGCTATCGGTAAGAGAATATGTTCACTATTCATACCATTTGCTTTTACAAGGCCATTGGTATCTTCTTCAGATTCTATTACGATCTTTTTTGCCGCTTTTTCTGTTGCAAATGATGCAACTATACATGTAATAAGTATTAAGATGATAGTGCCATTGAGTATGTTCTCATCTAATATTTCTGCTTTATAACCTACCAAAATTACAGCCAGTGTTGCAGCTGCATGAGCACTACTCAATCCAAAGATCAATTGTCGTTGTGCTTTAGTATATTTAAATATCAATTGTGTAAATAGAGCGGCCAACCATTTGCCAAGAAGCGCTACTATTGATAAAGTTCCAGCAACGATGAGAGCAGTTGGACCACTTAAAATGATGCTCATATCTACCAACATTCCCACGCTGATGAGAAAGAAAGGAATAAAGAGAGAATTTCCAATAAATTCAATTCTGTTCATCAAAGCAGAAGAGTGCGGAATGAGTTTGTTTAAGGCTAATCCAGCTACAAATGCACCGATTATAGGCTCTACTCCAGCAACCTCGGCAAGAAATGCAGCAAAGAATACCACTGAAAGCACAAAAATATAATGAGAATGCTTTTCGCTTTCTAGTTTTCTGAAAAACCATTTAGCAATTCTTGGTATAATCAAAAACATGATTGCAGAAAAAATTGCAAGTGAAACCCCCAGTTTGATCCAAAATTCTTTATTGAGATTACCTTCACTGTTACCCATAATAACTGCCAAAATGATTAGCACAGCGGTGTCAGTCAAAATGGTTCCACCAACTGTAATAGCAACTGCTTGATTTTTTGAAACACCAAACTTACTCACTATAGGATAGGCAACAAGGGTATGAGTTGCAAACATACTTGCCGTCAAAAAACTCGCATTAAAGTCATATCCAAGCAAGTAATAACATACGGGAAAACCAATAGTCAATGGTATAATGAAGGTAAACAGTCCAAATAAAAGGCTCTTATTACGGTTGGATTTAAATTCGTTCATGTCCAACTCAAGACCAGCAATGAACATGATGTAAAGCAGTCCAATGGTGGAAAAAAGATCGACAGCTGAATTTTTTGCAAGTATATTGAAGCCGTGAGGACCAATAGCAACTCCCGCTATAATTAAACCAATTATACCTGGAATATTTAATCTTTTTAAAAGAATTGGGGATAGTAAGATAATAAACAATATCAAAGAAAATATCAATACCGGATTTCCAAGTGGTAATTCAAATTCATGCATCAAATGATTAAAAAAATCTGTCATCCCTTTTCTTTATTTGTTGACTTATATTGGTAAAATTTATTCAATTTTCAGGCTGATATGCTCTGTAGTTCAATCTTTTCCGAAAATTGGGCTGGGCTTGGTTTCTGTGCTTATTCAAAAAACACTTCAATAAAAACTAAATTTGAGGCATATTTCTTATGTTTTTCCAAATTTACATGCGGCATAATTTTATCTTTTTTCACTCTAAAGAGTCGCAATATAGCTTTTAACTTCAAAAAACATATTTTCAAACCATAAATATGTGGAAATATTATCAATCATTAATACTCCGTTAAGACTACATCATTTGCTAACAGGTTGTCATCCAAATCGTTCGTTTTTCTAAAAAAAACATTTGTTGGATTGCTGGTTTTCACTCAACGATCTAAACATCAAAAATTTCAAAATACACGTTTTTTAAAAATAAAAAATGGCAACTTCTCTGTTTAAGGACATTTCACTTGGAACATGTTTGTATAATTTAGTCGATAAATTAAATACAAAGTTCGGTCTTAAATTATTCTGTTTTATTGAATGATCAATATGAAATCATTTTCTATATTGGGCTCCTAAAGTGTCTTTGCAGGGATATGCAAACTCAAAGACAATCTACCTAACTAAATTCAAATTTATCATGAAAAGAAGTTTCTATCGAATCATCTTCTGCTGTTTGTTTATTTTTGGCTACCTATCTTTTACTTTCAGCCAAGAAACATTCCCTGTAAATGATGTAGCTAATCCGAGACAAGAATGTTATGCATTCATCAATGCAAAAATTATTTCGGATTCTAAAACAACCATCGATTCGGCAACTTTGGTCATTCGTAAAGGTGTCATAACTGCAATGGGCAAAAGTGCAACCATTCCAAAAGATGCAGTTTTAGTTGAATGCAAAGGCAAGTACCTTTATCCTTCATTCATCGATTTATACACAGATTATGGAATCTCAACTAAAAGTATAAGCAATGAAAATTTGGGAAGTTTCAATAGAACTGCACAAATAGAATCCAATATTAAAGGTGCTTATGGATGGAACGAAGCCATCAAAAGTCAACAACAAGCACACGCAATGTATTCAAAAAATGAATCGAAGGCTAAAACTTTGAGAAGCCTTGGATTTGGTGCTACACTTTCACATCTGAAAGATGGAATTGCAAGAGGAAGTGGTGTTTTTGTTTCTCTGGCAGATAATGCAGATAATTATAGCATTTTGAAGGATAAAGCTTCTGCTCATTATTCATTTAGTAAGGGGAGTTCATCTCAAAGTTATCCAAGTTCCATTATGGGTGTAATTTCTTTATTAAGGCAGACTTACTACGATGCAAAATGGTATGAATCCCAACCAAAGGAAGAGGGAATCAATTTATCTTTGGAAAGTTGGCTTGCCAATCAATCACTCCCACAGATTTTTGAAGCCAATGACAAGTGGAATGTTTTGAGAGCTGATCGAATAGGTGATGAATTTGGAAAACAATACATCATAAAAGGTAGTGGCAATGAATACCAACGTGTCAAGGAGATCAAAGCAACAAACGCTGCCCTCATTATTCCCCTCAATTATGCAGATGCGATGGAAACAGATGATGTCAATGATTTACGTTTTGTAGGCTTGGACGATTTGAAACATTGGGAACTTGGGCCAGCAAATCCTGGAATATTAGAAAAAGAAGGCATTGTGTTCACACTTACAACTTCAGATTTGAAAAGTGAATCTGATTTTCTAGCGAATGTAAAAAAGGCGATTGAATATGGCCTTTCTGAAGCTAAAGCCTTGGATGCTTTGACCATTGTACCAGCTACCATGATAGGTATGGAATCCAAATTGGGCTCGTTGGCCACAGGAAAAATTGCCAACTTCCTCGTTACCTCTGGCCCTATATTTGCCGAAAAAACGGTCATTCACCAAAACTGGGTACAAGGTCAAATGCATGAAGTTAAAAAGGATGGTTGGGAAGACATCAAAGGCAATTATTCAATGGTGATCTCCAATCAAGGGCTTACTGATTCTTTCAAAGTAGTGGTGAATGAGAATGGAAATGCGCAATTCATTCAAAATGACACACTTTCAGGTAAATACAGTTTTGATGGTAGTTTGATCAAAATGAGTTATACCGTTGGCAAAGGAGAAAAATCAAAAGACGTTACTTTAAGTGGAGTAGTAATGGATAAACTTTTTCTTGGAAAAGGTATGGATGTTGATGGAAAAGAATTTACTTGGAATGCTCAATTTTTAAGCCCTATAGAAATGAAATCTGATTCTATTAAGGCTCCAAAAGACCTTGAATTGGGTGCAGTAACTTTTCCCTTTTTAAGTTACGGCTGGGTAGAAAAACCGAAACAATCTGACTTCATCATCAAAAATGCTACCGTCTGGACAAGTGAAAAAGAAGGTGTTTTGCAAAACACGGACGTGCTTGTTTCCAATGGCAAAATCAAAAGCATTGGGAAAGGTTTGAATAGCCCTCAAGCTACGGTTATTGACGGAACAGGAAAACATTTGTCAGCTGGAATCATTGACGAACATTCACACATTGTTGCTTCATCAATCAATGAAGGAGGACAAAGCATTACTTCGGAAGTCAGAATTGCGGATGTGCTTTTCCCGGATGATATGAACATTTACAGACAACTTAGTGGCGGTGTTACAACTTCTCACATCCTTCACGGCTCTGCTAATACGATCGGCGGTCAGACCCAATTGATCAAAATGAGGTGGGGTGCCAATGATGAGGAATTGAAATTTGCAGGGGCGGATCCTTTCATCAAGTTTGCCTTAGGCGAAAATGTAAAACGATCTTCCAGAGCAACTGGCAATAACAGATTTCCAGATACCAGAATGGGGGTTGACCAAGTCATGATGGATGCATTTACCCGTGCGTCTGATTATCAAAAAATGCTCAAGGAAGCGGAAGAAAACAATAAGAAAAAAGGTAGTACTCCAATGGTTGTACGTAGGGATTTGGAATTAGATGCTTTGGTTGAAATCATGAACAAAAAAAGGTTCATCACTTGTCACTCATATGTGCAAAGTGAAATAAATGCAGCAATGAAAGTGGCTGAAAAATTTGGCTTCGTCATCAATACTTTTACCCACATTTTGGAAGGATACAAGGTGGCGGACATTATGAAAGCCCATGGTGCAAATGCATCTACCTTCAGCGATTGGTGGAATTATAAGATGGAAGTTGTGGATGCAATCGCATATAATGCCGCCATCATGGATAAGGTGGGCCTCAATGTTGCCATCAATTCGGATGATGCAGAAATGGCCAGAAGGCTCAACCAAGAAGCAGCAAAATCCATCAAGTACGGTGGTTTAACGGAAGTTGAGGCATTGGACATGGTGACCATCAATCCAGCTAAGATGTTACACATTGATAATCAAGTGGGTAGTATCAAAGTCGGAAAAGATGCTGATCTAGTTTTATGGTCTGATAATCCTTTATCCATTTATGCCAAACCAGAAAAGACCATTGTTGATGGTATTGTTTATTTCGACAGAACAGAAGATGCAAAAATGCGCATTGCTAATAAAGCAGAAAAAAACAGACTCATCCAAAAAATGGCGGCACTTAAAAAGTCTGGAAAAGGTGGCGATATCAAAAATATGACCAGAGCAAGACCGCGATTTGAGTTTGTAAATAGTTGCGGTGATCATGAGCACAACCATGGTTTATTAGAAATTGATTCTGACGAATTAGCAGAATAAGCCAAAATCAAGTGTCACTTTATTCTAGTTTTTTAAAAAATATACAATGAAAAAAATATCATACATCATCATATTTAACTTCTTTTTCTCTTGTTTGATAGGACAGGAAACCATTTTACCAGCATTGCCGCAATCAGAAAAAATTGCCTTGGTCAATGGTACCATCCATGTTGGAAATGGGTCGGTTATTGAAAATGGAAGTGTTGTTTTTGAAAAAGGAAAAATCACAGCAGTCGGATTAAACGTTCCTACAAATGGTATGAAAACCATTGATTGCAAAGGAAAACACATCTATCCAGGCTTGATTTTGCCTGCAACAAAATTGGGTTTGATAGAAGTAAATAGCATCAGAGCAACCATCGACGCTGAAGAAATTGGTGATTTTAATCCAAGTATGCGGTCAATCGTGGCTTATAATACAGACTCAAAAGTAATCAATACATTGAGGCCCAATGGTATTCTTTTGGCTAATGTTGTACCTGATGGTGGTACGATATCTGGTTCATCCTCAGTGGTCCAGTTGGATGCGTGGAATTGGGAAGATGCTGTCTACAAATCAGATGTTGCCATGGTCTTGCGAATGCCTTCATTACTCAATAGTGGAGTGAGAGTAGGGCAAAGAGGTCAAAGAAATGATGAAGATCGATTGGCTATGGGTTTGAAAAAAGTGGAAGACATTAAGGCGTTTTTTAGGGAAGCGAAAGCGTATTTAGCAACAGGAAAGCCAAATCAGACCAATTTAAAATTTGAGTCACTTAGAAATCTATTTGGTGGTAAACAAAAACTATTTGTGCATTGCAGTATTGTAAAGGAAATGTTGGTCGCCATTGAATTATCAAAAGAATTTGGTTTTGATATTACTTTAGTAGGCGCTGAAGATAGTTGGCAAATTGCAGATGTTTTAAAAACGCACAACATCAGTGTCATTCTCAATAGTATGCACAGCCTGCCAACCATGATAGATGATGACGTTGACCAACCTTATAAAACGCCAGCCATGTTGCAAAAAGCAGGCGTATTATTTGCCATCAACGACAACGATGAGCACAACAGATATCGCAACCTGCCTTTCAATGCGGGCACGGCTTGTGCGTTTGGATTGGCCAAAGAAGAAGCTCTCCAAGCCATCACTTTGAATACCGCTAAAATATTGGGAATCAGTGATATAACTGGCAGTATAGAAATTGGCAAAGACGCAAATTTAGTAGTAAGTACTGGTGATTTACTCGACATGCGTACCAATGACGTCCGAGCTGCTTTCATTCAAGGAAGACAAGTCGACTTGGCGAATAAGCAAACGCACTTAAATGAAAAATACAAGACAAAATATGGCATCAAATAGTGCCAAATTTTATGAAACTTTGAGTGGACCTCTGGTAAAATAATAGCGGTAAGACAATACTGGAATCAAGCCTAGCTGGTTGATAAAATAGTAAGATTGAGTGAGGGGATCATATTGATAAGCTCCCTCATTCACTCTACTCATAATGTTCTGAATATCCAATGACAAAACACTTTTTTGTCGGTAGTAATTGACCCTCAAATCAACTCTGTAGTATGGTTGTGATTGAATCTGTTGGGCAGGTTCTGACAGTGAAAAGTCAGGATTTACTTTGTAAGATTTTTGTCCCCCTCTGCCAATAAATGCACTGGCAATAGAAAGTTCATTGTTTTTGACCTTGAATTTTCTTCCAAATTGAGCATTCACGATTTTACCTACAGCGGTATTTGTTTGGATGTTTTTTTCATTCGTGATGTCATATAAACTTGCATTGACATCATACCACCAATTTTTGCCAATATTGCTATTGAAATAAACGCTGAGGCCGGTGCTTGTTCCAGATAGATTTTGGATCGGAATATTTGGATCATAAGTCCAGACTTCATCCAAGCTTCCCAAGGTGTTATCGAAATTATGATAAAATAAAACAACGCCTGCTAAGCCACCCTTTAATACTTTATTTGCGCTCAATTCAGCATTATATGATTGGACCACGTTTCCATCGAAAGGTGGGGTCATTATTTGCGCATTTTTATAAGCTTTCGCAGAAAGGAAGAAACCTTTTTTCCACCTGTTGATCAGCTCAAATTTTGGATTGACATAAAACGTTTTTTCATCACCACCCATCCATTCAATTGGCAAAGAAGCCGACAAAGACCAATTGTTTCCAATATTTATCTTATGATTGATGAACAGACTAGTTGACAAAGTATTAAAGTTTGATTCATTATCATATGAACCAAATGTTCCCATTCTACTAAATTTGAAATCATTAGTGGTGTGAGCAAAGTTAAATCCAATGGCTGTATTTGATAGATGGTACACTGCTTTACCTGACAAAAGTGACTGGTCATTGAAATACTCATTTTCGTCATCAAACAAAATGGTAGCATTGCTTGATCGTTCTGAACTTTTTTTGGAATATGCAAGACCACCTTCAAAAGATTGATTTTTAGAAATGTCCGTATTGAAACTGATTCCCGACATTAAAGCATTGCCTTGATAGTCAATATTTTGTACTTCTTTATAGGAAATTGCTGAATCCTGTGCGGTGAAAATGTTTGTGTTATTTCCCAAGACCAAAAAGCCATTCAAAGTAGTTTTATTAGTTTTTTTGTTAAAACCAACGACCAAATCCTGGAACTTAATAGATTCGCCTCCAAAATTTACTCCGAAATCAGCCAACAGACCTGTAAATGAATAGCGATAATTGGCAAAAACATTGGTTCCGCCAAGATTCAAACCGACGCCAGCTTCTAAGCCCAGCAAACTTGCTTGTCCAAAGGTGCCCAGACTATCTGCAAAAATCATATTGGAAATGCCAGAAAGTTGATTCTGATTACTATTACCGATACTGCCCGGCAAATCAAAATTATATTGTTTGATCAATTGTCC
>JAKQLF010000275.1 GCA_029567325.1 Bacteroidota bacterium | reverse complement strand
GATGAATAAAAACCTTCTTGAATTTTCACTGGTTTCTTGATCTTTAAAAGCCAAATTTAACTGTATTGCACTGATTCCAAATTGATAGCTATAATCTTCAGTCTGCTTAGTGAGATTAGTTCCCGCCCTCCAGGATAAAATCGATAAACCAGCCGTTCCAGACAACAGTGATAAATTTTGTGGTTGACCCATACTTATATCAAAAAAATCCTTGGAAATATGTTCTTTATCCTGATTTAATCTCAAGTAACTTGACAAATAAAAGTCATGACTCATTGGCTCAGTATAGGTAAATCCCCCACCCAAATTGTAATTATTGCTCAAATATTCTTGTTGCTGATTGATGGAAAAAGGCTGACTTCCATCTATTATGGTATTATCTAATGTGTCACCTTTTCTTTGATTATCCAGATTATAACCCAAATTAAGTGACCATAATCTACCTTTTTTTCCAAGTCGTTTCCTTAAAATGGCATTACCTTCATAACCAAAATCACCAACTTTATTGTGTGTTCTCCTGTCTGAACTGGCAAAAACACTTCCATCGAATTTGAAGTTATTTGCATTGGCTCGGAAAAAATTATTTTGATCGCCCAAATTGAGTCTATTGATAAGTCTGAATTGAAATGAGGAATCAGCGTCAATTTCCAAAGCAGAATTAACATTGTGACCAAGGTTTTTCAATTTTGAGTCCAGCCTTTCATTATTAAGAAAAGAAACATCAGTATTATAATAGTTAGTCTTTGTGTTTTCAAAAACATCGTTTTTCAAATTTTTGAAAAAATATGAAGACCTGAGACGGGATTTATTTGAAAAGTCATAATTGAAATTTAACCCAGATGAAAGCGTAGTATTTTTCCCATTTACAAATTCTTCTTCATCTGTTTCACCACTGGAAACTACCACTACCGCATTACCAAGCCCCATTTGATTTTTATCACTATCAAAAGAGATTTCATTGACATTATTTGCATTTCCTATAAAAGATAATTGCATTTTTGATGTGAAACTATTGACTTGTGCTTTGGCTGTATAGCGATCTGGCGCACCCAACCCAGCTGCCAATTTTCCAAAAAGGCCAACTTTTTTATCGGATTTGAGACGCAAATCAATCGTCTTTTCATCTTGTCCGTCTTGTATTCCTGTAAAGACTGATTCTTCAGATTTTTTATCAAAAACCGCAACTTTGTCAACAATATTGGCCGGCAAATTTCTGGTAGCTATTTTATGGTCATTTCCAAAAAACTCTTTGCCATCGACCAGCACTTTGTTGACCGTTTCTCCCTGGGCTTTAATTTCTCCAGTTGGTGAAACTTCAATACCTGGGAGTTTCCGTAGTAAATCTTCAACTGCATCATTTGTCCTGACTTTGAATGCTGCTGCATTGTATAATACCGTGTCGTTACTAATAGATACCGGAACATGCTCTGCTTTGACAACCACTTCTTGAAGTAATTCACTATTTTTCTCAAGAGCTAAGTTTCCAAAATCAAATTCTTTGGTGCCCTTTGCAATTTCAAAACCTTTAGCAAAACTCCCATAACCAAGATAAGTTATTTGCAATTCGTATAAACCCGGCAAAATTTCTGGTAAATAAAAGGACCCATCCTCGCTTGTAATGGCAAAACTGATTAGGCTACTATCAGCGGATGATAAAACAACAACCGTTGCCGCAACAAGTACCTGATTGGTCGAATCTGTAACTCTGCCCACAACAGTTGTTTTGGATTGACCAACCAAGCTGGATATACTCAACAGAAATAATAAACAGAAGCAAATTTTTACTAATAACAACTTGTTCAAAGCCATATCAAATGATTCAGGTAGTTAATTGCGTTCTTCTGTTTTGATCATGATCATGCGTCCATTTCCACCGTACATTTCCTTCATCTCTTTCAATTTCTTTTCTTCCAATTCCAGAAATTTTTTCATGCTGATTTTATCACCTTCGGAGGGCGGCGTTATTTTGATGTCTTTTGTAGCTTTGATTTCTTCTACCTCATACAAAAACTCACCTGCATTTTCATCCAATTCGATGATCAAACCGGGTAAGCCATCCCAGCTTTCTGGGCCATTGAAAATAGGGATAGATGGAGCAAACCAAGCAATGACATTTTCACCTTTTGAATTTATAGTGGTTGCTTTGATACAGGAAAGGTTGTTTATGTCTTTTTTCTCTGTTGTTATCTTCCATTTTTTATCCGTGAAATTTTCCTTAATCAGAAAAGTTTTACCAAAAAGATCTTGCTTGTTTACAAAGGTTTGGCTTTCAAAATTTTTGTAAAACTGTTCTTCATTTTTGGCAATTTTTATCACCATTTTGCGCTCTCCCCCATTTGCATCGATATCAGAACTTTCAGATGTTCTCTCACCTGTCACATCAAAGAAAATGGATTCTTTTTTGGTGAAATCCAATTGCTTTTTCGCAATATTTGCACCAGCCATGAGACTTGCAAATCTTTTCTGGTCTTCATCTTTTGGAGCATCCTCCATTTTTCGAGTAAGTTTATAAATAATACTTCCAGACTCTTGCGCCATCATTTCAAATCCCAAGCATATAAGCAAAAGACAAATTAATTTTTTCATTTTAAACTATTTTTCTGTGTTTATGAATGGCACAAAATTATAGAGGCCATTTCGGATTAGAGGTTAATCAATGTGTATGCTAGGTTAATTAAGGTTAATTGGGGTGAGAGTTTGCCTTTGTGACCTTATTTTTGAATGATGAAAGAGAAATTGTCTTTTGGTTTAATGTTGATCAGCATCTTTGGTTTGACTGTCTTTCTTGGCCTTTGGTTGAGAAAATCTTTTTTAGAGGAACAAGAGAATCTAAAAACTGCCTTAGCTTTTGAAGTTATCAAGGCAAGCTCAGAGCTAAAGGATAGTCTGATATTCAATTACCAAACCGACGACTCTTTAAAACAGATCAAAACTCTGATCAAACACAGAATTGGTTACTCAGCTCACGATACAGTCGATGGGATGATTGACCGGCAAATAATTAGGAAATCGACTACCATTACAGGATTAGATTCAAGCTCCGTTAAATTGAGTCGAGCTATTCTCATTGATACAACTTTTGTAATTTCAGAAAACACCCGGCAACAAAACACTCAATTTAAGGCTTTCGATTGGCAATCAATGCTCAAGGACAGTAGTAAACAAGGAGCCAAAACCATTAAAATTATAGCCTCAATAGATACAATGGTTAAAGATCAAGACATCAATTTATTTCTCAATTCTCCCAATTTTGCCGTTAAGAAGGATCTGCTCAACGATTATGATCAATCAACTTGGTCGATCATAAAATTGATCTTACCTCAAATACTATTCTCGATTGTTCTACTTAGCGCTGTTTGTTTGGCTTTTTGGTTTTTTTACAAATCCAATAAAGAACTCCGCCAGCTTACAGAAATGAAAAGCAGTTTCATAAGCAATATGACACATGAACTCAAAACACCTATAGCAACGGTTGCTGTTGCAATAGAAGCACTTCAAAACTTTGAACTTCATAAAGACCAAAAAAGGTCAAAAGAATACTTGGAAATCTCTCAGAACGAGCTTACAAGACTAAGCATATTGGTAGATAAGGTTATGAATTTCAATCAATTGGAATTAAATAAAGATCTTTTTCACTACGAAAATGTAGACTTGTCTTTAATTTTGGCTCAGGTCGTAGAATCCATGAGTTTAAATATAAAAAGTTTTAATGTAGAATTACAAATTGAAAAGATTGGTACAGATTTTCATGTAAAAGGAGATCAATTGCATCTGACTAATGCTATTTTCAATTTATTTGATAATGCTATAAAGTATGGTGGTTCTACCCCAAAAATAACCATCAATTTGGAAGCACAAGACAGTCAGGTGGTGTTTACCATTAAAGATTCTGGCATTGGCATTCCTGAAATGTATTTAAATAAAATTTTCGATAAGTTCTTCAGAGTACCTACCGGGGATTTGCACAACCATAAAGGTCATGGTTTGGGCCTGAGTTATGTCCAACAAGTGGTTGCCAAACACGGCGGTCAAATTTCAGTTCAAAGTAAAGAAGGTATTGGTTCAACTTTTTTGATAAAACTTCCAAAAAATGGCTAAAATACTATACGTAGAAGATGAGTTGTTTTTGGCCAAGATTGTGAAGGAAAGCCTGGAAACCAGATCATTTGAAATCATTCACGCGTCTGATGGAATTGAGGGGTATCAATTATTCTTAGCATTGCAACCAGACATTTGTGTTTTGGACATCATGATGCCAAACTTGGATGGACTTTCTTTAGCAAAGAAAATCAGAGCAGTAAATTCAAAGATTCCCATCATTTTTGTTACAGCAAAAAACCAATCTGCAGATGTTGTGGAAGGATTTGCAATCGGTGGAAATGATTTTATCAAAAAGCCCTTTTCAATGGAGGAATTGATTGTCCGCATCCAGAACTTATTGAAATTGACTGGCAATGCTCTGGCTAATGAGAACTTTAAAAAATTGGGTGATTTTGAATATTATTCAGATAAAATGGTCATTACAAACAAGGAAATTACCTACCAATTATCACATAAAGAAAATGAGATTTTAAAGGTTTTGACAACCAAACAAAACCAAAAAATAGAAAGAGCCGAATTGTTGAATCATGTTTGGGGCAACGATTCATTTTTCAACAGCAGAACTTTGGATGTTTATATCAGGAAGTTGAGATCAATTCTAGAAACGGACGAAAACATCAAGATTTTGACCCTTAGAGGTGTAGGTTATACTTTTTACAATGCTAAAGAAAGATATTCCTAAAGCAAGCATAGAGAAAATATTTTGATAACCTATTGATAAATAATATAATATACTTGATCAAATAAACTTATAGGAATAATGCTGGTGATATTCCGCATATTAGTTATCAAAAATGTTTAAAATCAACTATTTTTGCGGCTCGTATATAAAAAAAGTGATATGAAATTTGAATTAGATAAACAGGAGAAATATTCAATCTTCAAGATAGAAGATACAAACTTAAACTCCGTTGTAGCTCCTGATCTAAAATCTGAATTTATATTTTTAAGAAATGAAGGTGTCAAAAACCTGATTTTTGACATGAGCGAAGTGCAATACGTTGACTCTTCCGGTTTGAGTTCTATCCTTACAGCAAATAGATTGTGGAAAGATTATGGCAGTTTTGTGATTGCTGGTCCTTTGGCAGATGCTGTAAAAAGATTGATCGAAATCTCAAGATTGGAGACTATTCTTACCATCATTCCTACTGTGAGTGAAAGTATTGAGTTTGTCTTTATGGAGGAGATTGAGCGTTCGATGTTGAGCGAAGAAGAATAAAATGCCCAATGTTTTTGATCTGACCATACTTGGAAGTAACTCATCATATCCATCCAATGGGCGGATGTGTACTTCACAAATATTGCGGCTCGATCAAAATTTATTCATGATTGATTGCGGTGAAGGCACTCAGATTCAATTATCTAAGTACGGCATTCAAAGAAATAAAATAAAAGCAATTTTCCTCAGTCATTTCCATGGTGACCATTTATATGGACTTCCTGGTGTGATAACCTCCTACATGCATTTTGGCAGGAAGGAACCATTGCATATTTTCGGGCCTGTCGGTCTCAAAAAATACATAGAAGCCATTTTTGAAGTATCAAATGTATACCTTCAATTTGAATTAATACTCATTGAAACTATTTGGGATGTACCCGGTTTAATTTATGAAGATCAACAACTTCAAGTCTTTAATTTCCCTTTGGATCATAGAATTCCTACGCAAGGTTTTATATTCAAAACCAAAGAACCACATAGAAATATCATTACCGAAAATATCCAGAAATTTGGTCTGACACATGAAGAAATAAAGGAGCTGAAATGTGGCAATACAATCATTAAATCCGATGGTAAAAAAGTTACACCAGATGATGTGTGCCATCCTCCCAAACCTATCTGCACCTATGTTTTTGCTTCCGACACCAAACCAATATCCAATTTCCCTGAACTTGCATATGGTTGTAATCTGCTCTACCATGAAGCTACCTATTTGGCAGATTTAGAAACTTTAGCCATCGAACGAGGGCACAGTACGAGCACTCATGCTGCAACAGCGGCTAAATCCTTACAAGCTAAAAAATTAATATTGGGTCATTATTCTAGTCGATATGATGACCTTGGCCCATTCTTAACAGAGAGCAAATTGGTTTTCGAAAACACCTTCCTAGCCATTGATGGTGAAACACATGCGATAAACTAAAACTATTTATTCCAGAATAGCTTCTAATCTTCTTTTTGATTTGTAATTTGGCATATCAAAATACCAGATATGGCCACTATTTATATCATCCTCGTTTTCATTGTGATCCTAGAACATTTATTTTTCCTTTATATGGAAATGTTTGCTTGGGAAACTGTCGGAAAAAATGCTTTTAAAGGTGCCTTACCAGCCCATCTTTTTACACCCACCAAAGGATTGGCAGCCAATCAGGGACTTTACAATGGTTTTCTTGCTGCGGGTTTGATTTGGAGTTTATTCATAAGTGAAACTATATGGTCTGACCATGTTGCATTGTTCTTCCTTTGTTGTGTTTCTGTAGCTGGATTATATGCTGGATTTACGGCAAGTAAAAGAATCATTTTGATACAAGCAATGCCAGCATTATTGGCAATCTTATTTTTATTTTTGAAAAATTGATTTGGAATTACCAATAGGTTATGAATGAAATCATCCATCGGGTCAATGACTTTTTAAAAGACTTCCCACCTTTTACCTATATGGACAAGGAGACTTTGTTCACTATTTCTGGCAAAGTGATCGTTAAATTTTTTGCAAAGGGAGAATTTATTTACAAAGAAAAGGAAGCGACACATGAGTTCATTTATGTAGTAAATAAAGGGGCCGTAAGCATTTCTAATACAGAAAAAGGTTACTTGGTAGAATCTTGTGACGAAGGAGATTTGTTTGGTTTGAGGCCACTACTAGCGGACTCTGCCTATGTATTTACCGCACAAGCAGCTGAAGACAGCATTATTTTTGCCATTCATGTTTCCTATCTCAAGCCAATTTTAAAGACAAATCCTAAGGTAGCGCTTTATGTAGCATCAGTATTTGCAGGAACTCTGGAAAAGAGAATGCACAGTAATGTAAGTTCTTTGAATGCCGCCAGTTTTGACCCGTCTCTCGCAGGTATTGAGAACCTTCAAGACTTAAAAGTGCCAGTGACTTGTGATCCTCATTCTACAGTCCATGAGGTAGCACAATTGATGACAGCCAAAAATGTAAATTCAATCATCGTAGTGGATGTAAATGGACTTCCAATTGGAATTGTAACCGATAAAGATTTAAGAGAAAAAGTGGTTGCAGGGAAAGTAAAAAAGAAAGCAGCAATTTCTGTTGTTATGAATTCACCAGTTTACTGTATGAAGCCATCTGTCACTGTAGCAGAATTACAAATACAAATCATCCGCAGAAAAATAAGTCATGTCCTGATCACAGAAGATGGTACTGTAGAAACTCGACCAGTTGGAATCGTTACCAATCAAGATCTTGTGCTTGCAGAAAGCAACAATCCAGCAATCATAATTAAACAAATAAGAAAGACGAGAAATCCTGGTGCACTCAGACATCTTAGAGATGTGACAGATAAACTTTTGACCTATTATTTAGACAGGGAAATTTCAATTGACTATCTCACTGAAATTATCTCAGAAATCAACGACCAGATCATAAAAGCTTGCATCAGAGCCTCTTTTGATGAAATAGCCCAATATCAATATAACGAAGACGATTTTACATGGATAGCTTTGGGCAGTCAAGGTCGCAAAGAACAACTTATTCGTACCGACCAAGACAATGGCATCATATACAAGGAGGAAGAAGGCAAAAGTCCAGAGGAAACTAAGTTGAAATACCTTACCCTTGCCAAATTGGTGACACAAAAACTGGCTGTGGTTGGGTATGAACTTTGTCCTGCGGATATGATGGCCTCCAATCCAAAATGGTGTATGTCGATTGAAGAATGGAAACAAACTTTTGGGCTTTGGATATTGGAACCTGGCCAAGAAGAAATTTTACATACCAGTATATTTCTGGATTATAGAAAAATCATTGGTTCTCCTGATTTGACCGCAGAGTTGACTGAGTATATTTTTAGTATCATCGATAGAGCAACCGGATTTCTAAATTTATTAGCAAAAAGTGCACTATTGAATCCTCCACCACTTACTTTTTTCAGAAATTTCGTAGTAGAGAGAAACGGTGAACACAAAGACGCTTTCGACATCAAACAACGAGCGATGTTACCTCTGGCTGATGCTGCCCGTCTGCTGGTTTTGGTAAGAAAAGTACCCAAACTAAACAATACGCCGGAACGTTTCAGAAAACTTGCAGAGATAGATGCACCCAACAAGGACGTCTACCTCATGGCAGCAGAATCCTATGAAGTATTGATGCGTTTCAAAGCTAAAACGGGATTGGCCACTCAATCTTCAGGACGATATATCAATCCCAATCAGTTGGATAAATTCCAAAGGGTGCTGCTCAGAAACTGCTTTGAGCCCATCAATGATTTACAACAAATTATAAAATTGAGATTCCAATTTAGTACGATCATATGAGTTTGATCAAAAAAATATCTGAAAGATTAGGGTTTAGCCAAGAGCCAAAATTGCCTGTACCGGATTTTTACAAGCCTTATATGGCCCTATTTGAAAAAAAAGAAGATGAAAACACCCTGTTATCCAAAGCTGAATATGCAATAATAGATTCAGAAGCAACAGGACTTGATTTGGAAAAAGATGAAATTATCAGTATTGGCGGTGTAACATTAATAAATCAAAGCATTGACATCAGCCAATCCATCAGTTTTTACATCAAAGGCAGAAAAATCAGTGATCGGGAAGCACCGGCCTTGCATGGTATTTTGCCAGATCAACCTTTTGGCATGGATGAATTCTCAGCTCTGGAAGCCCTTATCAATTTCATAGGAAATAAAATAATCGTAGGTCACTATATTGGTTTTGATCTTAAAATGATCAATTTATTGCTCAAAAAATACGGAGCACCACCACTGAAAAACAAGGTTTTAGATACAGCCGAGTTGACAAAAAGGTTAGATTTCCCACTGAGAAACTATCAATTTGCGGTCAATAAAGAATATACTTTAG
This sequence comes from Bacteroidota bacterium, assembly GCA_029567325.1. Classification (GTDB taxonomy): domain Bacteria; phylum Bacteroidota; class Bacteroidia; order Chitinophagales; family Saprospiraceae; genus JADKBO01. The sequence goes on along the minus strand of JAKQLF010000275.1, from coordinate 2,571 downwards.
ATGCGCTATGTGCACGATATGGTGTCATTCCAAAGGCAAGACATACGGCTGCAGGTGATGCCTATATCACAGCAATACTATTCCAAAAATTACTTTCCGATTTAGACAAGAAAGGTATTAGTCAAGTCAAAGATCTGAAAAGGTAATCTTTTATTTTAGTTACAACCGCTATCGATTCTGGATTGTCTATCATTATTTGGAAAACAATTTCCAGATAAGATATGTGTAGGTTTGTATCTCAACAAATCTGGATCCCTCAAAGATTGGTCAAGGAAAACAGTAAGTAATCGTACTTCTTCATCATCCAAATTTAATTTCACCAACTTTGGAGACATACGCTCTTCACTGACTCTGCTATTTTCAGGAACTCTTGCTGCCTTGTATTTGATGACTTCTTCCAATGATGTTTTACTTGCACCATGGAAGTAAAAGTGAGTATCGCCAACATTGTATAATCCCGGTACTTTGAACTTATATAAGTCTTCGTCTTTGTGGTTAAATCCTCCTCTACCCAAATTTCGTTTATCTGTACTTGCAGTATTATAAGATAAAGCTTGGTCCATATCTTTTACACCAAGTGCATGAAATTCATGGGAACCTAAATTTGGTTCATAATGACAATTGGCACATTTAGCTTTTCCAAAAAACAAAATAGCACCTTTTTTCTGCTCATACGGCAAAGCTGACAAATCACCCTTCAACCATTTTTGGAATGGAGCTCTGGTACTTAATATGGTCCTTATGTATGCCGACAATGCAAAAGATGCTGTAAGCAAGGTATATCTTTCTGCAACTGGAACATCAGGGAAAGCCTCATCAAACATAGGCGTGTAACCTAATTTATCAAGAACACTTTTTTCTATTCTTATCCTATGTACTATCAAACCTTCGATGTTTTGGACTTCCAATCCCAACATACCTGAATGATTTCTTTTGGTACCCGGGTCTTCATCCCAAAATTGCTCCGTTCCTTCATTAACGTGTCCTGCTCCAAACGAACCATTCCACATAGAATTTTTAACAAATGCAACATTGACCATTGTCAAAGGTCTGGCCGACTGCACATCTAGTTCGTTTTCTTTATATTCTGTATTCATGGCTCTTTTCTCACCAGCTACGCCGTAAGAAACCCCGCCATCAGCAATTCCTTGGAAATTATTTGGTTTAAATCCTGCCTCAGGTACGTGACAAGTTGCACAACTATAAGTACCTTTCCCTGATTCCTTTTTGGCATCAAGTGCAAGTCCTGTTTCAAAATACAACATCTTACCCAATTCAGCCTTAGCCTTTGTCAATGGATTTTTAGGCTCTTGAGGTATATTTGCATAATCTGTCTCATTGGGCAATACATAATAATCTAAAGTTTTTTCTGGACTGGCTTGGGCTACCAATGTCTTCAATTCTTCATCTAGTTCAACAAGTGTCGGCATGCGATCTTCGGTACAAGAAAAAAGTCCAAGAAGCAGCAATGAACTATATACTATTGGTTTAGAAATCATGGAATTATAAATTTAAAACACTCAAAAATAAACTCAGAAATGTGAAAAACCAAACATTTTAACAAATTTTAAAAAATTGGTATATCAATCGTATAAAAACTGAGTTTAGAATTTTACAATTATTAGAAACTAATAGTGATATACTTCACCCAAATGAGATACAGTCACTACGGATTCTGTTTTTTTATTTTCAATTACCGTACCAATAATTTGGGCATCTATATTGAAACTTTTAGATATATTGATGATTTCCAAGGCTGTTGTTTCATCCTCAACATAAAATTCCAACCTTGTCCCCATATTGAATACTTGAAACATCTCCTGAAAGCTTGCGCCAGATTCTTTTTTTATGAGTTCAAAAAGTGGCGGTATTGGAAGTAAATTATCTTTTACGATGTGTAGATTTCCCCCAATAAACTTTTTGACTTTGGAATGTGCACCTCCAGTATTGTGTATAATTCCTGAAATAGAATTTTTATGATGTTTTAAAACCTGAGCTAAAACCGGTAGAAAAGTGCGGGTGGGTGAAAGGACCAATTTCCCAATTGCAATTTCTTGTTCTCCGGCCGTCAATGTATCTGTAAGCATTTTGCTGCCCGCGTACACCAAATCTATGGGTGTTTTTGGATCAAAACTTTCCGGATATTTCTCTCTGTAGACTGAAGAAAATATGTCATGCCTTGCAGAAGTAAGACCATTGCTCCCCATTCCTCCATTGTATGAATCTTCGTAAGTAGCTTGACCATAGGATGCTAGACCTACGATGACATTCCCAGGTTTGACTTTGATGTCTACCACATCAGCTTTTTTCATTCTTGCAAAAGCAGTAAATCCTACATCTGCTGTCCTCACTATATCTCCAACATCCGCTGTTTCACCACCAGCACTATGCATTTTTACGCCAAAATCATTCATGGTATCAAAAAATTCCTGAGCCCCATGGATTATGGCTTTGATGACTTCTCCAGGTATATGATTTTTATTTCTACCAACAGTAGAGGAAACAATGATGTTGTCGATACAACCTGCACATGCCATATCGTCAAGGTTCATGACCAAGGCGTCTTGTACA
>JAKQLF010000245.1 GCA_029567325.1 Bacteroidota bacterium | reverse complement strand
CATGGACATCAAACTACTAGAATGTTTGACTCCAGAAATAAAGTACGACCTCATTTTTTCTAATTTCGGAGGATTCAATTGTCTTTCGCCTTCAGAAATTCAGAAAGTTAGCAAGGAATTGGCAAGATTATTGGCAGACAGAGGTCATTTCATTGCAGTAGTCATGCCCAATTTTTGTGCTTGGGAAAGTGTTTATTTTTTGTCCAAACTATCTATAAAAAAAGCATTTAGGAGGTTTTCGAAAGGGCCAGTTTTAGCTGCTTTAGATGAGCAGACGAGTGTTGATACCTGGTATTACAATCCAGCCCAATTTCGCCATTTATTGGAAGAAGATTTCAAATTAGTGAGCCAAAGGCCCATTGGGATTTTCATACCACCTTCTTACCTTACCTTTATTTCACAAAAGACACCTCGATTATTTAGAATATTGGTGGCCTTAGAAAAAAAAATCGGTCAAATTGGTTTTCTGGCGAATGGGAGTGATCATTTTTATATGGAATTAAAAAAGAAATGATTGAAGTGGATTCAACTCAATTGTTTCGAATTTGACAAATTTAGTTACACATTTGATAAAATTAAAAAGTACGCTTACCATAAAACACAAAAGCTTGTTTGAAAGGCCAATATTTATAAAATTGGATTTCATCACAATTTTTTATATTTACTCTACCAAGTCAATTTACAAATCAGTATAAATAATGAAACTATTTCCCCAAATTAAAAATTTATCCTTAATCCATCCATTATTTTGGATTGTCATAAGTTTTATTTTCATTTCAATACCAACCATTTCGAAAGGTCAAACATCAAATGATGGGCCCATAGAAATCATTGTTAGAGTAAGAGATATTAAAGTTACGGCATCACCAACAGATTTATCTTTTTTCGGAGTAAATAGTTCTCCTGATGATTACACATTTAATATATGGGCTGCTGATTCTGTTGATATTGATGGAATAGGTTTTGGTGCAGGATCGGGCTGCCTCATGGATAATTTTGATGGTCCTGGCAATTCTATGGATTTTAATACCACTATTTTCAGCCATACTTACACCTCAAATACAGTTCCCAATTTGATCACAATAAAATTAGATGCCTGGGAAGACGAAAGCCCTGATCAACTTTTAGGAGTTGCTTGTGAAGGTACAAGATGTAGTTATGATGAAGATTTTTGTTGTGGTGGTTTTTTATTTGGGCTCTGTTTAGGGGCCGTAAAAAGTGATGAACTCCGTTGTGATACCAATTTATTTGCTACTATAAATTATAGATTGGGGAATCCCGGTGTTTGGTATGATCATGGCTTTGTAGTTGGAAATTGTCCAATGAATAATATTTATCAACCAAGAATCGAAACGTTTTGGAGGTATACCTTAGGTGACTCCTGTAACAGCAGCATAGTGATTGGTGATTTACCTCAAAATTTTATAGACACTACTTTATTATCTGATAATAGAGGTTATACTAATAAATGGTTGGAAAGCGATGGCAAAGACGTGTTCTATCAATTCCATATTGGGCAGCCTACCGGGTTGAATATTTCGCTCTGTGGATCAAATACTTTCAATTCTCATCTTTATTTGTTGGATCAAAATTGCAATCAAATTGCGTTTAATAGTGGAGGTTGTGGTACTGATGCATCACTTCAAATTGAACTTTGTGATACAGGTATCTACTACATTGTTGTAGATGGTAACACCATATCAGATGAAGGGCAATTTTCTTTGACCATTACCAATATCCAAATGAGTGGAAGTTGCATTATGAGTTTTACGTCTCTCAGAGACCTTCATTTCGATGACCCTTGTGATTGTGACCAATTAGTTGAATTGGATGGTACATATTATTTTAAAGATACTTTGCAGGTTACAACTACGCCAGGTCAAGTATTAACTTTTGTGCAAGCAGGTTCTTCAGGATTCTACATTTCTCCAGGTATGATTATGCCAGACGCAACTCCTTTCATTGAAACTCCAAACAATAGCGGTATATATATACTCGAATTTTTTAAAGAATCAGGCGTTCAGGCAGTAGGATCCGTTTCATTAGCCGGAAATCAATCGGTACAAATAGATTCAGACGCACTTCCCATATGCGATCACACCATTTGTCCTGCATTTATACCCACACTTTCTCAATGGAGTATAATCATATTAGGTCTGAGTATGATGATTGCATTTGTGGTTGCCATTTACCAAAAAGATATAAAAGCACTCAATTCGTAGCTTGATTGGTTTTTCCATTCCACCTTCCTATCTCATATTGATAGCAAAATAGATATCTAAATATCTTTGCCTTTTAGGCTATATTGATGTGAATTAACAGGAATCTTTGATATTCTTCTATACACACAACTGTAGTAAATCTATATCTAAATGATTGTCATGCTTTAGTTTATTATCCTTCCTATCCGAATGTATTAAAATTACTAATTTAGCTCCTCAAGACCATTAACATCAAATGAAAATCATTTTCACTCATGCCTATTTTTTAGAACAAGACCCCAAAGAAAAGGTCATCATGAAACCCTATCCGCCTTTAGGGATCTTGTATTTGAGTGCATGGCTGGAAAAATTTGGAATAGAAAATGAAGTCTTTGACTCCACTTTTT
>JAKQLF010000234.1 GCA_029567325.1 Bacteroidota bacterium | reverse complement strand
ATTCTTTTATTTGACATTCTTCACCTTTTTTGGGCGAAGGTCTCGAATCACTTTCCCTTTTTATCCTGGTACACTTTGGATGAGATTTAGTGGTACACTTTAGATGAGATTTGGTGGTACACTTTGGATGAGATTATGCACCTGACGCTGTGTTTGAAGTTTGGGGGTGTATACAGATAATCACCTTGATTTAATTGTGCTCCTTCGATGATGCAACTTCCTTCCAATACAAATAATTCTTCCCCATCTGGATGATTATGATAAGGGTATTTTGCACCTTTTTCAAATTTTAATAAAAAGCTGGGAGGTCTGCCAGTTTCATCTCTTCTTAATACTTTTATGCTAATCCCTGTAGTATCAACGCCCTGTTCTAGTAATGGCGTCCACTCAGCTTTTTCTGTTTTGACAATGTAATCCTCAATCTTGGTACTCTTCATTTTAATTACTATTTATTTAGTGAAATCAATGGCACAAAGGTGAGGCAAGACCTACTCAGATTAAATAGAAAATCCTGAGTAAAGCATGTAAATTTTGAATTTTATCTTAATCCAATTTGTGCTTTGTACTCATGAGGAGACAATTTGGTGTGTTTCTTAAAAAAGTTGGAAAAATAAAATGGATCAGTAAACCCCAAGGCAAATGCAGTTTCTTTAACAGACAGTTCTTCATAAAGAAAAAGCCTTTGAGCTTCTGAGATAATCAAACCGAATATGATCTGCTGAGCTGTTTTACCTGCGTGGATTTTGGAAAGTTCATTGAGCTTTGCTTCTGTGGTAGTCAATTTTTCTGCATAATATTTGACTGGCTGGCCATGATGAAATTCAGCTCTGATTAATTCGAGGAATTTTAGAAATAATGCATTCGGTTTCCATATTTCATCGCCATGTTCAATTTTGGCCCGGTTGATGGATACAAGTATGAGTGCTATTTTGGCATGTATTGAAATTAAATGTTGATAGGGCTGGATATGCAATTCTTCTTCAATAGACTCAAGATAAGATTGTATGTGTGGTTGACTAGAGACGTCAATAACTTCATTCCGATCAAAATGGCAAAACAAGCCATTTTCAAAAATTAATTCAATGTCAATATCATTTTTACAAAAAAAGTCATAGGTGAATCGTAGGATCAGACCTTTGCCGTTTGTTGTTGGGAAGTATTTATGGAATTGACCAGAAGTAATGGTAATCACATGGTTTGAGGGTATGACAAACTTAGTTCCATCGATTTCAACCGCAATAGAACCTTCAGAACAATAGATCAAAATGTACTTTTTAAGTCTGATTTCTTTTTCAGGGTGTAGATGTGAATTTATGTGAGTTATTTCTACCATGTATGTTTAAAATCTGCGCATTTATCTGGCTTTAGTACAATGGCAAATATCTTCAATTAAAGCATTAAACCATAAAGAAAAATGACAATTTTAGCCATTAATTTCCTTTTAGAGTTTTTATGTCCTTTGCCACCAGAGACAAGTTATTGTCAAAATGATGATCACCTGAATCCAATTTGCAAATGACGGCATTTGGCATTTTTTGGGTATAAATTTCTAGATGTTCAATTGGGACGATGCTGTCATCTACGCAATGGTATAGAAAAATGGGAATGTCTTTTGGCAAGTTGTCCGCAAAGTTTTCTTTCAACTTTATCCCATTTACCCATTCTTCGTGTCCATCCCAAAAAGGTGTAGCAATGAGAAAAATCCCTGTTATTTTTATTTTTATTGGATCTTCAGAAAGATACTTCAAGATCATGGACGCACCTAGAGAATGACCAACCAATATGATCTCGTCTTCAATGATTGATATGGCATTTTCAATTTGTTTTATGCGTCCGAAGTCTGGTTCGTCTGAATCAGTCAATAGTGGATAGTGAATGGTATAACCTAAGCCTAGGGATGACCTCAAAGATTCCACCAATTTTGCATCTTCATCGTAATCATCTTGACCCCCACCGCCTTGTAAAAACAGGATTTGTTTATTCATTTTAAGACATTTGATATTACTAGCGTAACGAATAACCCCATGGCCTAATCATACTGCTTTTTTCAAATTTGATCATTTGTCATTTAGACATTTGTTTTAGATAACTTTCATAATCAGAATAAGGTTCTCCTATTCTCTTATTTGGTTTTAAATAAATGTCACCTTTCTGATTATCTAAAATAACATTAAAATGATTGAGGATCTGGTTGCCAAAAAGGGTGGGGCGTCCTTGTGGATTGGATGGATCTGCAGCATTTGTGACAATGTCTTTAAATGTTGTTCCAGCAATTTTAGCATCCAATCTTATAATTTTCCTACCATTGATTACTTGGAGTTCTTTTAGATTTTGCCAATTTCTACCTTGACTTGTAAAGTCTTCGCCAATCACCATGGTTCCATCTCTACCCGTATCATATAAGAACCAGAAGGAGTGTTTTTTTCCATTATGTTTGAATTGTGCTTTAAACTTGGGTCTATCCTGTTCGTAAAATACCTCTTGCTTTTGATAATTTTTCGCATGTAGTAGTAACTGATCATGAACAATGAACATCTGCCGATCGTAGTCTATCTCAATTATTTTATTTTTGAAAAAACCATTTCCAATGATTAAATCTTCGTGTGGTTTCATATTTCCAACTTCGATTAACGGCACTCCATTCCAGCTAAAATCTCCAATTTTTACATTATTACTTGAACTGACTCGAGTTTCATTTACTCCTTGACTATTATCTAACATTGCTTTTCCGTCGAAAGACAGTTTTAATTTTTCAGAGGAATTTTTGTTGACACAAGCTCCTCCTGCTCCTAAATCAAATTGGATGGTCACCTCACTATCCCCATTTAGATATCCATTAAAATAGACCCTCGAACCAATCAACCTAAAGGGAAAACTTTGAGGATAAGGGTTACCTAAATTCACAGAAATAGGTGTAGGCATTTCTTTCGCAATGATGCGTGTATAACAACTGTCCTTTCCATTCAATAAGACTATAAAATCATAACTTTTATCATATTTGGTTTTAAAAGTTATTTCATCCTTGTCTGTTTTAAGCGTCACCTTACTACCTTTTGAAGGAATGTTGACATAATAGATGTCGGGTTTTAACGTAGGGTCTAGTTTCCAATCAATTTTCAAATGTTTTCCATCCATAATGATGGCTTTGTCTTTGGATGCATGAATGATTGGGAGTGGTGCTTGAGCCAAAATTTCGTTGCAAAATGCAATAAGAATGAAAGAAATAAAGATTGATTTTGTCATCATTTTTTGATTATTTTTCATGCTCAAAGGAAACATAACTGTACCTGAAAAGCATGATTTAATACCCGACAATATGCCGCCAATCGAGCGACAAGATTTATATGATGCTGAAATTCAGGTAAATACGTAAAGAATTTTTCTTGTCTATCTCGGCAGCATTTCTGAGAATAATGATAACATTTAAGAATACCCAGGAAATAGGTAACAACAAGGTGAATTTGTTCTCAATAGAAAACCAGTCATTCAAGACGATGATTGTAAGCATAAGCAAGGCCGCAATCAAAGTCATAATGATTTGGATAGAAACAATTTGACGGTTTATTGGTGAGATTTGGTTTTTATAATACATGATTACAAGAGGGGCAATGATGTTTAGTGGAGGTAGTAATACAAAAAGAATGGATGAAAGATTGATAATTTTCAACCATCTTCTGGTTTCTGAAAAGCTATTTTTTTCCTCCTCTAGAAGGTCAGACTCCTTTATTTCCAAAACATTTGCCAGGGTTTTTAATGTATGACCTTTAAGACTTGCCCCTGCTTCGATGCGTTGAATAGTTCGGACAGAGATGCCAGATTTCTCTGATAATTCCTCTTGCGTTAAGTTTATTTTTTGCCTAGCTAAAAGTAATTTCGACATTTAAAGATTTAGTTTGCTTTGATTTTCTTGTTAAGACGTGCAATTTATAGACATTTTTTTATTGATTATTGGTTTTTTTGATGCTGATCTAACGCATTGAGTTTTGATAGTTATTAAGATGATGGAGTATTTTAATATCCAACTGATTGCTTGACTTCAAAACATTAATTTTCAGAATCACTTTCAACCTTGGACATACTGTTGTCTAAAGCCCCTCTTAAGTTTGCATTTCAATCAATAAAAACAATAAAACATGACAACACAAGCAGTCGCACAACGGTATTATGAATTGATCCAGATGCACCAATACGCTCAGATTCAAAACGAACTTTATGCTCTGGATGCAGTGAGCATTGAACCAGAAAATGACAGCAATCTTCCTATAATTGTTACAGGAATTGATGCATTACGCGAAAAGGAAGGATTGTTTTTCTCTCAGGTTGAGGAAATGCATGGAAGTTACATGAGTGAAGTTGTTGTATCAACTTTCTTTTTCACCATGATGACAGGCATGGATGTAACGATGAAAGGTAAGCAACGAAAGAAGAAGGAACAAATCTGTGTTTTCGAAGTCAGAAATGGAAAAATAGTCAAAGAGCAGTTTTTTTATGATGACTTTGCCTAGTCAAATTTACAAAACGGATAAATGCACTATTTATCCGTTTTGTTTCCGTAAGTCTTTTCTAAATATTGAGGAAATGTCATTTTATGTGGCTCGAATGTTTCTGAAGTAATGATGAACGTATCTATATTTATCAATGAAAATGTACGGAAATCATTCCTCAATCTACAGAATGCTACCAGTACCCATTCATTATTTTGATTGCTAAATACTGCAAAGGGTTCCAATTTGCGTTGACTTGATTTGCCTTCTTTACTGGTATAATCAACCGAAACAACCAAATGGGCAACCAAAGCTTTTTGAATTTCTAATAGATATTTACTTTTTGGTGAACCATCAATGTAAACATTTGACACACCCATCTTTTGTTGTAATAATTCGGTCTTCTTCAAAATTCTGGTTGACATAGCTGCCCTAACTTTTGACAAAGCTTCAGAAAATTTAACAATGAGCGAAGTATCTTTACTAGACTGAATGATTAAATCCGCAGTCAATAAAGCATTTGCCTCGTCTTCAGTAAACATAATGGGTGGCAACCGGAAACCTTCCATGAGTGAATATCCTCTACCTGTTTAAGTTACTATTGGAACGCCGGCACTTTCAAGCGCTTTGATATCTCTGTAAATTGTTTTATTGCTCACACCATACTTCTCAGCTAGATTTGCAGCAATAACCAATTTGTTTGATTGCAATTGAATAAGAATTGCAGTCAAACGATTTAACCTTTTTGTATCGTTATCAATCATGATTTATTTGCTAATTCTTTCATCATATTTGAAATGACATTTTTCCAATAATTCCTTAATTCTTCCTTTTGTTCGATTTTATAAAAATCTGTTTGGTGAAAAATAACATTTGTTTTACCTTTCAAAGGTGTAAGTCTTAATTCTACGGTTGAATACTTTTCCCAATTATTATGTTTCCATCGAAATCGTAAGTGAGAATCAGGTATGTATACAACCAATTTTCCTTCAATTCCTGCTTTCGTAACAAATGGCTTTTGAATCTCAAAGTCATTCACATCAATCTCACCTAACCAAACAGAGATTCCCTTTTCTGATAAAAGCAGCTCCCACATGGCATCACTATTTATCGGGAATGTTTTAGAAACAGAAACTTGAAAACCTAAGTCTTTTATAATTTTTATTTTATTGTTTTTTTGATCCGACAAGTTCGTATTTTAGTCGGCAAATTATGATTTTAATTCCTGATTAATGAAACCAAATTTGCTTTTTATTTGGCGCAATAATTATAAAAACTATGATGTTTATTTGAAAGTTATAAATTCTAAACCAATCTAGTAACAGTTTTTCTTTTCTAAACAGCAGTTTCATGAAGTTCTTGCAAAGTTTCTTCAATGCTTTGTACCCTGTTGATCCAATTTCTGTAAGAGATATAAACCAGTACTGTCAGCGTTACTAACATTCCTGCCACAACAATACGCTTTCCAGAAGTGAATGTTATGCTTGTAGAGAAGAAAACAATGATGGCTATTCCAAACAAAAAGGAAGTGATTACAGTGAGGAATGCAATTTTTTGTAGGTTATTTTTAAAAGCATGCAATGATGCGTTTAAATTAGTCTCACTGACTGGATTGTTTAGTACCATAAAGCCAATGAAGCGATTTATTATATACAATACAGTAGCTGAAATCAAAAATAGATTTGCCCAAAGTGGCTTGGTTTCACCATCAAATCCATTATAGTATATCATTAAAAAAACAGTGATGAAAATGACTTCGATGAGGAATTTCGTTCTAATTTGTTTGATTCGGGGATGATTATTGATGTGTGTCATTGTCAATAATTCAGATTGATTTTTCTTCCCGTTTCCAAGATTTTTCCAATTTGATTTTAAGTTTTCCAATTCCATATTATTTAATTTAAAATGTTTTTGAGTTTTTCTTTTATTCTACTAATTTTTACACCCACATTATTCTCTGTAATGCCTGCCAGATGGGCAATTTCTTTATATGAATAATCTTCCAAGAAGAGAGCAATTAATGCCCTTTCGGCTTGATTCAATTTTCTGATTGCCTCAAATAGTTTTTCTTCATTTTCTGATTTTTCCTGATAGGTAGATACTGGTAGATGATCTGGTAAATCATCATAATGTGATAATGAGACTGTATTTTTTCTAAAGGTTGCGATGGCTGTGTTCAGCGCGATGCGATACATCCACGTACTAACTTTGGATTCTTCTCTAAATTTTGGAAACGCCTTCCACAATTGAAGTACTATTTCTTGGAAAAGGTCTTCCTGGTCTTGTGGCGCGTCCCTATACATTTTGCAAACCTTATAGATAATGCCTTGATTTTCTTCTATTATTTTCAAAAATAACTTTTCCACTATTTGTGCTCTTTTTTGAAAGTATGACTATTTAGCTCTCTCCAACTGCCTTTAGAAGGAGTAAATATTTACATAATGCTTTCATTAGTTGTCATGAAAGCAAAATTTCTTACAAATGTTGTTTATTTTATTTTTGAAATAACGTTGTGTAGAGCAAATAACTACATGGTTCTTTGGAAAGTGATGGACTTAAAACTTTTCTGGCACATCATATTCTACATCCGTAATATGAAATCTTGCATAGCTGAAATCACCTTTTTCAAGTCTCCAGATAACATCGAATAAAGTGGGTATCATTACATGGTTTTTTAATTGATAATCAGATACTTTGATGATCCAAGTTTCTAAATTATCTTCTCCCATATATCGTTTGGTTTCTAACTCAATGATTTCCCCAACTTCATTAAATCGTACAATGAAGTATAAAGAAAGCCCATTGTAATCAAAAGTAAATTTTGCTGTATGGTCGTCTAAGGCTTGCCAATTTAGTTCATCGCTCGGTAGTAAATTGGTGGGGTATAAAAGACTCTCACCCAACCATCTAAGCAGTTCTCCAGAATCATATTTTTCATTATCTTTTGCATCAACTATATTATAAATAGAAAAGAGTGATACGATCAACCTGCCTTTTTTGGAAATGTACATATCTCTGGCCACAAACATCGTAGTTGTTCCTTTCCAGATAAACCCAGGCTCTTCTGTTGTTGCATATTGCTCGCCTTTGATGTCCATCCAATCCTTTTTTAAGTCTGCTTTAAACTTTCCATCGTGTTTGATTCTAGCATAACTGATGTAATGTTGGCCTTCCTTTAAAACGTAATTGAAATACTTTTGGACAGGCAGAGGCAAGGTGTCTAATTGACTTTTATGAAAGATTTTGTCAGAAATACCTTTTGATTGGGCAAATAGGTTTTTTACTTGATTGTTAAATTTGATGGATAAATTGATTTTGCCAATGATGAATAAGGCTAATATCAATACCAGGATGGTTATAAATGGTGCCATAAAATACGACTTTTTCATTGCATAAGCTGATTGCAAAATCTCAACACAATATAAATGTGAGCTTTTATTTTTGCAAGTCGTTACACAATTAAAAGTATAAGTTACGTGCTGATTTAAGAATGGACTAATTTATGTGAAAATCCATTAACCTTATCCTTGGATATTTTTAATGAGCAATTTTTGGACTTTTCTTTTATCGCTAATTGGGTATTTTTCTAAATAAAACCCCTCCAAACCAACAGCCGGCAATTCCTAATACTTTACCTGTAAAAAGAGCAATTCTTTCATATGTCAATGTTACCACCGTACCTTCATTTGCCCATATTGGACTCATAGCTTCACCACCTTCATTTATAACTAAAGTATTGCTATTTAGGAAGTTTTCACCTAGACAACAAATTTGATCAGGAGATATCAGTGCATCCCCTACTTTTAAAGTTGAACGCTGAACATAAGAAGAGCTGTTGTCAGCATAGTTATTTGTTAAAATACCGGAGTTGATTTTTAAAACCATGCCAGCAGGAACGGTGAATTGTTTGGTGCGGACTGTACCATTAGCTGGTATTTGTAAGGTATCTAAAGATAAAAGTATAGTACTTTCAAATTCAAGAGTATATCCATTTTGTGAAAATGACTGTAGTGATATTAACATCAATGCAAAAATCAGTATGCTTTTCATTGGTAAAATATATTTTAAAAATTATTAATGTATTCCATTGTTTTATTTGGTCTTCTCCACGCAGGATTTCCTTGGTGATCTGTAGTCCAAGACTTAACCTTATTACTTGCTGTAGGTGCTGGCACTATACCTGCATTATTCACAGTGTTTACTACTTGAGCCAAACTTGTCCAAGTACTTCCATTCCAAAAGTAAAATCCTATGCCTGTTTTATAACTTGCATTCGTATTCCAAACCAACAAACCACTTGGCTTAGTCCCACTAATTGGATTGGTATCTGTAGTAATGGATATTCTTGGCACCAGCATGCCTTTATTGGTGGCAGTTACGTCCAAAATGGCGGTACTATTTGGACTTGATGTACCTATACCCACATTGCTCTGTGCTGACAACTTGATTTGAAAAATCATAATGATCAATAACAAATAAAAGGCTTTGTGTATATTTCCAAATCTTATCATAACATCTGTCTTTGTTTATTCTTCACAAATCTATGCACTTATAAAATTTCATTAAGTAGTACATTTGTATGATATTGTGTAATTCCAATGCCCATAACTTTGATGAATTAAGATATTCTTTTGCATAACAGAGATAACAACATTCTATGGGCTATGCTAAAAAAATTAGCTGAGTTCTGACGGAACGGTGGATGTAAGGGGCCTCTTTGCTGCTTGATATGCAAAGAGTAATATGTATTTGGCAATTGTAGTGGCATTCAAATTTTTGATAGCGGCCAATTTGTACAATTTAATTTTAAATACAAAAAAGCCCCAGTCTACATCATTATAAAAAGTGGGAATTGAGACTTGATACATTATTTAGGGATTGTCTTCAAATGTTATTTCTGATGTGGAATAAACGATTGTAGACTCATCTAAAACTGGAGATTCCTGCTGTTTGGCTCGTTGCATGATATTCCAAAAATGTCTAAATAAAATTTAATTGATTTTACTCATGTGCCACTTTTTATTGCTTTTCATTGAAAATTAAATTATTTTTTTTTCGAGGTAGATTTTTTCAAAACAGATTGCTCGACCAAGTGCATAAAATCGCCCATCTTATTGTCATCCATCCAACGAGTCACAACTACTAAGTCATTTTCTTCGTCTATGACTATGTAATTTCCTCCGAATCCGACTGCATAATATAGGTCTGGTGAAACATGTTCCCAATTTTTGGAGGTATTGATCCACCATAGATAACCATAATCTTTATTCGCATTGGATGGTTGGTGGACTTTGTTAACCCAAGTTTCTGAGAGTAATTGTTGGTTTTTCCATTTTCCTTTTCTGAGGAATAGTAATCCGAACCTGGCTTGGTCAATGGCACTTATGAAGATACCTCCTCCGTGATGTCCACCCCCACTGACTGATTGCATCATGTATCCATCCAAATTGACAAAGGAGTTTTCGTAACCAAACCAACGCCAAGTATTTGATGCACCGATTGGATCCATAATTTTTTCTTTGAGCACAGCTGGCAATGGTTTTCTCCAAACCTGTAATAATGAGTAAGCAAGGAGGTTGACGCGCACATCATTGTATTCATAGACGGTGCCGGGTTCATTTAGTTTCCTATTTTTCCAATCATCGATTCCTCCTTCTCTTGGCGGACGGTCAGCCCAGTCGTGCATTCCAAATAGCGTTCCGCTCCAGTCAGAGGATTGTGTCAAAAGATGTTCCCATTTTATTTTTGAATTATGTTTGCCATCGAACATTCCATCCCATACATAATCTTTTACGTAATCATCTATACGGTGAATGAGTTTGTGATCCAATGCCAAACCCGCAGTTGTGGATAAAAAACTCTTTGTCACACTGAATGTCATATCCACTCGCTTGATGTCCCCCCATTGAGCTACGATATAGCCATTTTTGATGATGAGACCGGCGGGGCCTCCTCTCTCTTTCATTGGGCCAGCAATTTCATAATTTGGTTCTCTGGCGTAGGCTTTTAAATTGGCAATTCTTAAATCCTTTTCGACACTATTTTCATGCTTTAATGCAAACTGTACGGCACTTTCTATCATCATTGGGTTCATGTCCAACTCGGATGGACTTTTTATACTCCAATTGGTATCCGGGAAATAAGTCAATTGAGCAAATGTCCATGTAGAAAAAGTGCAGCACATGAAAAGGATAATAATTTTTCTCATTTCTTATTTGAATTTAAACGATTGTGTTTTTGTTGAAAATAAACAATAGATCTCTCTAGCAGTTTTCACAAATTTGAAATTTGGAAATCTGAACAATTTTTTATCGTTGGCTCAAAGTAAGCCAATTTTGTAATAAACGACAATGGAAAAGTAAAACAAGCTTTAAACTGCCTTATAAAAGAAGATTTTTATAATCGCTACAGCATTTATAGATAACTAAAATTATTTTTAAAAATATATTTGGACATTTCTTGACATACATAGCAATGTCAATTGATTACTCATGACATCCACATTCATGATGCTCATTAATGTGTTTGATAGTTGCAAGACATAGCTTTTCAAGTACGTCAATGTTTATGTCAGCCAGCTTTTTAAAATAAATACATGCTTTTCCCATTTTGATTTTGCCCAAGTTTTCAATCAATTCATTATTTTCATGACCGGGAGCAACCGCATAAAGTGAAAATTCTGCTTTTCGAGGTGAAAATCCAATGATCAAAGAATCACCTTCATGACCGCTGGCATATTTATAATGATAACTACCAAAGCCAATGATCGTAGGTCCCCACATCTTGGGTTCAAATCCCGACCATTTTTTCATCAGCTCAATGAGTTGGAAGCTATCCTGTTTTTTTTGTTCATTATCAACATAGGAGTGAATGAAGTCAACAACTTTGACTTCCGTTTCTGCAGTTTTTGTTTTTTGTGCCAATTTATTAGATTTTATGCATTAAACTAAATCAAGAGCTGCGAATTTAAATGATTTTTGCTAAATATCTTTCAAAATATTAGTGAAATAAGTATTAGTGGCATTTAAACAATTATGACCTTTTTGCCAATTTAATTGGCCAATAGAATCTTGCATATTATCTGCTTTACTTGCAATTCAGTTTTATATTGATTCATGAATTTTACATCAATAAAATATCCTGAATACAAATTAAACCTTTAGAAGTTTTACCACCATAAAGTCTTAAAATAATAAGACTAAAATTCGAAATCTGAGGTTTTTTATTCAATACCTTGAAATAATATATTTGATAAAAGTTATGTATGGTAACCAAATGTTGCCAATGTTTTTAAGCGCATGAATGATACCTGCAATAATTAAAGTTATACTTATATAGATATTTGACATTTTTAGTATCCAAAATTATATGGCATTAAATATCTTAAATAGTTTATTTAAATGTTGTAATATGAATTCAAGGCGGTTGATTATATGTAAAATGTGGTCTAAATATTGATATATGTCAATTTGTATCGTATTAGTAAAAATAAATGTGTATTTATTTTGAACTAAAATAAAATATGTAATGAATTAAGCAGGTATTGGCCTAAAGTATTTGCATTTACCTTAGCGTATTGGCTTCACAGTCCTTGACAAAAAATGTAAATAAACATAATTGATTAAATCCTGAATTAATGGTGACTGATGGAGTTGATCAGTGGATTTGCAGTGTGAACTTACTGCATTAATTATCGCTATATTTGATAATACTGTGTGAATTCATATTAAAATAAAAATAGAATGGATGGATTTCACAAAAAGACTTCTGCTTTTTTAAAGGATACCTAACGCCCAAATTAGATCGTAATTAATTAAAGATAAACTTCCAAAAGGAGTTAGGTCTGACTCATGCATAAAACCAATTTATTTACTTCTTAATCATTAAATCATGATAAAATTATTTTACAATTCCTTAATTCTATGTTTTGCGTTATTATCTGCAAATGTATCTGCACAAGTAGGCATAGGAACCAATCCTGATTCTTCTGCGGTATTGGATTTGTATTCAACAGACAGAGGATTCTTAGCTCCAAGATTGACTTTAGCTCAAAGGGATTTAATCGATAGTCCCGCTAATGGTTTGATGATTTACAACACTACCAGCAACGAGATGCAGGTCAATAATGGAAGTCCAATGGCACCATTTTGGGGCAGCATGAGTGGCGGCGGAAACACTACTATCCTTTCATTTACAGCTGAAAGTGAAGTTTCTACAGAAGCTACACTTCATGAACTCATTTCAGGAGTAACCATGGCGCCACCAGGTGGAAACTATTTAGTGCTTTTCAATGGGCAGTTTGGTTTATTGGAAAGTGCTCCAGTAAGCACAGCACAAGGTGCAATTGACTTAACTACAGCTTACAATAACATCATGGCATTAACCGCCGATACAACACACGGACCAATTTTTGGCAACAACGAAATCTTAACTCCCGGAATCTATAATTCGGCAGCTGCCGCATCTTTTGCAGGTAAGCTCACCCTAGATGGAGGTGGTGACCCAAATGCTATATTTATTGTAAGAGTTGGTGGAGCTTTAACTTCAGGAGCTGGAGCTGAAGTGGAATTGATCAATGGTGCAAACGCAAGAAATATCTTTTGGGTGGCTGAAGGTGCAATTGCACTTGCAGCTGGTACAATTATGAAAGGAACTTTAATTTCAAATAATGCAGCTGTTGCTGTTGCCGCTGGTTCAATAGTGGAGGGTCGATTGTTTTCTACTGCAGGCGCGGTTTCATTTGGTCCAGGAGAAGCATACATTCCAACTGGAACTTCCTTCATCGATCTTGGAGTATTATCGAGTTTTTTAATGTTCACTTCCGCGGGGGCTTTGGCAAATACCGGAACGTCTATACTTGTTGGAGATGTTGGCACTCATGCAGGTGCAATCGCTGGATTTATTGATCTGGAAGGTAATATTTACGCACCTGGTCTTGCACCTAATCCGGTCAATAATACTTTGGTGACTTTCAGTATATTTATGAACGGTGAGCTGGTAGCCAATTCAAGTCGTACGACTAATATCAATACCTCTGTAATTGCTCTACAAGCTTATGTCAATATCCCTACAGGACAATCTATTGACGTTCGGTGGTTTGTAGATAAGGGTGGGGTAGTTCTGGGCAACAGAGTTTTATCTTTGATAAAAGCAAATTGATGATTTGGGGTAATTTGACTATCCATAAGTTTATGATATTGGTAGATTTTTAGGAATATGCCGTAAATCATAATGAATTAAATGAAGAAGCCACCTCTTTACAGAAGTGGCTTCTTGCTTTTCATAGTGTTAAAAGGGCATTAAACTTGTTCGTGAGCAGCTTCTACATTTATTGCAGAAGTGGCAACTACGGTAAGTTTCTCATCGGCTGCTCTTTCTTCTTTAAGAGTTTCCTCAAGCAATTTTGCAGCTTCTGTCAATCCTAATGTTTCAGCAAACTGACGAAGTGTTCCATAGGTTGCTATTTCATAGTGTTCCACTTTTTGAGCGGCAGAAATAATGCCTGCATCACGCATAGAGCCTTCTTCACATGATTCCATAATTTCGCCAGCTTCTTTGATCAAACCTTCCATCGCTTCGCATTTTTTTGCTGTTGCTTTTTTACCGATAACAGTAAAAACCTGTTCCAATCTGGAAACTTGGTTTTCAGTTTCAGAAAGATGACTTTTGAGTGCATCCACAAGCTCCTCTGATGTTGCATTTTTAACCATCTTTGGTATCGCTTTCAACAAGGCTTTTTCTGCCCAATAAATGTCTTTCAATTGATCTTCAAATAATTCCATCAATTGAGATGATTGCATAGAAGCTTTATTTGATTTGCCATTTGACTGCTTGCCATTGGATGTTTTACCATTTTGGGGATTTATCGTGGAATTTGATTTTTTACTTTCCATTTTTTTTAAATTTATTGATTAATGAAATTATGTACGATTGAGTTCGCACAGATTGCACTGTAGTTAAAAAGGCAATTGGATTATTCATGATGTTTTGATAACGCGATAATTTAAAAATTAAATTATGCGTCAATTAAAGCATCACGCATTGACTTTACCTGATTGTGGTCAGAAAGCAAAAGTTGTTTTTGAGCACTAATCATTGTCCTTTGTTCTGTATTTAAGTGATCAAAATCCTCCTTTATGGCATCATCATAGGTTTCTTGTGCTGCGTCTTCTCCATACTCACAAGAGTCAAGGATTGCTTTTCTGTCCTTACCAGTAAGCGCGGACTTTAAATCCATCCAAACACGGAAAAATTTACCTGATATTTTAGTACCTTCTGCTTGTTCTCCGCCTAAAGCATTTACTTCAAAAACCAATTCTTGCTTACATTTTCTACTGTTTGAAATAAAGTGCTCAAACAAAGTCTTCAGATCGTGTTCTTCAGTTTCTTTAATTGCAGTTTCATAACCTTCAATTCTGTCGTTGTTTATAGTGATGAGTGAGTTCAGCACTTCAATAGTTTTATCCCTGTCCATTTTTTAAATTTTATTGATTAAATAATTATTTTTATTTCTTGCCATTTGTCAGCTGTTGATCTTCATAAACAGACCAACTCATTATTCCATTTTCAGGAAGTGTTGCCTGATCAACTTGAGATTTGCGTTCTGCGCTTAAAGCTTTATTTTCTTTTTGTACAGATTTATCTGTTCTTTCCGTTCCCGCAACTTTTTCTTTGAGTAATCCATTGGTTTCACGAACATGTTCTAGTGGATCGTCAATGACCTGCCATTCCTCTTGCAGTTCTGGGCTTTTACCATCGTTCCAAGGGCCTTTGAAATCTTCTCCTTTTGACATATTGAAATACTTGTTGCTGAATCGAGGATCACTCTGTAAAATACCTGGAGGAAAGTTTGGTTGAATGGTATCCAATGCGGCTTGAAACATTTGAAAGTGAGCAACTTCACGCGTCATCAAGTATCGTAAAGTTTCTTTTACGTAAACATCATCGGTGAATTTCATCAAATTTTCATAAACCATTTTGGCACTGGTTTCTGCCCCAATATTCAATCTTAAGTCTGCCGTTAAATCTCCCATGCCCATGATATAGGATGCACTCCAAGGATTTCCTACACTATCTGTAAGTGTTGGTGTACCACCACTCACGATAAAGAAATGAGGGTTAATCATGGCCTCGTGGATGTAGTTTTCTTTAGCGGCCTTCCCGTCCAACATTTTATTTAGATCAGATTCATCTGCTGCATTTTTCAACTCTCCATTTACCCCTGTAAGTAACATTTGAATGGTGGCTCCTACAATTTCAAGGTGGCTAAATTCTTCTGTCGCAATGTCCATGAGCATATCGTATTTATCTGGATAAGCTTTACGACATCCAAATGCTTGGACAAAATATTGCATTGCTGCTTTTAACTCTCCATTGGGTCCTCCAAATTGTTCTAAAAGAAGTTTTGCAAAACGTATATCAGGCTTGGAAACCCTTGCATTAAATTGTAATTCTTTTACGTGGTGAAACATAATTATATTTTTATGGATTTTGAGTAATCACGGAAGGAAATGAAGATTACCCTATTTGATTATTTTACCTTACAAAGATATTGTAGTTGTGATCGAGAAGCATTACACAATTGTTTGAAACATTTACATGATTCACACATTTGGTGACTGAATACAGGCATTTAAATATTCAGAATGCGAATTAATAAAGGAATTTAATGAGGATATTTGTAATGTAGATTAAGTCTAGCTTCTATTAGAATTACATAATGAAACAAACTTTGTGATATTCAATATAAAGTACTGAAATTAAACCGTTTGTAGATTTTATTGCCGAAAAATGTAGTTCTATTTTAAGATAATTTATAACAAATTATTTGCATAAATTAATGTATTTTTTGAATTAAATAATTGGTATTATTTTATAAATTCTGAATGGTTAATCTTCTTTTTTCTTTTAAAGATTTGAAGTGTGATGGGGTTAATCCTGTAACCTTTTTGAATTGATTGGATAGGTGAGCTGCACTGCTGTAATCGAGTTTATAGGAAATTTCAGCAAAGGTATCTTCGCCAAAAATGATCAGCTCTTTGATGCGTTCAATTTTTAAAGCTATCATATATTGCTCAATGGTTGTTGCTTCCACTTCTGAAAAAAAGTTGGCTAAATAAGTGTAACTATGGTTTAATTCTTTGCTCAAATAGGCGGAGAATTTGATATTTTGTCTTTCTTCAGGTTTATAAACATAATCAATGATCACTTGCCTGATTTTTTCGATCAATATTCCTTGTTTATTTTCTAAAAGTTCTAATCCAGCTTTATTGATTAATCTATTTAATTTCAATTTGTCAGCATCAGAAACATCTTTTGCGGTCTCTATTTCACCCAAATCCACCTTAACAGATGATATTCCAATTTCTTCCAGGGCTTCTTTGACTAAGATTTTACAGCTTTCGCATGCCATGTTTTTAATATAGATTTTCATAAATTGGTTGTTTTGAAAAATTATTTATCTGGAGTAGGGTGTAGAATTTAGACTGTGAATTTTGGTGACGAGTTTTGTCATTGTTAATAGTTTTTGTAGACAATTTTGTTCAATAATAGATTGTAAAGTAAACTTCAAGATGTAGTTTTATTCTTATATTTTGATAATACTTCTATCTTATTTATAAAAAAAAATGGACTCAAATATGTCGTTTGAGTCCAAAAAAAAGATGTAAAAGCCTACAATTTATATGAGCTAGTGGGCAGAATGATCGGTCATTTTACAGAGACCAACTAAACTGTGGAAAACGTCGTGAAGAGCTACTAAATCGGTCAATATTGCTTCGTTTGTGGCATTTTTATTGATCTTCTTATCCAATTTTTTGCTGTCTTTTACTAGTTTTTTTAAGTTCTTTTTGATGCTCTTTACTTCTTTAAAATCTGCAGGAATAGCTGATTTCTGCCAAAGTATTGCCTTTTCAACCATCTCACCACTTCTTTCGCGGATGGGATTAAAATTGCCTTCTTCTGCTGGGTGGAAGGTTTGACTCATAACCACGTGGAAATCATCTTTCTCTTTCCATTCTGATTTATTTTGAGCGGAAACCAAAAGGGTGGTGGCGAGCAAAACTGTCAATGTCAAAATAGATTTTATTGTCTGCATGTTTTTTAATTTTAATATTTAATAATGATTTGTTGTTTAGCTTTTTCGTATTCAGTCTCTATGTTTAAAATGATAATTCCACCATTCATTATACTTTTTACAACTTTTGAAAAGGTATTATCACCCATTTGCTGGTCTTTAATTATTTGGCTCTCTATGAGTTTTCCTTCGAGGTTGAATAAAGATATTTTTACGTCTGTAGATTTTATTAAATGATATTTTACTATAAAGTTGCCATCATTTGGATTTGGATATACTTTTAATTGTAAGGTTCCAATGCTGTGTTCATTTATATCATGAGTGGAAGTGACCCCAGTTTTGGTTAGTAAAACTTTGAATATTTGACTACTAGCGCTGCTTTGTTTGCCTTCGTTTGTCCAAAAAATATTTGGAGCGGTGCTACTGATGCCACCATAGATGTATCCTATTAAACTTGTGTCGTTGGGTAGTTCGTCATATTTTATTACACCATTTGGATACCGAGGTAGATTTTCATTGATGATGAGTTCAGACCCAGCACCCAGGAATGTTGGCATTTCAATGGGCAATTTGTATTCAGCCATTACGCCATTTGAATTTCTTGAAACACGGGCAATGGTTTTTACAAAAGGTACGTCGTTGTTTTGTGTCAAGATTCCCAAGCTATCAAAATATTGGGCAATACCACCAAAGAAAACGGTATTCATTTCATTTTGACTTTCTGAGTAAATTGGGAAATTGGCACAGTGATAATGATTATAATATTGTGTAAAGGCATCATTTACTTGGTAGTCTACACTGTCTATGTTTACACAATTCAGAAAAGGTAAATTGACTGTTTTTTGGAAAACTCCAGAAAATGCTGTGATGCCTTCTTTACCATTTGGCATTATTTGCGGACTTACGTTATAATCTCTTCTATGCAGATGTTCGGAATCTGTAAGGCTGGGCAAATGTTCAACAGGTATGGTGTTTCCGTCATCTAGTAAGTTGAATTTCCTTATTTGGTCGGTGTAGGTTTGGACAAAGCC
>JAKQLF010000220.1 GCA_029567325.1 Bacteroidota bacterium | reverse complement strand
GAAATACTTTACCTTTATTCAGCGTGTTTTGCGCTTGAAGGAAATTAGACCCAAAGAGGATGAACATTATAACCAGCAGTCGATTGATCATGTTTAATTGAATTTTGAGTTACAAATATTTCAGCTAAAATTGTATTGCTTTGGATGCTTCAGATTGTACAATTGATCAATTATTTCAACATTTGTATTCCGATTCTGTTCTTTTGAATACCCAAAACATGGATTTCCAATGAAATTGTTAGCCCTTCACGATTTTCCCCTTCAAGCCTTTGACAAGCTGCGCTATGCCGACACTGATCGCCAGGGGCATGTCAACAATGCCAACTTCTCTACTTTCCTGGAAACCGGTCGGGTGGAGTTTTTGTACCATCCAGAGCTCCCCATTTTGCAGGATGGTTTCAGTTTTGTCATTGCAGCACTGCACTTGAATTTTATCGAAGAAGTAAGTTGGCCGGGACGGGTGGACATTGGGACAGCTGTGCTGAAGATTGGCAATAGTTCAATCACCCTTTATCAGCAATTGTTTCAACAAGATAAATGTGTGGCCAGTGCGGAAACAGTGATTGTGCAAGTGGATGATCATAGCCGGAGAAGTGCTCCGCTTGATGCCTTGGCAAAGGAGAAGTTGGATCGGTGGAAAATTGAGCTTTAGGCATCGGTTCAAACCCTGCGTTCATCCCCATTTTCCTGCAATCCTGTAAATTGAATTTCCTCCATGCGCTGCATTCATCTATTTTGGATCATCAAAAAGACGCCAAAATGTTTGCATTCTCTAGAATTACCCTTGTTGTAATTACGACCTTGGTCCTGTTGAGTTCCTGTCAATTGGGACGCTTTGTTTTTTACAACTTTGCGGACATCAATGACCATAAAAAATTTCCGTCAAGACCATTAAAAAAAGGCCCTGATGCGTTCAGCTTTCAGAAGACAGCCACCGGTAAATTTCCCAAAGAAATTGACAATAGTCCGTTTGACCAGTACCTTAAAGACCATAAAACGGTAGCATTTTTAATCATCAAAAACGACACGATTCAATATGAAAAGTACTTCAAAGGGTATGATCAGGAAAGTATTGTACCCTCTTTTTCAATGGCAAAATCGGTAACTTCCATTCTAATCGGCTGCGCCATCGACGAGGGGCTCATTAAATCGGTTGATGAGCCAATTACGGAATACATACCCGAGTTAAACAAGGATGGATTTGATAAGGTAACCATCAAACATCTGTTGCAAATGACCTCTGGAATTCAATTCAATGAAAGTTACGCCAACCCTTTTGGGGATGCTGCCTCCTTTTACTATGGACTCAATCTCAGGAAACAAATTGGCAAAATGAAGTTAAAAAGTGAGCCTGGAAAGCAGTTTGAGTACATCAGTGGCAATACCCAACTTTTGGGTTTGATTCTGGAGCGTGTGCTGAAAGGAAAAACAGTCACCCAATATTTGCAGGAAAAATTATGGACTCCACTCGGAATGGAATACGATGCATCATGGAGCATTGACCGAAAAAAGTACGGCCTGGAAAAAACCTTTTGCTGCTTAAATGCTAGGGCCAGGGACTTTGCCAAAATAGGACGACTGTATAAAAACAAAGGCAATTGGAATGGTCAGCAAATTGTTTCGCAAGAATGGGTTGAAGCATCCACAAAATTGGACACCTCGAATGGTAGTGTCAAGTACTATCAATACCAATGGTGGTTGCCAACCCCTGGTGAAGACTTTATGGCAGAAGGAATATTGGGCCAATTTGTATACGTAAATCCAGCTAAGGATTTAATCATTGTGAGGCTTGGGAAAAATGAAGGCAAAGCAGACTGGTGGACGATTTTTACTGCTTTGGCCAAGGTGTATTGATTTTTTTGGGCGTTGTAAAAAATCCTCGCTTCTCTCAATTCTTTTTCGGAACTTTGCAAAGCCGTAGCACGTTGGCGGGCATTGTCTCCTAAAATTGAAACATCTAATTTGAAAATAATTTGAAAATAAAAATTCACAAACCCAAAAACAAGATTCTTCAAAATTGCATTGAATGTTTTTACACATTACAAAGAAATGATAATGAAGAAAATGTAACGTATTTTGGGTTTCCATCAAATACCATCTTTGTTACCTTATGCCAAGATTCAGAAGTAATTATTAATGATAATGAAATAACAATAGAAAATCATCCGAACGAAAAAATAAAATCTATTTTAATCATTGATAACCAAAAACAAGGAGCAACAACATATAGAGGAAAAACTAATGAAATAAGTATTTATTTTAAGCCACTAGGAATTAATGCTTTTTTAGAAAAACCTTTCTCTAGTTATATTACAGGAACAATTTCAGAATTCAATCCTTTTGAAGATTATGAAAGTGCAATGAATGCGGTTTTCAAAATAAAAGATGAAACTCAAAAAATTGAATTTATAGAAAATTATTTACTCTCAAAAATCAAAGAATTTAAACATCCATTCTTGCATCAAGCAATTGAGTCAATAAAGAGTGCCAATGACCAAAAATTAAACATTACTGAAATTGCTAAAAAGAATGCAATTTCAAGAACTACATTCAATAAACAATTTTTGCTTCACATTGGAACTACTCCAAGTCAATTCATTAAAATTGAAAGATTTAGAAATGCAATAAAAATGTTTACAAAACATGCAACTAGAGACCAACTAATAGATATTGTTTATTTGGCTGATTATTTTGATCAATCTCATATGGCAAAAGATTTTAAATCGTTAACAGGGTATTCGCCAAAAATATTTTTCTCAAAACTATCACAAATAGAAAATAATCAAATCAATTGGATTTTTTTGTAACGGTTTACATCCTTACAAGTGTGTTTCGATTTAATTAATAACCTTTGCTGATCGTTAATCAAAAAATCAATCAATATGAAACCACCAAGGGTAATTATTTTCATTTTACTTTTTTTTTCACTTACTAAAACTTTTGCACAAGAAAAGGTGAAATTAGTTAAAGCCAATTCACCTAAAGTAACTATTAAAGATGGTTGGGAGGGAAAAACTAAATATTGGAATCACTTAATAAAATCAAAATCACCCATTGTATATCATTTAGCCAAAAATTGCAAAAAGAGGCAAGTTATTTTCTATACAGATGTTGATTCTATTTCTATGAATATTGAAGGAGAATCCAATTATCAGTTTAAAGTGCTTTTGAATAAATATGATACTTGTACTGTGATTTTAACAACAAAAAATCATCAATATGTAAGACTGAACAACAATCAAAACAAGACAGACACACTTTCATTCGAATTAAATAAAAACAAGCAAATAATCATAAAAGGGAGTATAAATAATAGCCCTAAAATGAACTTTTGTTTTGACTTAGGAGCTAGATTAGTTTATGTTATTGGTAGAAATTTTGACAAATTGAATAAATTGACACTTGATGGCATAATGGAAGATGAAAGTGTTACAGGGCTTTCTACTGAAAAAACAAGCAGCAATAATTCTCTTCAGTTAGGTAATTTGAATATTTCCAATATGCCAATGTGCTATATTGATGAAGCAGGGTTTCTTGAAAATGGAGGTGCATTGATTGGTTATAATGTATTCCAAAACAAAATTTTAGAAATTGATTTTGATAATAAATTGTTGTTGATTCATAATGAACTACCTAGAAAAAATAATACTTATTCTCAAATAGAATTTAAACAAACCACAGGTGGCTTATATGTACCTATTACAATTTCTAACGGTAAAAAGGTGAGCAAGGGTTGGTATTTTTTTGATACCGGTGCAGACAATGCTTTGAGTTTCGATTCAAGGTTTGCAAAAAAGGAAAATCTGTATAATACAATGAAAGTAATTGGGAAAGCAGGAATTGCATCAAGTGAAAATAGGGTTATTGATGCAGAAATATTGGAAGTTCCAGAGGTAACAATTGCAAGTTATAAACTAGAAAATGTACCTACTTTGTTGGCAAATGAATCTAATGCAGAATCAGTATTTGAAGATGGTGTAATTGGTATTGGTTTGCAATCCAGATTTAACTTCATAATAGATTATCCAAACAGCAAAATGTACATAAAACCAAGCAAATATTTTAATGACTCATTTGAAAAAAAAGATAAAATAGCAACAAATTTAATTCTTGGACTTTCATTAGCGTTAGGGCTTTTACTTGCAGTTTTTTTTGTGTACAAAAAATCAAAAGTAAGTATGAATTATTTTAGAATTAATATGTTATTTTTTTTAATATTCACGCTCGTTTGCAATTCTTGCAGCACCTTAAAAAGCACGACCTACCCCATAACTAAAAACTACAAGCCTGATGACAAGCAACTTTATGAAACAATCGTAAAATTAGACAGCATTTTTTTTGGTGCTTACAATACCTGTAATACCAATCTTGAAAAATACGGTTCTTTTTTCTCTGAAAATATTGAATTTTACCATGACCAAGGAGGCTTAATGACTTCAAAACAAGATATAATTGATGCTACAAAAAGAAATATTTGTGGTAAAGTAACGAGAGAACTTGTAAAAGGCAGTATTGAAGTATATCCAATAAAAGATTTTGGAGCAATTGAAATTGGTTTGCACAAATTTCATAATAATCAAGAGCCAGTCGGTACAACCTCAAAAGCTGGGCGGTTTATGGTTATTTGGGAAAACAAAAATAATGATTGGAAAATAAGGCGAGTTGTAAGCCTCCATTAAAATTATAAAAAAAATATACAATTAAAAAACGAGAACATTAGTTTTATTTAGTTTATTATTATTAAAATTCACCAGCGCAATGGCTCAAGAATTTAAAATTGAGGTTTTATAAGTGCTGGCAGACAGTTTTGAACTTGTGGCCTTCCGGCTCATTTAATTGAACCAAACAGCCGTAACTCAGCAATTTGTAATTCAAAACTGGGTCGCTTTCGAATCTCAATTTTTACAAAGCGCGCAGTTTGGGGTTTGAAGCTCAAAATGGGAGGTGACCCAATTGCGCCATTATGCTGTAGAATCTGTTGCCAGGTATCACTTTGATTTTTCTTGATTTTCAGCCGAATATTAACACCATGGTTCCAATTTTCGATTTGCCCTTTTTCCGCCAAGGATAGTGCTGAAAGCAAAGATCTTTTCCCCAGATCGAATTCGAGTGTACACAAAGTATCGGTTCTAGGCGTTTCCCACGCAGTTTCGGCTTTGTGGTCAAAAAGCCCTTTAATCCCGTACAGCACATCGTTGGTTTCTTTAATTGAAGAGACTTTTGCTTCTGCGTTTGCCAAAAGGTTTGGCTGCCCTTCCAGAATTGGCAAGTCATAAGCCGCTTGGTCCAAATCCAGTTTAACACAGCTAAAATGAAATTTTTGACCATTTTTTCTATCTGGAAATTCAAGTGTAAAAGTCTTTTTGGTGGTTTTTAGCCTGAGCGCGTGTCCATCAAGCGAGCTTGCTTTCAAGACTTTGGCGGGCAGTGCTGGCAGGCTGAGTTTTGTTCCCACTTCATCCGAGATGAATAAATAAACCGAGTTTCCTTTGCAGGTAGAGCCACCCCAGGCACCATCCCGGTAGGGGCCGCCTCGAGTGCCATGCACTGCTTCCGCGTTGGTTTTCATGAAGGCGGCAAAATCGCCTAAACGTTCGGCATCAGGTGGATAAAGTGTACCATCCGGCATGGGGCCTACATCCAGGAGGTAATTGCCGTCCCTTGAAATGGTATAAATCATTGTCCGCAACAGGTCGCGAAAAGGAAATGCAGGCATTGGTTTATTAAAAATCCAGCCACTGGGATTGATGCCTTCGGCGGTCTCCCAGGGTTTTTGCCGGTCAAAGGGGCCGACAGCAATTTCAAAGCTGATAAAATCTTCTTTCATCGCCCCATGAGTACCTACTAAAAGATTAGGATGGCGGCTGTACATCATCTCGGCGGCTTTGGCGGGAACGTCTTTCCATTTGTCTTTGCCAATGGGTTCAACCCCATCAAACCACATAACCGAAATTGGGCCATAATTGGCACTTAACTCATCCAATAATTGCAGATAATAGGCATTGTAGCGGTCGTGGTTTTCCGTATTGAAATCGGGGTGTTTCCAATCTTTTGGAGAGAATTGCCAACCAAGCGCTAAACCTTGACGTTGGCAGGCTTCAGCAAATAGTTTAGCGACATCTCTTTGATAGGGCGTTGCCATGATGTTGTAGTCGGTCGCTTTTGTATCAAACATGCAGAAGCCATCGTGGTGTTTGGCCACAAAAACACTGTAACGCATCCCCGCAGAATAGGCCAACTTGAGCCAGGCATCCGGGTCGTAATGGATAGGATTGAATTTTCTATAGAGTTGATCATACTCATCAGCGGGAACCGAGCCATGTGGGTTCAGGGCACTTTTGCGCGCATGCGAATGAGATTCGGGCGTTCCCAAACCAGCAGATGGGCCCCAATGGACGAACAATCCGACGCGCATATTTCGCCAGGTTTCAATGGCTTTTTGTCGATCATCGGTTGAGGCAAGTTGACTGATCGCGCTGTGAACGATGCCAGTCAAAAGCAATAAAAGGTATATTTTTTTTACCATAGCTTTGTGACTACATTAATGGTACGTTGCTGTAAAAGTATGTATTGCCTGCAAGACTTGCCAGGGCAAGTTGGAGAAACCATTTAAAATTGCAAAGCATGGAGATCAAAAAAGTTGCCAAGGGTGAATTCGTTCAAAAACCAGACGAACTCAAACATAAAATCATTCATGTTGTCACTGGATTACTCCGAATGTACCTTGTTGATGATGATGGAAAGGAACACATTTATATGTTTGCTCCAGAAGGATGGACCTTATCCGATTTTGCAGCCATTGCCGAGAGCAAAAAAAGTATTTTTTATATTGATGCAATTGAAAATTCTCAAATAGAAATCATCACCAAGGGGGTTGACGAAAAAATCCCACGCACCTTAGACGAATATACGGATCAAACCATTGAGATGATGGGAAGGCGGATTGCTACCCTGCAAAATCGGGTCGTAATGCTACTAAGTTTTTCGGCCTTAGACAGATACAAACAGTTCATTGCTACTTATCCAGACATCGTCAATAGAGTACCCCAAAGAATGATTGCATCTTATCTGGGAATAACCCCACAGGCCTTAAGCAAAATCAGAGGGCAAAAAAACACAAAGAGGTAGATTTATTAATCTAGGTTAACGCCATTTACTGACCCGGCTACTACTTTTGCTTAGCGTTTTTTAAACATATTTCTAATGGCAAATAACCACACCTTTAATTTTTGGATTGCGCTGGTTGTCTTTGTTACTCACATCATCGCTAATCTAATTGTTACCAAACCCAATCCAGAATTGTTCACTCGACTCGAAAAATTGACACTTTTTCCACCGGGATGGGTATTCTTGATCTGGTTCGTAATATGGACACTCCAATCCATATCATTTTATAGAACCTACGGTTCAGCATTTTGGGACAACTCCATTACTTTACTTTTCATTTTGGTGTGTATTGGAAACATAGGTTCACAATACGCAGGTGCCACCAATCTTGGTTGGCTGATCTACATTTCCTTGATCATTTGTATGCTGGTCAGTGCGATCGTATTTATGGAGAGAACGACCCTGTTTTATTCCACGTTTCCCATTGTAAAATGGGCCGCCCAAATCTATGTTGGTTGGGCTTCATTGGCGTTTTTGGTCGGGACAGGTGTTATTCTAGTTACAGACCAAAAGTTAGTGAGTGACAAATCATATACCATTATAGGTTCAATTATCCTGGCATTAGTCCCGCTTGTCATTTGGACTTTATGGTTCAAACACAAAGCAGATTACCGAATAGTTACTGTTCCTTATTTTGTACTGTACGTTGCATTCGCTATCAGGGTGATTCTGAGGTGATATGAGTTTAATATTCGTTGACCTTGACAAAACGATGGAAGTATACATGAGTAATTTGAAAACCAAATTGGGGGAGTGATATGGCAATAAAAAAACTTAGCTAGACAAGCTAATCGCAAATCAAATGTATTGAAATTACCTTTTATTAATGGTATTCAATTATGCCTCAGTCCCAAAAGGGTAACCTTTCAGACTCGGAGGAGTCGATCCAATGGAAAGTACGATGTAAACGTTTAGGGTTTCAAGTAGTTTATTTAACTTTCAAACCTGGTAAATCCGATTCTACTACAATTTTACCTTTTCCCACTATAATCCGCGCCAAAAAATCATCGTACAAAGCCACATTGCCAAAGGTTTTGAGCAATACCACTTTATCCTCCACTGCATTGACCAGTAAATCCATCGGGCCTTTGTGCTCAAAATTACTGCCATAGATGAGGATATTGGTTTTGAGGTAATCCCGCATCGCCTTGTTGCTGAGGAAGTGAATGCGGTTGTTGCGAATGTGGCAATTGCTGAGCGTAACCATATTCACCGGAGTAGCGATCGAGAGCAGGGGGATGGCCTGATCGTGCAATACCCGTACGTTGTCGAATACCAATTGCTCCTGAAGGGGGATGGCCGCCCCAGGGTAATAAGAGCGGCTGTACTTGTCGTTGTCAAAATGGATGGAGAGCCCGATGCGTGGTTTTTCCAGGAAAATGTTGCGAAAAACCACATTGCGTACCCCGGCGGTGTAAGTGACCTCATCTTGCACCACACCCCAATTGATGCCATCCAGCACCATACTGCCTTTTTCGTGGCTGGGCTGGGTAAGCGACTTGTAGAGGGTTCCATCGGGTTTGGCCTGCACCCGGTACAAAC
>JAKQLF010000213.1 GCA_029567325.1 Bacteroidota bacterium | reverse complement strand
AAGATTTATCTTCGGTTTGAACTGGGTCTTCTTTCATACAGCCAGCAAGAAATACTAAAGCAACAGAATAAGCGAGTACTTTGAAATTCATTTTGTAAAGGTTTTTTGTTTTAGATCGAATCAAGGTCAATAGGTTTAACTCAACGTTGAAACTTTTTAGAATTAAGGAAGCAATACTTAAAGAAAACTATTTTAGATCAAATCTTTCAGAATGCAATATCATACTTTCGAGTGATGCCATTGCACTTCTAAGGTTGGATTTTTGAATTTTTAAATTCAGAATATAATCCAAGAAAGCATGAAATCATTTTTCAAATTTTTTATTTTAAGTGTAATATTTTTTTTCATTTTCCTTAATCAAATATCAGGAGCTATAATTTATGTTGACATTGATGCTGTGGGTGTGAAAAATGGAACTAGTTGGGCCAATGCTTATAATGAAATTGAATCAGCATTCTTGGCAGCAAATACGGGTGACGAAATTTGGGTTGCTGAAGGGATATATTTTAACCAAAATGAAATTTTTAATTTCAAAGAACTTGAAATCTATGGCGGTTTTAATGGTACAGAAACTTCACTCAATCAACGTATCTACAATCAAAATCCTACTATTATTTCAGGAGATATTGGAATTATCGGCTTCCATGGGGATGATGCAAAAAAATTTCTAATATCAAACGAAAAAATAACATTCGACGGGTTTATTGTAGAACATTTCTATACTACATTTGTCTATGGAAGTCTCCAAATAGATGATCATTCTATCATCAAAAACTGTATTTTTCGAAATTTTGATTATTGCTTGAGTATTGTGAATGATAATTTAATAGAAAATTGTCTGTTTTACGATATTGATTTTTGCATAAATAACAGAGACAATGCATCAGATAATCATATTGTTAATTGCACCTTTTCAAATAGTAATGCAGCAATTTTTACATTTAATATTACTATACCAAGTACCGCATCAACTATTACCAATAGCATTTTTTGGAATAATCTAAGTTCAGCTTTTACAACTAATGAAGGATCACTAGTTTTTACAAATTGTTTGTTAGAAGATAAAGAGGAAATGGAAACTAAAAGTCATATTTCATTAATGAATGTTTATGATTTTGATCCTTTATTCGAAGACACATTGACTAAGAATTTCAGATTGTCGCCTTGTTCTCCAGCTATCAATATGGGGAATAATGCTTTTTCTTCATCATTTTTTGACCTTGACCGCAATTTAAGAATACAAACGGATTTCATAGACCTCGGTTGTTATGAGCAACAAAACCCAAACCTGGCACAAATTGTATATGTAGATAGAGACGCTACCGGTCTCAATAACGGCACCTCATGGCAAAATGCTTATACCACTTTGAATATTGCCATTCATAATGCCCCTTGCAATGGATCAATTTGGGTATCTGAAGGTACTTATTATACGCCCGGACCCAATCCTTTTTTAATCGAAAATAATGTCAAAATATTCGGAGGATTCAACGGTACTCAAGGCCTTGCTTCTCAAAGAGATTGGGAATTATATCCAACCATCATTTCTGCAAATTATCAAGCAAATGGCATAAAAACGGACAATGCTGCTGTTATTTTTGATTTTGCAAACGCACCAACTAACGGAGAGGTGGTGATAGATGGTTTTACCATCAGAGGCACCTATACCTCGTCTCCTGGGACTGCTGCTTTAAACAATGTAGGATTAAATGGTGAACTGAGTCTCACACTTCGCAACAATAAGTTTATATATCATGACAATCAAGTGGTCAAAAGTCAAAGTGACTTGATCATCAGAAATTGCCTTTTTGCACATAATACTGCTGCAAGTTTTGGCCAATTCGCCATCAGTGATTTGACAGGTCCAAGTTCGTTAACAGTCAGTTTCTGCACTTTTTTTGACAATGATTATTACAATGTAATTGGAATTCAAAATGTAGATTTAGCCAACATCAACAATTCAATATTTTGGAGCAATTCCAATGTAAATAATTTTGATATTGCTGGTGTTTTAAACAATTTGACCGTTGCAAATAATACTACAAGCGCTTCGATTATGGTGCCAACCAATACTGGAGCCAATGTAGTAAACACTTATGATATTTATCCTGACTTTACCGATACGCTTAACGATGTTTTCACCTTGACCAGCTGTTCGCCCGTGATCGATTTGGGAAAATCTGACATATTTATATCAGAATTTGATTTGGCAAAAAATGCCAGAATTTCTGGAGGTTTGCCAGACTTGGGTTGTTACGAATTTGATTTACCCGCATCTCAATCCATTATTTATGTCAATTCCAATGCAACTGGTAGTAATAATGGCAATTCATGGGCCAATGCATACACCGATTTACAAGATGCGATCAATGCAGCTACCCAAGGCAATGACATTTGGGTTGCTTTAGGCCAATATAGACCTTTTGATTACAGTATTCCTATTAATCAAATTGATCCAACTTCATCATTCAACCCAGAGTGCGGCGTGAGTTTATATGGTGGTTTTGTAGGTTTTGAAACCTCTTTGGATCAAAGAATGCCTGGTGCTCGTTCTACACTTACAGGTATTAATTCATTGAATGCAGCGGCTGTTTACCACGTTGTGAGACTCAAGGACTGGTCAGCCAATAGTGTAATTGATGGATTTAATATAGAATATGGATATGCTAGCAATGCCGCTGCTGTTCCTTCAGGCGGTGGAATATGGGCAACAAATGCCTATGGTAAAATAAAAAATTGCTCTTTTAGAGCTAATGGCGCTGCGTCTAAAGGGAGTTATATTTACATTGCTGGTAATAGTAATTTATCCATAGTGGACTGTATTTTTAAAGATTTAAGCAACGTTACACCAGAAAGAGGTGGCCATATAGCTGTAGAAAACAGCAGCTTATTTATCAATAAATGTAAATCAAGTCAGGCAATTAGTGGATTGGGAGGCACTTTTTTATACGCCAAAAATGCATCTATTGATATTCAAAACTCCTCAATATCAGATTGTTATGCCGATCAAAATATTTTCGAGTTAGAGTCTGGAAGTTTTTTGAACATGGATTATTGTGCATTCAACCACATCTTTGGCCCTGCCAATCGAATATTTTTATTGAAAGACACGAGTTCAGTTGCAATCAATCATTCCTTGTTTTTTAATCTAGATAATATCAATGCAGTTACGGCAAA
The DNA here is from genome assembly GCA_029567325.1 of Bacteroidota bacterium. GTDB lineage: Bacteria > Bacteroidota > Bacteroidia > Chitinophagales > Saprospiraceae > JADKBO01. The sequence goes on along the minus strand of JAKQLF010000213.1, from coordinate 3,503 downwards.
TTTAATAGGTGGGGCTGGCCAAACAAATGCAACAGTCAGCAATTGCATTATTGAAGGTGGCTGGCCGTCTGGAACCAATATTCTAGCCGTCAACCCATTATTTAACAGCGGTTTAATGGAATTGGACGCTTGCTCGCCTGCCATTGACGCAGGGCAATCGGATCTCGAAACACCGCAACAGGATTATTTTGGCAATGATCGATTCGCCGATAAGGCACCAGATTGGGGCCCTGTAGAATATCAAAACAACAGATATACGGATGGATATGCGGGACAAGACCTAGAAGTTTGTACCACTGATTCGTTCACCTTGGCTTATAAATTTCCTAGCAAAGACACAATTTATACATCATTTGATGGGTCGATCATTCAAAGTGGCGTCATGTTTAATGTTGATCTGAAGGAAGATGTAAACTGGACTGGTTTGAGGCTTAATAAATCTTGTCCACTCAATAGCATCATCAGAGTTTATTATACTTTGGATGGATATGAAGGTAAACAACTTCAGGAAAATATGTGGACTTTGATTGACACTTTACAGCAAGGTAATTCATGTCCAGACACCTCTACGGTCTCATTTAGCAATCCAGTAACACTCAAAAAAGGGCAAAGATATGGCATATATGCAGCGGTAAAGCGGACAACAAATAACCTTTCGAACTATATTTTATCATCCAATGACCCTACAAAAGGATTTGGAGATACTTTATTAAATAATGAAACTATGGTAATCTACCATGGTGTCGGAACTAAAGATACTTTGTTCAAAAACCCACAAGCATTCTCAAGAAGATTTGAAGGAGGTTTTATCTTTTCCAATTATGACAGCTTAGTGTGGTGCGATAATGGATTGAAAGTTGGAAGTGGTGCAACCTTAAACTATCCAACTGGAATAGCAACGGGTAATCACTTATTTGAGGCTAAAGAATATGATAAAGGCATCTCATGTCCCGCTGTAGACACAATTCTTGTAACTTCCACTTCCACAAATCTTAGAGATGAATGTGTAAACGCCACGCTACTCCAAATGGGTAATAATGGAGTATTCAATAACAAATGTGCAACCACATCCGGACAAAGCACAATCTGTTTTGTCAATGGTTCAAAAGATGTATGGTTTAAATTCCAAGGAACAAAATCAGGAAAATTGGATATTACCGTCAAGTTTATAAGTTCTATTACAGGTAATTTCAACCTCAAAGTTGGAGCTTTCAAAGGAAATTGCAATGCTTTGATGGCACTGGATTGTGTCAATGAAAATCCTGCAGAAATGGATGAAGTTTTGCATTTATCTGGTCTAAATCCCAATGATATTTACTATTTAAGTGTTGACGGGTTCGGCATACAAGAGGGGTCTTTTAGGATTCAACTGCTCGATCCTTGTGTGGACACTTACACAGATTATTTGCCATTGGAAACTTTCACTGGTTTGTGTCAGAATCAAGTAGTAAGCTTATCCGCGGGATTGGATTCTAGTAAATCGCTTGTCACAAATACAGTTTTACCCGCTGAGCATTATGGTATCTTTTTTGACATCGTCGCAAAAAAAGGGGTGAAAATCAAAAGAATTGCAAGTGCATTTAAAATGCTGGCTGGAAATACAGTTGCTACCGTTTATTTCAAAAAAGGATCTTCTGTTGGATTTGAAAATAATGTCTCTGGATGGACAGGCAATGGCTTTGGAATAATAAATGCCAATACAAATGAACCAAAAGAAATTCCAGTTAATATTGAAGAGATTCTGATGCCTGGAGATACTTTGGGTGTTTATTTGTACACCAATACTCCAAATGCTGGAATCAGAATGAATGGCATCGGAATATTTAGTCATGAGGTCATCAATCAAAATGATGATATTGCCTTACTCAAGGGCAGATTTACAAATGGCCCACAATTTTCTGGACTGAATAGCATGTTGGCGAAATGGTTAAATGGAAGTGTTAAATATGAACGAATTGATCAAATTCAATGGCTGAGGAATGGTACTAATGTCTCCAATAATTTCAATTATACGTTTTCACCAAGCAATAGTGATCAAATAATCTTGAGAATGGAGGATCATGCAGGATGTAGAATAGCTGATACAACAATTATCAATGCAGAGGGTAAAATTGTTACAAAAGAAATGGGTATCGGTCTTGGAAGTCTTAGTTCTGTACTCCATTGTGCGCTGGTAGGTGATACCATCCGTTTTCACTCAAATCTCAATGGCAAAACAATTAAGTTACCACAGGCTTTGGACATAAATGTTGACAATGCCTTAATAGGAAAAGTGATTATTGAAGGTAATGCCATTAATAAAACCATTCTATCATGTGAATATGGGCACCACTTTTTGACAAATACAAGTCCTTTTGATGTGGATATTACTTTCAAAAATATACAATTTATTAAAGGAAATGGGACAAATCCCGGAGTTGAAACACACTTATTTAGAAATGTCATCAATTCTACTTTGGTTCTTGAGAATTGCATCATAGAGAATAGTGGCAGTACCGACAACATCATTCAAAATAATGGAAAAGTGGTGCTCAAAAATGTCTTGATGCGAGATAATTTTGCAACACAGCACCTCTACAACCAAGGACAAATTGAGCTTGATGGCCAAGTGCAACTTAAGAAATAAATCATTTACCATAAAAAGATAAAATCCATTTCGCAGTCGTCGAAACGATTACTTATTCGGCAATGTCATAGACCTGCATTCAACGAAAGTTTGTTGTTTTTTAGGAAAACAATACATTGATCAAATATCAATTTATCATGACTTAGCCTTTTTTTGATCACCTCCGGATAGCTAGAAGTGTCAAAAAATGAAGGCGCAAAAGCAATCCCTTTTTTGAGACTTACAAAATGACACATTAGTTCCAGGGAGGAAACTTCCTGGACAATGTGGCCAGATCGGGCAAAGCCAGCATTGATACAAAATTGCTCAATCACTTCATAGATGGGATGTAAACTGGCCTTTATTTCAACCCAATTTTCTCCACTCAACTCTGACAATTTCAGACTTTCCTTTTGGGCAAGTGGGTGATCGACGTGCATCAAAATCTGCAATTCACTATCCTTTAAAAGAATAGAATCCAAAAGTGGATCGATCAATGGTTTTATACTGATACCAAAATTGATATGACCATTCAGTACCGCTTCTTGGACATCCAAATGCGTTCGATATTCATCTAGGTTGAAAACTGAATTGGGAAATTTCTCTGTCAACAACTTTATGGTATCCACAATTCGTTGATTGTGTATCATATGATAGGAACCAAGGCGGATCACATTCTGCTGGTCTTGTTTTGATTGGACATTTGCTTTTGCCCTTTCAGCCAAGTCAAGGATTTTCTTTGCATCTTTCAGGAAAATCTTGCCAGTTTCTGTGAGTTCTACAATCCTATTTTTCTTCCTTTTGTTTTGATCAAATAATGCTACACCAAGCTCTTTTTCTAAGTGTGAAATTTGTTGACTCAATGCAGATTGGGAAATAAAAAGCTTTTGAGCCGCTT
>JAKQLF010000198.1 GCA_029567325.1 Bacteroidota bacterium | reverse complement strand
TGCTTAAAAACCATCTGACTTTTGCTTTGGCAAACTCGAAGTAACCTGCTGCACGATCGTGGGTATGGATATGAACAATATTCTCTTTAACAGGACCAAAAACCCATTGAAGCATATCATAAAAGTGGACACCAATATTGGTAGCAATGCCGCCTGATTTTTCAGGGTTGCCTTTCCAAGATGTATAATACCAAGTGCCGCGTGAAGTGATGTATGTCAAGTCAATATCAAATATTTTATCAACAGGCGACTGTGTTACTTTTTCTTTTAGAGCAATGATTGTCGGATGTAACCGAAGTTGGAGGATATTAAAGATGTGATGTCCTGTTTCTTGTTCCATTTCTTCGAGGGCATCGATATTCCAAGGGTTGAGCACGATGGGTTTTTCGCAAATGACATCAGCACCATATCTGAGTCCAAACCGGATATGGGCATCATGTAGATAATTGGGACTACAGATACTGACAAAATCTATAGGTGCTTTGGCTCTTTTAATTTTCTCAAGATGACGGTCAAAACGCTCAAATTCTGTAAAAAAAGCAGCATTTGGAAAATAACTATCAATAATGCCTACAGAGTCATTGGTGTCAACAGCTGCCACCAAGTCATTACCGGTATCACGGATAGCTTGCATATGGCGAGGTGCGATGTATCCCGCTGCTCCAATTAAGGCAAATGATTTCATTATACTTTTTAATTTATTTTACAACTAAGAAACACTAAGATAATTTTATTTCTAAGTACTCTTTGTGATTTCAATATGAAACTTGAGGTAAAATTTTCTACTTTACTATTTTTTCAACTTTTCCATCAAGCAGTTGATATATCTCACCACTCTCTTCACAAATAGCCATGCTATTATCATCAAATGTCAGTTTTTGACCAAACTCACTCATCCAACCCATTTGTCTTGCAGGATTACCTACGACTAAAGCATAATCTGGTACATGTTTGGTGACTACTGCACCGGCACCTATGAATGCAAATTTGCCGATGTCATGGCCACAAACAATAGTCGCATTGGCACCAATAGATGCCCCCTTGCCAACGTGGGTTTTTAAGTATTCATTTTTACGATTGACAGCACTGCGTGGATTGATCACATTGGTAAAAACACATGATGGACCCAAAAATACATCATCATCACAAGTCACGCCTGTGTAAATGGATACATTGTTTTGCACTTTGACATTATCGCCTAGAACAACTTCAGGCGATATAACTACATTTTGACCAATATTACAGTTTTTGCCTAATGTACAGTTCGGCATTATGTGACTGAAGTGCCATATTTTTGTGCCTTCACCAATGGTGCATCCTTCATCGATGTAGGAGGATTCGTGTGCGAAGTAAGACATGATATTTTGTGATTTGGTGATGGGTGATCTTGTGATCTTGTGATGGGTGATCGGTGATCTTGTGATGAGTGATCAGAGATCTGTGATGGTTGATGGGCGATCTTGTGATTGGTGATCTGTGATATGGTGATCGATGATCTCAGGCGCCCCTCCTTGAACATTAAACCTTAAACCTTAGACATTTAACTTTAAACAATTAAACCTTAAACAATCCCATCTACCCCATCGCATCCCTCACTATCTTCCTTGCAATAAAAAATCCTGCGGCAAGGAGTCCGCCTAATAATCCACCTTTAATCAATTCCATGAGAAGTGACATGGCATTTGGCTCTAATGGTGGTAAGGGTTCGTCTATGATGGTGATATCTGGTGTGCTTGTTTCTAGAGAGAAGTCAGCTAATTCGTAGTTTTTAGTGACCTCTCCATACATTAATGTCAGTTTTTGAATCTCTGTTTCGATCATGCTTTTTTGTACCAGTAATGTTGGGTCCGTAAGATCACGATGAGAATCTTCAAATTTTGCCAATTGATATTTTTTTGACTTAAGTAGATTGAGTATAGAATCTTTTTTGGCTTCCACAAAATTAAAGGTATTTTGACCACCTTTAGTGCTGCTCAGCTCGTAATACTTTTTAAGTTGTTTGTAGACTTCATTACAAATAGTGATGGATAAATCTTCGTCAACTGTATTGGAATTCATTGATAAAATGCCTGTATCTTCATTAAATCCATTGGAAAAAATTGGATTTTTAACATCTTTTCCA
>JAKQLF010000192.1 GCA_029567325.1 Bacteroidota bacterium | reverse complement strand
GTTGGGATTTTGTCATGATTTTTGGAAGCTTCGCCAAAAATCCCGCCAAAATCATATTCACTTTTCATTTTTCGCCATGGACTTCATCCATGGCTATTAATATTTAAACCCTCTGGGGTATTTAAAACGAAGTGATGAAATGCACCCCTTTTACGACGTGTTTCGCAATGTACAATGACAATTATTAATTTGGTAGGCTAAACTATTTGGAATTTCTCCTCGATTATACCACCCATACCTAGATGAAAACTTCTACCTGAAATGACTCAATCGTCATTTTAGAATCCTCACCTTTACTATTTGTCCATTCTTAAAGCGAGAGCCACCTTTTTGCACTCAATTGTAACAAAATCCGGCCAATATTATCAAATTGCTACGCCAATATTAATTTAATGTTAACTTTGTGTAAACTATTTGGTTTATTTTGTCGTTATTTGCATATGCTCAGGAAACAAATCATATGGATTTTCACACTCTTCATTGCCGTCACTAGCGGGAATGCGGCTGGGGTAGTTCCATTTGAGATGGTAAAAGGGCTGATCATAATTGAAGCCACTATAGACAATACTACTGGAAAATTTATTTTTGATACCGGTGCAGATCAAACCGTATTAAATAAAAGAAAATCTGCTCAGTTAGGGGCAAAAATCTCAACACCTACAGGTTTCGTTGATGCATCTGAAAGGATTCTCGAAGAAGTAACCATAGGCAAAATAAGCCAGCAAAACTTGGAAGCATTTGTTCTAGATCTTGCAAACCTAGACAATTACTTGGGGCTCGACATCATGGGAATTTTACCCGGATCTATTTTTTCACCTAAGTATTATTTGATTGACTATCAAGCCAAAGTGATTCAAATTTTAGATAAATGTCCAAAGGAATTGAGGTCGCAATATAGTCATACTTGGGACATCAGCACTCGACATCCTGTGCCTCTCGTGCAATCTGAACTCAATGGCAAAAAAGTATATTTTATCCTTGATTCTGGAGCAACTGCCAATTACCTGGACGCCTCTGTGGTGAAAAATTTATCTGGCATTACTTACACAGGTAATGAAAAAGAAATCTTAACCGCTGCTGGTTCTGCGATTTCAAAAGAATTCATACTATCCTCTTTGTCTATTAAGGATATGACATTTCCAGATATCACTTTTCAAACGCTTGATTTTACAGAAATTTCAAGTACCCTAAACAAGAATGTGGTAGGTATCTTGAGTTTAAATAAAATCTCTTCTAATGAAATTCTTGTAGACATCAAAAGTGGAAAAATCTACTTCTAATCCTGATTTTTCAAACTTTCTTCCTTTTCATACTTTGGCGTTGGTCTGTATCTTTGAAATGGAATTTTGAGCATCATCCAAATATTGCTAGTCTCTTTTTCATCCATATGTGTGTCTACGCCATAGACAATTCTTTTGTTGTCGATCAATTGGTAAGTACCAAAAATCCGATCCCAAAAGCTAAATATATTTCCATAATTGGTGTCTGAATAAGGCAATCTGTAATGGTGATGCGATCGGTGCATATTGGGTGTCACAAAAACCCAGAGCAATATATCATCCAACCATTTGGGCATATTTACATTAGCATGATTGAATTGTGTAAGGATGACAGACAAAGTTTGGTAAATAAATATGATCCAAATGCTGGCTCCAACGATGAGTGTAGCAATGATGGTAAAAACCATTCTGAAGACACTTTCTCCTGGGTGATGACGATTGCCAGAAGTGGTATCTATATGTTGGTCTGTGTGATGGATCAAGTGAAATTGCCACATCCACTTCACATGATGTTCGATATAATGAATCAACCATGCGCCTATCAGATCCATGAGCACAACACCCAAAATGGCAAATAACCAAATAGGCAAATCAATCAAATAAAGTAATCCAATGCGATTTTCTGTAACCCAATCAGCTGCAACGACCAATAAAAAGGCCAGCGGAAAATTGACCAAAATGGTTGTAAGGGTGAAAAACAAATTGGGCAAGGCGTGTTTCCATCGCTTATAACTCAATTCAAATAGAGGGGCAGCTGTTTCAATGACTGAGAATAATGTGAGACCACCTACTAATATTAAAACACGATGCAAGGAAGGCATGTTTGAGAAATATGCAATGATTGGCTCCAATGTGTGATTTGATTTGATTTCCTTTCAAAAATAAGATTTACCCGTTACATTTGATATTAAAATATCAGCGACGTGAAAAGAATATTGCCAATCCTATTATTTTCTATTTTGGGTTTTTCCATTTATTTATTACAATTTTCTCTTTGGTGGTTGGTAGTCACTTTTACTATAGCAGGGCTTTGTATCGTTTATATTTACGATGTGTCACAAAACAAACATGCTCTTTTAAAGAATTTTCCGATTTTGGGTCACGGTAGATACATTGCAGATTGGATGCGGCCAAAAATTTATCAATATTTTGTAGAACCTGATACTGGAGGAAGGCCCATCACAAGAATAGACAGATCAGTCATTTATCAAAGGGCAAAAAATACAGTTGATACAACACCTTTTGGAACTCAATATGATGTATATGAGGAGGGCTACGAATGGATGAGCCATAGTATAAAACCGGTGCCGCATGCCTTGATCAATTACAATCCCAGAGTAAAAGTTGGTGGGAAAGATTGTACTCAACCATATGAGTCAAGCTTACTCAATGTCTCGGCCATGAGTTTTGGATCTTTGAGCGGGGCGGCGATAGAAGCTCTAAATGGAGGTGCAGCCCTTGGTGGTTTCGCACACAATACTGGCGAAGGTGGGCTATCTGACCATCACTTAAAAAATGGCGGTGATATTATATTCCAATTTGGAACGGGGTATTTTGGGGTAAGAGATTTAGCCGGAAATTTTTCTGATGAGCGATTTGCATTACTTACTGCCAATCCACAAATCAAAATGATTGAAATAAAGTTATCGCAGGGAGCAAAACCTGGTCATGGAGGAATTTTACCCGCTTCTAAAGCTACACCAGAAATTGCCAAAATCAGACACATTGAGCCCTATAAAGAAGTTGTCTCGCCAGCTTATCATACGGCATTTGACACACCTAGGGAAATGGTAAAATTTATTGGTAAATGTCGTGAACTATCAGGAAGAAAACCCGTGGGGTTCAAACTTTGTGTTGGTCAGGAATATGAGTTTGTTGCCATTTGCAAAGCAATGGTGGCAGAGAGTATTTCACCAGATTTCATTACCGTAGATGGTGGCGAAGGTGGGACTGGTGCTGCGCCATTAGAATTTAGTAATTCGGTAGGCATGCCGCTTTATGAAGGTCTTTCTTTCGTTTACAATACCCTTATTGGTTTCAACATTAAAAAACAAATAACACTATTTGCATCCGGAAAAATTACCAATGGATTTCACATCTTCAAATCCATTGCACTTGGTGCAGATGGTTGTAACTCCGCCCGTGGGATGATGATGGCGCTAGGTTGTATCCAAGCCCTTGAATGTAATAAAAACACCTGTCCAACAGGAGTGGCGACACAAGATCCCGACCTGGTAAAAGGGTTGGATGTGACTGATAAAAAGAACCGGGTATTTCATTTTCAAAAAAATACCATCAAAAGTTTTGTCGAATTGATGTCTGCTGCCGGGCTTTCTCATTATGATCAAATAAACAGATCTCACATTTTCAAAAGAGTTGCCATGAATCGCTCAAAAAGGTATGATCAATTATACCCCTATGTAGTTGAGGGTTGTTTGTTGGCTGAGTCAACAGTACCAAGGGAAATGAAAAATGCTTGGTTTAATGCAAGTCCGGATTCTTTTCATCCGAGATTCACACAAGTTTTTATTGAAGAAGACTAATTCAAAAACGGTTTTCCAGCTTAAATTTCTCACAATTGTTTTAAAGAAAATAGACGAAAGACGAGAGATGAAAGTTAATTGAAATCAAAAGACATCACAAGGAATTTGTATAAAGGAGTTTTATTACAACTCTAACAATTTAAAATTGAGTATCGGAGAAGTAGGAGAATTGGTCTGAACCCAGAATGGGTTCAATTTCATTAACCCCGTGCAGAGCGCGGGGAATCTCATCACCAATTTCTTACAACCCGGAATTGGGGTTGAATTAGCCACCATAATGTTTCAAACATAGTAAGGCTGTTTTTATGCGTCACATGAGTTTGACCTATACCAACGAGAATTGTTACTTCACACTCTGTTGTTCTTTTATATAAAAGCTTCCAGTGCCTGTGCTAAATACACTCAATTTCACGAATTCTGAACTACGGTATAAATTTGGTTTTGCGCTTGATTATATTTAAAATATTATATATGTTAACTTTTCACACATATAAATACATTCAAAAAAGAATCATTTGTATTATTTAATATTATGTATATCATTGATATTCATACAGTAAGAGATATTTATATTTAAATTATTGCCAAGTGGATACTCCTCTTTATATATGTGTTCATTAATCCATATATTTGTAATCCGTAAATCAGGTATGATCTTTGTTTATAATATATGACAAGAATAAGTCTTGGTTTTCGAATTATTTATCCCTTTAATTGATTTAAAACTTTTTAATCATGATCATTTTTTCAATTACCCTCATGGTACTGATCATCTTTGGTGACAGAATCATGAAAGAAGCTTAGTCTCCCCCCCAGGATGATAGAGTTTCTCTCGAAAAAATTGATTGCGGATGCAGCAGGTGCCTTAATAACTGAACAACTAAGCCCCCACTGAACGAATGAATAAATTTGTCATTCCTATCCCAATCATATCTCAAAAAAGCAGTCCATTTGATGGGCTGCTTTTTTTTTGCCCAAAAGGCTAGATTAAGATAATGATAATTTGTGGTTGAATGTGGTGAGTCGTTTGTCCATTGTTTATATTTACAACTCACTAACTAGTTAAAAAAAATGAATCGTTTTTCATTTATCGTCTCAGCATTTTTGTTTTTGTTTTCCCTCACCCAAATTTCCGCTCAAAAGATAATAGCAGGTCCAATGAAGGGTTATCTGGCTATGAAAGAAGCAGCTATTTGGTTGCAAACTGATAAACCGTCGAAGGTTCAGATCAAATATTGGGACACCAAAAACACTGTCAAAAAATTGTATAGTAAAATCAAAGAGACCGATAAAGAAATGGCCAATACCATTCAAGTGGTATTGGAAGATCTTGAAATAAATACAGAATACGAGTTTATCGTTTTACTCAATAATGTAGCAGTAAAGCCAAAATATGAGCAAAAGCTAAAGACCCGAGATTTATGGAAATATAGAAAGGATGCTTTTGACCTTTCCTTCGTCACTGGTTCTTGCAACTACGTCAACGAAACAAAATACGATCGTCCTGGCACACCTTATGGCGGCGAACATCAAATATTTGAACAAATGGCAAATCGAAAACCAGACTTCATGATTTGGTTGGGAGATAACACTTATTTACGCGAACCAGATTGGGACTCAAAATCAGGAATTTTACATCGATATACTCATACCAGGCAGCTGCCAGAAATGCAAAAATTCCTCGCTACAACACATCATTATGCCATTTGGGATGATCATGATTACGGGCCAAATGATTCAGAGCGTTCTTTTTATTTGAAAGATGTCACCTTGGATGTTTTTAAAGCGTTCTGGGCAAATCCAAATTACGGTGTAGGTGATTCCAAAGGTATTACCGGCTTTTTTGACTGGTCAGATTGTGATTTTTTCCTCATGGATGACCGTACATATCGATCTCCAAAATCAGAAGAAGGAGAGATATTGGGTGAAAAACAATTGGCTTGGTTTTCAGAATCCATCAGACAATCAACGGCAAAATTCAAGTTCATTTCAATTGGAACTCAGGTACTCAATTCAGCAATCAAAGTTGAAAACTTAGTAAATTATAAGAAGGAATATACTTCCTTATTAGACACTTTGGACAAATACAATATTTCTGGTGTCATTTTCCTTACAGGCGATCGGCACCACAGTGAGGTGAGTAAATACACCACAGCAGATGGCGATGTTTTTCATGACTTTACCGTTTCACCGCTTACCTCTGGCATTGCTACTGCAAGGGGAGAAATAAACGAATACCAAGTTCCTGGCTCATTGATTGAAGTAAGAAATTTTGCTGAGTTTAAGGTTTTGGGAGATAAGAATAACAGACGCGTGGAGGTAAAATTCTTTGATTCTGCCGGGAAAGAACTTTATCAATATGAGGTGAAGTAAATAGTGAATGGTGTGAGATGTGAAATGTGAGGTGTGAAATGTTGAATGAAAAGTAATAAAAGAAAGATTATTCTGGATGGAAATAACTTCAATAACTTGGAGGAATTCTATACGGAAATATATCGGATCATGCCAAACAAACCAGATTGGCAGCCAGCTTATAATCTTGATGCTTTAAACGATGTGATGTACGATGGTTTTGGGAAGGAACCAATCGATTTGGTGTGGAAACATGCTGAGAAAAGTAAAAAGGATTTAGGTTTGGAAGCAAGCATTAAATTTTATGAACAGAAAATTCAGACAGGACCACCATTCAATATTCAATGGGCCAAACAACAAATTGCAGATTTAAAAGAGGGGCAAGGACAGACTTTATTTGAAATCATTTTGGAAATTATCCAAACTCAAAAGCATATTCTATTGAAAATGAAATAAATCGACCACATTTGCAACAGACATTTTCTCTACCAAAGCTAGAAAAAGAAATAACATAGTTTTTTTTAAATATGTTTAAAGCCATTCAAATCAACATTTCACTCCTTTTGATGGGTTTCATCTGTTTACTTTCAACAACAGTTTGTGCTCAAATCAATAGGGAATCGGTGGTGAGCAGACATAAAGTATATGTAAACTCCTTCGATTCATTGGCTTCTCTCACTGTGGGTAATGGCAAATTTGCCTTTACTGTGGATGCAACAGGGCTCCAATCCTTTCCAACTTTCTATGAAAATGGCATTCCATTGGGTACTCAATCTGAATGGGGATGGCACAGTTTCCCCGATACTGCTGATTTTAAATATGAGGAAACACTTCTCCCTTATCCCTTTTATGGCCGGCAAGTCCCCTTCGCAGTTCAAATAAGTACACCTGAGCGTGCGGCAAGGGCCGTTAATTACTTTAGACAAAACCCACATAGATTACATTTAGGACATGTTGGATTTGAGTTTTCTGATGATAACGGCAATATTCTGAGTATGGCGGATATCCAGAACATCCATCAAACTTTGGATCCTTGGACGGGTGAAATCAAAAGTGAGTTTATGGTTTTGGGGGAACAGGTAAAAGTAATCACCTATGGTCATGCAAACCAAGATGTTATTTCTGCCAAAGTAGAATCCAAGCTAATTGGGCTTGGTAGGTTAAAAATAAAGTTAACTTTTTCCTATCCAACAGGCATGCATACAGATTCTGGAGTGAATTGGAAAAAACCAGAAGCTCATACTTCCACCTTAACTAGCCATAAAAAGACCGCTAAAATTCACCGTACCTTAGATAATGACCATTATGAGATTTACCTGAGTTGGAATGGTAATGCAAAAGTCTCACAATCTGCAGAACATACTTTTTATGTAGAACCCTCCACCAATGCAAAGGCGTTGTCATTCACTTGTTTGTTTACCCAGACAAGTAAAGTCAAAAGTATACCGAGTTTTCAAGAAACCAGTAAAAGCAGTAAATCCGCTTGGAAAAAGTTTTGGATGAGCGGTGGCGCAGTTGACTTTTCCAATTGCAAAGATCCAAGAGCATTCGAGATAGAAAGACGAATGGTATTATCACAGTACCTCACCAATGTACAATGTTTGGGAAAATATCCACCTCAAGAGACGGGGCTTACCTACAATAGTTGGCATGGTAAGTTCCATTTGGAAATGCATTGGTGGCATGCAACACATTTTGCACTTTGGGACAGAGGAAAACTAATGGAAAAAAGCCTGGATTACTATTTAAATATACTGCCAATGGCTAAATCTACAGCTGTTACCCAAGGTTTTGAAGGTGTCAGATGGCCAAAAATGACCAGTCCATCGGGGAGAGATAGTCCTTCAAGTGTAGGTTCCTTTTTGATTTGGCAACAACCTCATTTTATTTATTTGAGTGAAATATTGTATGATGAGTCCAAAAGCAAGCAGTTCTTAGAAAAATACAAAAATATAGTATTTGAAACGGCAGATTTTATGGCTTCATTTGCGCAATATGATCCTCAAACGGATCGGTACATTCTAGGGCCAAACATCATCCCTGCGCAAGAACGTTTTCCTGCCACAACTACTATCAATCCTATATTTGAGTTACTCTACTGGAAATTGGGATTGACAACTGCGCAACAATGGAGAGAAAGACTTGGCTTGCCTCGCAATAAAAAATGGGATGATGTGATCACTAAAATCTCCACACCTATTGTCCAAAATGGACTTTACCTGGGTGCAGAAAGTGCACCTGATTCTTACACCAATCCACAATATCTCACAGATCATCCCATGGTCAGCGGGGCTTATGGAATGCTTCCAGCTCAAGGTATGATCAATCAAGAAACCATGCGGGCTACTTTTCAACATGTTTGGCAAAAATGGCATTGGCAAGAAACATGCGGTTGGGATTTTCCTATGACTGCAATGTCGGCAACAAGACTGGGTTTACCCGAGAAGGCCATTGAAGCCTTACTCATGCCGATAGAGACTAACAAATACCTCCCCAACGGCCACAATTATCAAAACAAAACGCTCAGATTGTATCTGCCTGGAAACGGCGCTTTTCTGACTGCTATTGCACTTATGTGCGCTGGTAATGCAAATTCTACTCAAATAAATCCTGGTTTTCCAAAGGATGGAAATTGGGATGTAAGGTGGGAAGGATTGAATAGAATGCAATAAGACGAAATTAATGGTGAATGGTTAGTGGTTAATGGTTAATGGTTAATTAAAAAAATGTCTATTGCTAATTGCCTTTTTGCGGTCACAGACCAATTGACTATTGGTGAATCAATGTCGTTAAGTTAAGGCTCAATAGTGCTTATAAGCATCATAGAAATGCCTTTTTCTTTTTTTGGGTCTTGGGTTGGATCGATTGGGCCTAATAATTTCTCTGGTTTGGTAGACTATTTTGTCGAAGAACTCAAGGACCCTTCGTATTTCCTTTTTTATAAAAAGGCCAAATAGGCCTTCTCTTAAAGCTGATAAAGCAAATGTGCTATTTGTTTTTTGTCCATATTCTCTATCTTTATTCTGTTCAAATTCCTCTTTCACCTTTTGTTCAATTGGGTGTTTATAGGCAGATAAAAGTGTGGTTATGAATATCTTAGCATAGAAGTCTTGTCTGACAGCAGTGGCTGTTTTACCTGACCAATTTTCTAGTTCTACTCTGCATTTTAGCATTTTGTAACCTTCCTCTTCTCTCCATCGTAATTGGTACAATTCTTTAAACTCTTCAATGCCAAATTGTTTTTGATCTATTAGAGATGAACATAATATTTCTATTTCTCCATTTGGAAGCTTTACCTTAATGAGCCTAACTTGTATCGATACATCTTGAAATTCAGGGTATCCGTCAAGTTTTTCTCTATCTTTTTTGGGAAGCTCAAATGAAACAATTTTCTCCAAATGCGTTTCTTTTAAGAATCCGTTTACCTGTTTCCACCAATCATCTGTCAACCTTATGCAAAAGTCAATGCCTTTAGCTTTTAATAAAAAGAATAACCAGAAGCAAGGATATCCTCTATCTAATAATAACAGGTCACCTTTCTGCATTCTATCCATGTGATTGACCAAATGATCTCTCTCACTATCTGTATATTTACCAATAGAAGAATCAAGTGTAATGAGATTGAGCACATCATAAAGCATTGAAATTAAGGCAAGTGACTGATTAGCTTCTGCTTTTGGACCAAATCCGTGCTCACCAAACTCTTCCTTTATACTGGGATGATTGGGTAGACAAACTCGACTACCATCAACAGCCAACACCCTAAAGTTATGCCATAAAATGTGCTTGGCTTGGGCATAAAATGTGTCTGCGGCAACCTTATTAAATCGTTTAAAAACAAAAGGGTCAATCTTCGACCTTGCTTGAGTAAAAGCACTTTTGGTTACCTTGCGTATAGAATAATCAGAACCATCGACCATCCTAAAAAATGAATCAAGCTCCTTTTGAATTGTTGTTTTAAAGTTCAAAATCAAAAAAAATAAATTTCTAAAAGTTAAAATACGATTCCGAGATACCCTTTCAAGGCAGTCGGTTCTCCAACTGCCTTGTCTAACTTCTCTATCAAGTTCATAATCAATGTTTTGTGAAAATACTATTCTATAATCTTCAATTTTGTCTGCATTAGGATTAACCCCTATATACTCTTACAAGATACTACAGCATAATGTCAAAATTAAACAATTGGGGTTTTTATTTTAGGCTAGTTTTTCTTAACTAAACGACATTGGATGTGAAATGGTTAATTTGATTCTCCGCATTATAACAACTCAGTCAATTCTCTTTGGCGGGATGTTGGGCTAAAGTCCAGGTTTGGGCGGTTGGTTGTTTACCACGGGCTAAAGCCCATGGTAAATGAGTGGTAATGTTCCTTTTTATAATGTTCTATATATGCATAGGAATCCTTTAATTTGGAAAAGCTGAGTGCTGACATCTGACATCCGATTGCTCATTGGACCTCCACACTTTTAACATGTCGTACCTGACGGCACGATGCCTTCTCCTTTTTTATTGGTTACCCATATTTTGTCCCATACGGGACTAAAAACTTTATAAGCTACCTCCATAAATCAGAAAGACTCAGTATTTTCTACAGTGTTTATTATAGAAACAGAGGCATACTTCAATTTATTCCGTAAAGGTTGACCACTGAAATCTGAAATCTCATGGCTCGTAGCTCGAAGCTCGCGGCTTTCCCATCTCCTTTTATCCGGTTTCCTGTCTCCGGTCCTCCGGTTTCCGTCAAGGATGCGCATTAACCCAATGACTGCCATCAACCCAATATTCTTTTTTCCAAATGGGTACACGAGCTTTCAACTCATCAATCATATATTCTGTGGCGTCAAAGGCTTCTGCTCTGTGGGATGCACTTACTGCGATGATGACAGCCGACTCACCTATTGATACTTTTCCAAGTCTATGAGCGGTGTATATTTTATGGACTGGAAATTTGGCTTTCATTTCCTGGGCTATTTCATTCATCACTTTGATGGCCATGGCATCATACGCTTCAAACTCTAAATAGTGGACTTCTTTGCCTTGAGAATGATTGCGCACATTTCCTACAAAAGTCACGATTCCACCAGTTGTCGGATCTTCCACAAATTGCAGGGCCTCCTCACTTGATAGGGCTCCATTGAGCAGTATTATTTTAATATCTTCTACCATGATTATTTAGAGATTATCCACCACTTACAGGAGGTAGGATGGCAATGGTTGCGTAGTCTAGTAAAAGTGTATTTTCTGTATCTTCCACATATTCTTCATTTTGTGCAAAAGCAAAAGATTTAAGGGAAGTCAGCCTGGGATATTTTTGTAGCAGAAGCTTTCTTAAATCTTCTATTGTGGATAATTGTTCCTGAATAGCGACCTCATGGATGGCAGCCGCTTCTCTCGCCGCACCAAAAAAAAGTATTTTAACCATTTTCGCACTCATAGCCGTGTTTGATAAAATGTGATGAGATACAAAAGTAAATAAGTTGAGGACAATAAAGTTGCTTTTGAAAGTAAACCTCCAATTTGGATACTGTTCGCAAGTAAAATATTTTATTTTTTCTGAATTTCATTTTCCCTAGCCATTCTTGTTGCAATCACGCTGATGATGAAAATCTGAATGGCGTGAAAGATCATCAATGGCAGGAGTAAAATACCTATTGGGAAGCTTGTAGGAAACAAAATTTTTGAAAAAACCGTACCGTGAACCAATGACTTTTTTGTACCACAAAACTGAGCAGTTATTTGATCTTCTTTACTGAAATTCAATGCTTTAGCAATAAATCCAGTTACAAAAAATATTAAATAAAACAAAACCAATGTCAAAATAAATATGATCAAAATTGTCAGAAAGTCAATGGACTCAAAAACTTTTGCCTCGAAAGAATGACCAAAACTTTTGTAGATGATCAGGAGAATGACCGACTTATCAAATAGGGTCAATTGCTTCTGATAAGCTTTTGCAAATTCACCCCAATATTTTTGCATCGAAATGCCCAAAACTACAGGCAAAAGTATTTCCAAAAGTAACTTGATGTAGATGCTACCCATGTCAAAATCTACTTGGCTGCCTTGGATAAACATACCCATCCACAAAGGTGTGATGACGATACCGATCAGGCCTGAAATGCTTGCATTAAAAATAGCTCCCGAGATATTTCCTTTTGCCAATGAAACCATAACTACTGAGGAAGATACAGTTGACGGCAATGCTGCTAAAAACATAAAACCTAGCCACCAATCATTTGCTGCATCTGTCTGAATCAAAGGTCGAGTAATGATTATAATAATAGGAAAAAGGATAAACGTTGATAGCTGTACAAACAGGTGTAACTTCCAATTTCTCAACCCATTTTTAATTTTCTCCGGGCTTAATTTCAATCCATAAAAGAAGAAAATCAACGATATACCAATACTTCCAATAATGTCCAATGAAATTGGGCTTTTTTCTGTTGCAAAAAATGGAAAAAAATAGGCAAATAGTATGACGACAATGATCGATAATACAAAGCTGTCAATTTTTAGTTTCATAAATCTGGTATGAGCATGTGCGGTTTACCCGTAAGTTTGCTTCACAAAGATGGAAAATTATATGTATAAAGTATCCTCAACAATAGATTTACAAGGAAAAGTCCTTTAAAAAATTCATAATTTATGAAAGGATTTAACTTTTAAATTTTAATATTTTTAAATTGTCATCTTTTTTGGAATCTAATTTTATGTATAATCAACTCAAAAGAATTTTATGACTTTTAATGTAGTGAAAAAATCAATGTACGCCATTGTGATTTTTGGATTTCTAGTATCCTTTTTACAATGCAAAACCGAACCAAAATATGAGTGGTCAGCAGTCAATGACAAACTCATCAAAGAACACAATTTGACTGTAAGAGAAATTACAGGCCTTCCAGAGCAAGTTATTGCATCCAATTTGGAAGCCGCCCAAGTAAAAAATATACAATCTTTGCCTGATGTAAAATTGGGTGAAGGTGCTTCTGCAAAGTTATTTTGGGGAACTGGAACAATGGTGGCAGTCATACAGTTGGATTCAAATGCAACAATTGCTGAGGAAACTTTGCCTGCTGATCGTTTCCTATTCGTTTTGAAAGGAAGCGTGGATCAACTCATCGATGGCAAAATGACAACCCTCATTGCTTTAGACAGAGAAGCACCAGATGGCAGTCACAGCGGTACACCAAAAACTGAGTTTGTTTATTTGGAGAAAGGATCGAAAAGTGCTTTAAAAGCAGGAGCTCAAGGTGCTAAATTGCTAGAAATTTATAGTCCTTTCAGATTGGACTATTTGCAGAAAGCAGGAATTACCGAATTGCCAACAGAATTTGCGGATATCACAAATCCGATGGCAGCAAATGTGGAGACCAATAAAGTTTATGATTTATATGACTTTCACCTTACAGAATTAGCAAAAGGAGCATATTCTAGATTGATATCTGGAAAAAATACACAGTTGAGTTTTATATCTATGGAGCCCAATTCCACATTCCCGCACCATATCCATCCTGAAGAGCAAATGATGTTGGTGATGAGAGGTGGTTGTGAGGAAATTTTGCTAGATGGTAAGCAGAAAATGGAAGTGGATGATGTGGTAAGAATTCCGGGCAATTTTGTACATGGTGCGGAAATAGGAGATCTTGGTTGTGATGCCTTGGATATTTTTTGGCCAGCTCGCCCAGACTATTTAGAAAAGGAAAAGTCGAGATTGCAAACATTAAACGCAATTATTCCTGCAGGATCAAAGCCACAATTAATTGTTGATGGTTCTAAAACTAAACCTAGTTTGACTTTCAGTGAAGGTCCAAAATGGTTGAATGGAAAGGTTTATTTCTCCAATATGTATTTTGATCAAAATTGGAATGCCGATCCAAAGAAAAGTTCTATTGTCGAACTTGATCCAACGGGTGCGTATAAAAACATCAGCGAGGGTAAAATGCAAACCAACGGTTTATACCCTTACAAAAACGGAAACTTGATTGTCTGTGATATGATTGGACACAGAATCGTGGAAATGACAACCAAAGGAGAGGTGGTAAAAGTTTTAGTTGATAAATTTGACGGTAAAGGAATAGATGGACCCAATGACATCATCACCGATGCCAAAGGAGGTTTTTACTTTACAGATCCTCAGTTTACGATGGAAGCTGAGAAATCTCAACCAGGAAGAGCAGTTTATTATGTAACTCCTGAAGGAACAGTAAATAGGCTTACAGAACCAAATGAATTTGCAATGCCTAATGGAATTTTACTTTCTCCAGATGGTAAGACTTTATACATCAACAACTGTTATGACAATGAGTCTTGGTATCCTGTAAATAGTGAAAAGGATAATTTCATATGGGCTTACGATGTACAAGAGGATGGTTCCATCAAAAATGGTAGAGCTTTTGCAAAATTGTTTCTCACGGGAAATGTCTTGGATAGAAAAGGACGCTCAACAAGTGCTGATGGTATGGCTATTGATAAACAAGGAAACTTGTACGTCAGTACATATTATGGCGTTCAAATATTCAACAATAAGGGTGAATATGTTGGCATGATCAATTTGCCCTCTTTCCCAGTGAGTTTGTGTTTCGGAGGAGCAGATATGAAGACTTTGTTCATTGTCAGCTACAGTAAAGTCTATAAGATTGATACCAATATGGAAGGCTTTGTCCAATATTTATAAGGCAAAGGTTTAATTTTTCCTAGGAATTTATACAATGAAAAAAGTCGATTTTGGGTTAATATCCGAAATCGACTTTTTATTTTTACAAAAATGATATCCGATCATTTTACTTGCGATACTTCCCAATTATCTGTTCTGAATGGCGTAATGGGATACCCTTCTTTATTGAAAATATTGGCTATTCCTGTGTTGCTGAATGAAAACCTCACTGCCACTGGATCAGAAATGTTGGCATTGGAAACCACAATTCGATCAGAAAGTATTTCTATTTCTGCTGGAAGGAAATTTTTGTCTGCACCTGCAATTAAAAATTCAGTTGGCTTGCCGTCACCTTTGACCATAAAACCATTTGGAGCGTGATCAAAATAAAGACTAATACTTTTTTTACTTTTTGTCATGCTTTTGAAAACCGGACTTTTATAAACTCCAATTTGCTTTTTATAAGTATCACCTAAAGCTAAGGACGCTAGACGCAAACCAATATCCAATTTATTCTGTGGGTGCAAGTTTTTGACATCTTCTACCAGATCTGTAATCACAACCATTCCCGTTTTGGGATAGGAGAGAGAGCGGCTTTGTTGTTCCATCAAGAGTGCTCCTTCATAGGGGAACTCATAAGTGTAAGGTGCTATTTGTACAAAATAAAATGGGAAATCCTGTGCGAATTGTTTTCTCCAAGCGCCGATCATTTCAGTAAACATTTTTTGATAAGTACTTGCCCTAGCCGTATTTCCTTCTCCTTGATACCAAATAGTGCCCGCAATGGTATAATTGGAAATTGGATAAATCATTGCATTGTAAATCATGCCAGGAATATTTGGCCGGTAGGTCACATCTTTGATCTTTGTAGAAGCAACCTTCATTTCTGGGTCACTTTCCAACACTTCTACAGGTTCCCATAATTCCACAGGAGTTCCAGAATAGGTTGATTGTATCAAACCAATGGGCACGCCCAACTCTTGATGAAGTTGTTTACCAAAAAAATAACCAGCAGCACTGAATCTTCTCAAGTTTTCTTCGTCACAGGAGACCCAATCACCAGTTGCATGATCTTGTGGATAATCAGACGTTTTCTTTCCAACCGTAAAAAATCGAATTTTATCGTTTGCACTAGAGGGTAGTATATCCTTTATTTGTTGGTTGTTGCTCATTTCCATATTAGATTGTCCAGAACAAATCCAAACTTCACCAATGAGGATATTTTCCAAAACGATGGTATTTCTTCTTCCTTTGATGGTAATGGTGTAAGGCCCTCCTGCTTTGGGTGTAGCTATTTGAGCTTTCCATTTTCCAGTATTAAAAGCTATAATAGAATCCACTTCTGTTTTCCAGGAAGAAATGATGACAAAACGTTCTGTAGCATCTGCCCATCCCCACAAAGTAGCCTTTGCATTTTGTTGCAATACCATATTACTACTGATGATTGGAGGTAGACTTATAGCTGCTTGGAGATTTGAAACTACCAAAATAAACATGCAACTTAAAGAGCAAATTGTATTTCTGAACTTATGATTTCCAGACATCATTTTTATTTTTAGATGTAACTATCAGAATTAGTACGTAATCACTACCAAGTTCTTTTACTCATTACTTGATCGAGTTCAGCTTTTGTCATTTTACCCAATTCTGGATGAGTTTCCAACCATTTCAAGAAAGCAATTTTGATTTCTTCGCTCCATTGACTATCTATCTCGCCAGTGCTGTAAGTTCCTTTTTTGACCACTTCAAAACCAAACTTATCTTTTCTTGTGACAAATTCTGCGGTGCTCACTACCTGTTCGGCTAAGTGTGCAGGTACAAACAAAACTCCTTCTTGGGTTGCAATGACCAAATCACCTGGTAGAACGACGGCTTTGCCGATGCGAATAGCAGTATTCAAACCCATCAATACCATTTGTTCTGTAAAAGAAGGGTGGAAATCTCTCACAAATGCATTGAAACCAGGGAGTTGCGAAATTTCTTGTAGATCTCTACACGCACCATCAAAGACGACACCATTTCCAGATTTGCTATAAATGGAATTTGCTAAAGTTGCACCCATGATCGGTCCGCCATCAATTTTGCCAAAGGCATCAGCAACATACAGATCACCTTTGACCAAAATATCAATTGGCCAAGAATTGGTATTTCCTTTTCTGCCTTGTTTAGCACCTCTTTCTTTGATGTTCTTCTCAAGATCAGGTCTACTCGGTAAGTAGGATGCTGTAACAGCTCTGCCCGTCATAAGCGTATTGTTCACAGTTTTCCAACCGTATTCAAATTGATTTAAATAACCTTCGTTTTTCAAAACGGTCCAGGCATCGTCAACCATGATGAGTTTGGCTCTTTCCAATAATTGATCAGGAATCTTGGGCCTACCATCATCAAATCTTGCTCCTTTCCATTCTGAAGTAAGAAAGATCATTTCTTCTTTTGTAATCGTCTGGGAAAATGAAGGTATCGAAAAGATAATCGCAAGTAAAATGAAGAAGATTTTAAATTTCATATTGAACATGTTGTTTATTGATGATTTTTAAATTTGATTTTAATTTCCTAAACCTGTAGTATTTTGAACTGCCTCTACACCCAGTCGTTCTTTAAGCTGCGTAAGGTACAAACTCTTTGGAAAAACGTGTTTATCCATTGATTCCACGTGGCCATTTGGTTTGGTCAAATCTTGAAGACCCGCATTGAAAATCACAGCATTAATACCAATATGGCCAAAAGAATAATTTTGAGCAGTTGGTGGCTTTTGGACTAAAAAATCTCCTTCACAGTTCCAAAACACAATGTTTGCTCCGGCCCAGCCAATGATGTAATCCCAATATCTTGCAGTAAGAGGTGCTTTGACATTGTCGTATAAAACCCCATTTACCCACTTGTTGTGAGGTTCGCTGGTGGAATATGGATTTACGGCTGTGCAATTAAGAAATACATTACCACTTGCCTCAGAACCTTGTAAAACAAAGGAATGTCTTCCTTTTTGAGAAGTGCAGCGCTGCACCAAACACATTTGGCCATTCATTTGGTAGGTAAATCTTCTGGCGCCCATGCGGATAGAAACAGGTTCTTTGGATTCACAATCCTGAATGGTAATCCACTTTGTGCCTGCATTGCTTTGCACGACACTATTCGCGAAATGCAAAGCATCCATATTCCTGACCCACACATTTTTAGCATTGGAAATGTTGATAAAATTGGAGTAATGATTTTCATCAGAGAAATATTCATCACCAACATATTTGAAAGCTGCGTCCAGTTTATCCCGGTCCATATTTCCATAGGTGGTAGTTCTTACAGAGGGATCAAACTCAGAAATGCCTCTTAAATTTTCAACGCCTACGTGGTGAATTCGCTGATCATTGTATTTTAAGATTTCCCCGCCTCCCCAACGTTTATCGATGGCCGTAAAAATAGGCGCATCAACTTTGATGGTATTTCCTTTTATTTCTGTGATTACTCTATCAAATAGAATATTGAATGGCCTCCAGCTATTCCTTCCAACTTTGACACTGTCCATACCTATTTCTTTGATCCAGTCCTCGTTTCCATATCTGCGTACAACGATGGAATCTCCAACTTTGAACGTTTTGGCAGAAACTACTTCAAAAGAATTTGAGCCAACAGGAACATAAACATTGGTGATCATTTGTTTGCTTTCTTCTTGGATGAGCATGCCGTCATTGCCCCCAATATTGATCAAGGCTGGCCTTCTAAATCTCTGTCCCCCTTCTGGTTGCACCGTGATTTTCCCAAATAAAATGGTTCCTATGTCGCTTTTCCCTTCACCTCTGAGTACTATACCTGATGCTCGGATATAGATAGGTTTGTCCAATTGATAATGACCCATTTTCAACAAAATAGCTCCTCTAAAGCCATCTGGCAATAAAGGCATAGCAGAAACTTTATCTATTGCTTTTTGTATATTTTCAGAATTGTCACCCAAGACTGGCCAAACAGTTTCTTTAGCAGCAACATAGGGAATGGGTTTTCCACCACCTTCATAACCTGCATTAGAAAAATCTGGAATCGTATTGCCAAGGCTGTCTGCAATGTAGGTTAACTTTCCATTGACTCCAGGATAAACCAAAGAGGTTGCAGGTGGAAGATCTTGAGCATGTAATTGAAATCCGTAGAAAAATAAAAAACTGAGCAATATTAGTCTTACATTAAAATCCCAGTAAAATTGGATCTGGCTTTTGTTATAAAGGCCCAAGGCTTTTTCAGATTTTAAAAATGAAGCATGCCTAATTTGTAATTGTTTTGATGTGAATAAATTTGTCATTCTATTCTCCCTTCTAAATGTTTGCGATACGATAACGATTTGTGTGCTTACAGTGATTCAACTCAAAGATGTCACATCTTATGTGTTGAATGCAATCTCATGATAAATATACACATATTACCTTTATTACAAATTTTCGATCAAACGATTGTATAATAGAAGGATTGAATAAGCTCAAATCCAATGAATATTTTCAGGAATTAATTTTTAAATAATGAATTGGATATAATTGCAGTTACAAAACCTTATTCATGACTAAATTTACATAAGAGTTTTCCTCCATTTGATAGTCGAAATTGCCTAGGCTCACAAACCCTGATTTCTGATAAAACTTGACTGCTTTTTGATTGTGGATATAGACTATGAGATTTACCTCTTTGATCTCTTTGGCTCTTAATATTTCTTCTACTTGTTGCATCAATCCTGCGCCGACACCTTTGCCATGATAATTTGGCAATACATATAATTTATCCAATTCGGTAACCGGTGTTTTTCTTATTTTGCAAAGTGTGTCGTAATTGATTTGTGCCGCACCTATTGGATTGTTCTCCACATAGGCAACGATCAAATCCGTTTTTTCTGATTGAATGATCTTTTCAATATTTTCGGGCGAAAACCGCTGGGTAACAAAGTTTGCAAATTCAAAAGTTACACCTTTGCTTTCGTAGGTTTGAATATAAATAGTTTTAAAAAGTACAGAAATCCGAAGACTGTCAGTAAGTTTTGCCTTCCCATACGTAATGTTTTCAATCATTTTTTTTAATTTGAATTATTTTGTAACTCCCAATCTTTTTGACTCATTTCAAATTTATATTCATTATTTCCGTAATCTCCTACTAGAACCCAACCTTTGCTTTTATAAAATTTGGAAGCTTTAGAAGTTTTATCTGTCGAGAGCCATATGGTTTCATTTGTTTGTGAGAAATACCATTCCAACATGATAGCATGTAGTTTTGAACCGATTCCTTTTCCTTCATGCTCAGGAAGTACAAATAAAGCCCAAACATTCCTTTTTTGGAGACTTACAATAGCAAAGCCCACTATTTTCTGATCTATTTCACAAACCCAACCTCGTCCATGGTCTGTCAAATAAGCAATGTTATCCTCCTTGGTTACTAATGATGGATTAGTCAAGACATTTTCTTTGACGGCCAATCTTACCTCCATATAACCGTCAATATCTGCAACGGTGGCTACACGAATATTCATTCAAAATAAATTAAAAAGGATTACTTTTTCTTTGCAACTGTTTCTCTGCCACCTTGATAGAGAATAATTGAGTCAAACTTTCCATCATTATTTTTTACAAATTCTACTTCGGCTGGTACAACTTTAAGGAAAAACCTAGTCTGTGATTTAGCAAAAATCTCAAATTTAGCTTGCCCTGTAGCTTGTGTCATGAGTTTACCATCTTCTAGTGTGATTGCAATATCAAATGAAGGGGCAAGAGCATACACTCCGACATATTGCTTTAGAGTTTCAACGTCTATATGAATTTCCTCATTGACAGGCATTTTTTTATCGGTAAGTTTCCCTACTGATTTATTAATTCTGCTAGAAAAAGTAACATTTATATCCTTGCCATTACCCATAAATTCGATAGTACTCAATTCGCCTGTGTATGCGAATAGATTTGGTTTCATAGCAATAAGTCTGAATTTTGCTTGGCCTCCTACTCGTTGACTGTACAAATGTCCATCTTCTAGGGTTATATTTCTTTGTACACCTTCCTCAAATTCATAAAGGCCTACAAATTTCTGTAAATCGTTCGGTGAAAGTTGAATTTCATCTTTCAGTTCTGGAGCTGGTTTTCCAATTGCTAAAGCCGCCATTTTGGTTGACACTTCACTTGAAGAAATGAAATCTGTATTGCTGAAGACAGCTACAAATACATTTTCTTTTGGTAGGGAAATTGCGTTAGTATTATATCCAAAAATTCCTCCAGAATGCTCTATGGTAGGACTTCCATAAATTTCGTCAATTGCCCAACCATAACCATAGTTGATCTTTTTACCATCATTTAATGTATGGTTTGTAAAGGCAAGATTGATGGTTTCTTTTTTAACCAATTTATTAGATTGAATTGCCTGATGCCAAATAAATAAGTCTTCAACCGTTGACATGATTGAACCTGCAGCATATGGCTGTGTAAGGCTTAAAAATTCAGTATTGATTATGCTTTCTTCTTTTTGATAACCTGAAGCTCTATTTTTGATAATTTTACTTGAGCTGCCGTACAAAGATGATTTCATGCCCAATGGTTCAAAAATTTTGGTTTTTAAAAACTGATCGAAAGGCATTCCTGAGGCTTTTTCAATGACATATCCAAGAATGAAATAAGCAGAGTTATTGTAGAGGTATTTTGTTCCAGGAGCAAAATCCATGGGTTCACCCTTGAAAAAATCAATCATGTCCTTTGGCTCCATGTCTTTTCTCCACAATGGCATCCAACTTTCCATGGATGTATAACTTTTTATGCCGGATGTATGTGTGAGCAGATGATGTATGGTGATTGTATGCCCATGAGTAGGGTAGTCAGGAATGAATTTTTTGATATCATCATCCAACTTAAGTTTGCCTTCTTCCATCAACATCAAGATAGATACTGCAGTAAATTGTTTGGTAATAGAGCCAATTTCAAAAACCATTTGGGTTTGCATTTTTACGTCTAGTTCCAAATTTGCCATTCCAAATCCCTTGTGGTAAATGATTTTGCCATCTTTTGCCACTAAAGCTGTGGCCCCAGGTTGATCAGCAGGAAATTTTTCATTGAGCAGTTGATCAAATTGTTTTTCTAAAGTTTGTGCATTTGTTATTACTGCAAACAAAAGGAAGAAGAAAAGGAGTTGTGTTGGTTTGGCTATGTATTTCATCATTAAAATTAGTTTATTTTTTCAAAAGTAAATCTACTGGAATGGACTAGATCATGGCATTTTTATCGATGAAAGATATCTAATTTTATACAATAAACAGATTGTATCTTTTAACATCAAGCTTTTTATACCAACCAGAAATAGATTTGTTTATTCGGTCCGAGTGAAAAGGTTGTTTTATTTAAGTAGGATCGTGGATTAAAATACAATTCGACTGTTAAATTATTAACAAACTTTCTCTTTTTTTCACTAATTAATGCGCTGTAAATATCAAAATGTGTCCTACTTTTGTGCCCTGAAATAATAAATAAAAATCATGAGTTTAGAATTATCTACGATGCTATCTGATAAGATTCAAGCAATGTCTGAATCAGCTACTATAAAAATGGCACAGAAGGCAAGAGAATTGGCAGCAAAAGGTGTGAAAGTGATTTCATTGAGTTTGGGAGAGCCAGATTTTGATACGCCTCAACACATCAAGGATGCGGCTGTAGAAGGACTTGCAAAAGGTTTTACTAAATATACTCCTGTTTCAGGATTGGCTGAATTGAAAAAAGCCATCGTGGGTAAATTCAAGAGAGAAAACGGATTAGATTATACAGAAAAAGAGATTGTTGTTTCAACAGGTGCCAAGCAGTCTATTGCAAATGTGGTTTTATCATTGGTAAATCCAGGTGATGAAGTGATCATTTTTGCTCCATACTGGGTATCTTATTTGGAAATTGTAAAGTTTGCAGGAGGAATTCCGGTGATCATCAGCGGAAGTATTGATCAAGATTTCAAAGTGAGTGCTCAGCAAGTTGCTGATGCAATAACTGACAAAACCAAATTGATCATGTTTTCTTCACCTTGTAATCCTACAGGTTCTTTATTTTCAGCAGAAGAATTGGAAGCAATTGCACAAGTTGTTTTACAACATGATAACATAATTGTAATGTCTGACGAAATATATGAGCACATCAATTTTGTTGGAGCACATGCAAGTATTGCTCAAGTTCCAGGTATGAAAGAAATCACTGCCCTTATCAATGGATTCTCGAAAGGATATTCAATGACTGGATGGAGATTGGGTTACATGGCAGCACCACAGTGGTTGGCAGCAGCTTGCGACAAAGTACAAGGCCAAATTACATCCGGAGCAGCATCTTTTTCACAATACGCTGCAGCATTGGCTTTAGATGGCATTCAAAAACCAACTCATGATATGGTTGCTGCTTTTGAATCGAGGAAAAAACTGGTTTTATCTTTACTAAGTAAGATACCTGGAGTAAAAGTAAATAATCCACAAGGCGCATTTTATGTTTTTCCAGATATTAGTGCTTACTTTGGCACCTCAAACGGAAATCTTACCATCAACAATGCGGATGATTTTTGTGAGATCATGCTTTCTGAAGCCCATGTAGGTTGTGTTTCAGGTAGCGCATTTGGTGATGACAACTGTATTCGTATATCTTATGCAGCATCAGAAGAGAACCTTAAAACTGCAATAGAGAGTCTACATCAGACGCTCCTTACGTTCAAATAGTCATTTGCAGTCACTATATTTAGGAGAGCCTTGTTGCATAGTATCCGCGGCAAGGCTTTCTTTTTTTACAAAACCCAAATATGACTGACCTTGCACACCTTATTTATCCATATGACCATTCAAATTTTTGCGTTCTGAAATAGGCAATCAGTAAGTGAGCTAAAAAATGAACTTTTTTGGTCTATAGGTTTTGTTATTTAATCTAAGAATAGGTATGGTAGAAAACTTCTAGTCTACTTTTGCCTCGTAAATTATCATCAAGAGCATATATGAAAAAGAATTACATCACTTTATTGCTACTCATTGTGGTGTCTTTGGCCTATGGCCAAAAGTTTACCATCAGTGGTTATGTCAATGACAAAAATACTGGTGAGACATTGATTGGGGCCAATGTCATTGATACTCAAAATGAAAATATTGGTACTTCAACCAACGCATACGGATTTTATTCTTTGACCTTGCCTGCTGGAAAACACATCATTGCTGTGAGCTACTTGGGTTATCAAACAGATGTTTATGAAATTAACCTGACGGCAGATACCAAACACAACTTCGATTTGTCAGAAGGTTTGTTGATGGACGAAGTGGTAGTTACTTCTACTAAAGATGACGCAAGAAAAAATGTAGAATCAACACAAATGGGTTCTATTGACATTCCAATCGAAGAAATAAAAAAATTACCTGTGCTTTTTGGTGAGGTGGACATATTGAAAGTATTGCAACTTTTGCCTGGTGTATTGTCGGCAGGAGAAGGAACATCTGGATTTTATGTGCGTGGCGGTGGGCCTGACCAAAACTTACTGCTATTGGATGAAGCTGTTGTTTACAACTCTGGTCACCTACTTGGTTTTTTCTCTGTTTTTAATTCGGACGCCATCAAAAAAACTACCTTGATAAAAGGTGGTATGCCTGCGCAATATGGCGGTAGGCTTTCTTCGGTCATTGACATTCAAATGAAAGAAGGGAATAATCAAAAATATGCAGCAGAAGGAGGTATAGGAATTATTTCTTCGAGGTTAACTTTTGAAGGTCCAATCGTCAAAGATAAAAGTTCATTCATTGTTTCTGGGCGACGAACTTATGCACTAGACCTTGCCCAACCTTTTCTGAAAGGTGGCAATTTTGAAAGTACAAATTATTATTTCTATGATTTGAATACGAAACTCAATTATAAGTTTTCTGATAAGGACCGTATATTTTTTAGCGCTTATTTTGGCCGAGATGTTTTCAAATTCAGGCAACCCAAAAGGGATTTCTTTTTTGATTTGCCGTACGGAAACTCTACCGCTACGCTGCGTTGGAACCACGTTTTTAGTGATAAATTGTTCTTTAATGCTTCTGCAATCTATAATGATTATCAATTTTCCTTTAGAGGTGGACAAGACCAATTTATATTCAAATTGTTTTCCGGGGTAAAGGATTGGAATGGGAAACTAGACTTTGATTATTTTTTGAATAATGTACACAGCATCAAATACGGTCTCAATTTTACCTATCATACACTTACTCCCAATACTGCTCAAGCCAACAACGGCGATGTAGATTTCAATACCGGTTTCTTGCCTAAATATGGTCAGGAAACTGCCATTTACATCCAGGATGACATCAAAGTTTCCAACAATTTTTCACTTAATGCTGGGCTAAGAGGTGTAATGTTTTCTCAATTAGGGCCATATACTTCAAAGGTTTCCGGTGAAGAATTTGGGAGATTGGAACCTGCAATCACGTACACTGGTTTAGAGCCGCGGATGAGTTTCAGATACGGTCTTAGTAAAAATACTAGTATAAAAGGTGGAGTCACGATGGCTAACCAATTTTTGCATTTGGTGAGCAACAGTGCCAGCACTTTACCTACTGATGTTTGGGTGCCAAGTACAGAAACTGTGCGACCACAAAGATCCATTCAATATGCTACGGGTTATTTCCAAAACTTCCAAGACGACAAATATGAGACCTCGATTGAAGTTTACTACAAAACTTTGAAAAATCAAATTGACTATGCAGATGATTATGTCAATGACATTACAAAAGAAGTGGAAGATGCTTTCGTGTACGGAAAGGGCAGAGCCTATGGAGCTGAGTTCTTCCTCAAAAAAGCCAAAGGAAAATTAAATGGCTGGATTGGTTATACTTTGTCAAAAACAGAAAGATCATTTGATGGCATTGAAGGTGGTCGTTGGTATCCCGCTGTTTATGATCGAAGGCATGATCTATCCATCGTGGGTAATTATCAACTGACCAAAAAATTGGAAATTGGAGGTGCTTTTATATTTGGCACAGGAAAGTGGTATACGCCAACCAAAGGATTTTTCTTTACGGAACAAACCCTCAATCTGTATTATGGTCCACGAAACAGCGAAAGATTGCCTTCGTATCACAGAATGGATCTTTCACTCAATTATACTCCCAACCCAGATTCAAAAAGAAAATGGAAAGGATCATGGAATTTTTCTGTTTATAATGTTTACAATAGGAAAAATCCTTTCTTCATCAACTTTGAAACCAATACAGATTTCAATTCTGGAACTACTTCAATAGAAGGAAACCAGATCACTATTTTCCCTATAATTCCTTCTATTACTTACAATTTCAAATGGAATCAATGATGAGCAAAAATATTTTCGCAATAATAATTATTGGCTTAGCACTCTCTATCTGGTCTTGCGAACAACCATACACGCCTCCAGTTAATGAAGACGAACAAGAATTGGTTGTAGAAGGGTATATTGAAGCTGGCGATGAGACCAATCCAACCTTTGTTTTGGTGACGCGCAGTTTACCTTTTGTCACTGAAGTTGACGCCGCTGCTTTTGAAAAATTATTCATCAGCGATGCTATTGTTACAGTTAATGATGGAAGTAACTTAGTAACACTGACTCCATTGTGTCTCAAAGATTTGCCGGAAGAAATCAGAAAGCAAGCAGCCACCGTTTTGGGCATTGATCCAAATAATACTACCATCAATATTTGCGCATACATTGATTTGTTTGACCAGATTGATCGCAAACTTGGTGGTAAATATGATTTAAATGTAAAAGTAGGTTCGCAATTGTTGACAGCAAGCACAACGATTCCAAACTTTGTGGGTGTTGATAGTTTTAGGTGGGCACAACCTCCGGGTGAGCCTAGTGATACATTGGCACAATTGTTAGTGACGATTACAGATCCGGTAGGTAAAAACTATTATAGATACCTTACCCAAATCAATGATGAAAATTTAATAGCGCCTTTTACATCGGTTACGGACGATGCTTTTTTTGATGGTAAAAATTTTGAATTTCCATTGCAAAAAGCAGAAAGAAGAACGGCAGATCTTGATCCAAATACTTTTGGCTTATTCCTCAGAGGGGATAGCGTGACTGTTAAATGGGCAACGATAGACAAGGCACACTTTGATTTTTGGAATACCAGAGATAATGCTGCAAATAGTGGGGGCCCATTCAGTAGTTATATCAGAATTAAAACCAATATCACAGGTGGGCAAGGAATTTGGGGCGGCTATGCTGTTGGATATTACCGATTGAAATGTCCGGAATTATAATGTTATTGTTCGAAAGAAATTTTAAATACTCAACTAGACGAAAGAAGAAGGACGAAAGAAGAAAGAAGAAAATTCAAATGGGGTGAAAATTCATTTTATTTGAAATGCAAATTTTATGGAGACTCACACTTATCTTTTCGTTCTGTTTTTTCATAACTATGATGTTGATAATTTACTTTCGTCTCTCGTCTCTCGTCATTTTTCTTCTGGACTAATTATAGTGTAGAGATTACTTAAATTACCCTACACCGAATCCAAAAATGGACTGGTAAGAACTTGGGTCAATCTTATATTCGCCATCGTATTTACCAGGCACTTTCACATAATCCAATGTTTTTGACATCACTGCTTCATCTGCAAAATAAGATAGCAAAATCGCCTCTTTGAGCATGCCATAAAACTGAGGACTACCATCTTTACTTTCGAAGTAATTTTTATCCAGATCTGATATTGTAGTTATTTTATCAGCTGTTTCTTTTTTGTCAAAACCATTGAGAGAGGCAAGCCCTTCTTTCAATAGTTTTTGATTTTCCGGAGCATAACAGTCATTTAACAAAAGGATCAATGATGCCGTTGCATTGGTAGCATTGAATCCAGGATGTTTGTCGGTTTTAGGTAAAATAGTGTCTCCTATAGCGTTTAGCAAAACTGATTGATCGTTGAAATTAATAACTTCTGCACCCGGATTTGCCTCTTTCCCTGTATCTGATTTACATCCGCTTAGAAAGATCTCTGCAGAAATAAATGAGCCTCCTATCAATGCTCCAACAAATTGTAAAGCCTTTCTCCTTTCCATCTTAAGACATTATAAATTTTGTTTTTTCAATTCTTCCACTGCAAAGTTTACAGCCCTTGCAGTCAAGGCCATATAAGTCAAGGATGGATTCACACATGAAGAGGAAGTCATACTTGCACCATCAGTGACAAAGACATTCAAAGCATCCCAAACCTGATTGTTGCCATTTAATACACTGGTTTTGGGGTCTCTGCCCATCCGAGCAGTTCCCATTTCGTGTATGCCATGACCCAATTGATGGCCACCATCGTAAGTTTGAATATTTGTAGCTCCTGAAGCCTCCAACATGTTGACTGACTCTTGCATCATGTCTTTTCTCATTGCTAGTTCGTTGGCCTGCATTTCGCAATCCATAGATAGCACGGGCAAACCCCAATGATCTTTGACAGTAGCGTCGAGGAAGATTTTATTTTTGTGATCGGGAAGTACTTCACCAAAGGCGGTCATTCGCATCTCCCACGGACCTGGTTTGCTGATTTGATCCATAAATTCAGGTCCAATGCCTTTCAGATATGATCCTCTCGACCAATCAGTTCTGTAGGCTTCACCTTGATAACCAAATCCTCGTTTGTAGGCAGACCGTGTATCGTTTCCATAATTGGCAAATCTTGGGATATAAAAACCATTGGGTCTTCTTCCATATTCACCGTATTCTTCAAATCCAGGAATAGTACCAGTTGCGCCAATATTATAGTGGTGATCCATCACATTGTGGCCAAGTTCTCCACTGCTACTGCCCAACCCATCAGGCCACACATCAGTTGCACTATTCATCAAAACCCAAGCTGAGTTCAGAGCAGAAGCACAAATGAATACCAACTTGCTATTGTATATATAGCTTTGATTGGTTGCAGTGTCAATGACTTCTACTCCTGTAGCTTTTTTGGTGTCTTTATCATAAACAACACGTTTTACCAATGCATTTACGACTACAGAAAGATTTCCAGTCGCAGCAGCTGCAGGTAAAGTAGAAGATTGAGTTGAAAAATAACCACCAAAATGACATCCTTCCCAACATCTATTTCTAAACTGACAATTGACTCTTCCTGGCAAAGGTTGTGTGAGGTTGGCCACTCGGCCGATAATCAGCTTACGATTTTCAAATTTGGATTCAATACTCTTTTTTGCAGATTTTTCTACAATATTTAGTGGCATTGGAGGCTGGAACTGTCCATCTGGTAAATGACTAAGACCTTCCAATGAACCACTTATTCCTGCAAATTTTTCGACATGGTCGTACCAAGGTGCTAAATCTTTGTATCTGATGGGCCAATCTACTGCAATGCCATCCTTGGCATTTGCTTCAAAATCCAAGTCGCTCCAACGATAAGATTGTCGACCCCAAAGTGTTGATCTACCACCCAAACGATAGGCTCTCACCCATCTGAAAGGTTTTACTTCTGTATATTTACCTTCTTTTGTTTCGTCTACCCAAGATTTAGCTGTTTGTTCATTGAGCATCCAATTGATGATATCCGATCTTTTATTTGAGTCCTCAAATGTAGGTTTCCCTTTATGTTCTCTCTCAAAAGCACTGCGATCATCATAATCTTTGATGTGTTTATAATCACCACCTCGCTCTAGCATCAGTACTTTCAAACCTTTCTCAGTCAATTCCTTGGCTGCCCAGCCTCCGCTGATTCCAGACCCGACAACAATGGCATCATATGTCATTTCTTTTGCCCCATCCAGATTGAGATAAATGTCGCTCATATTATATTATTTGAATCTGGCCAAATGTAGAAATAAAATTGAAAAGTATAAGAATATTGATTCAGAAGATAATTATATTACTTTAGATGAGAGAACACACATTACATTTTACTCTCCAATCAATGACTTTAAACATCACATATCACCATTTACTATTCAATGTCGTTA
This sequence comes from Bacteroidota bacterium, assembly GCA_029567325.1. Taxonomy (GTDB): domain Bacteria; phylum Bacteroidota; class Bacteroidia; order Chitinophagales; family Saprospiraceae; genus JADKBO01. The sequence goes on along the minus strand of JAKQLF010000192.1, from coordinate 24 downwards.
AGTTAAGGCTCAATAGTGCTTATA
>JAKQLF010000189.1 GCA_029567325.1 Bacteroidota bacterium | reverse complement strand
GAAATTGCCATAGATACGCTCTTGTTTGATACCTCTTGGAGTCAAATAGTTGAATGGTCTTTTAGTACTGTTTTCTTCTACACCAACCTCATCAACAGAGAAAACTACATTTTCTGCGGCGACATCTGTACCCGGGCACTTGGTTATTGACCTTCTCCAAGAACTTCTTACCAATTGGAAATCTGCAAATCTGAATGTTTTCGCGCTGCTAAACTTAGTGAAATACATCCTCATAAACTGGATAGACCTGAAACCTGTAATATCGTGAGCTATACCCGATGACAATGGAATTTGGAATCTATACCAAATTTCGTTCTGACCGGTACTACTGTTAACTATATTTTTCTTTTGTTTATAATATGGACCTGCAGAAATGCTGTCGATTTCCCCATTTACATTTCTCACTCTCAACCGATATTCATGGAATGCCTCAGCATTGTCCAATGAACGGTTATTGTTCATGTCTTCAGTTTCAGGTAAACGGTTGCCTCTGGTAAAAGTCTGGGTTTCTTGGCCATTATCTAGGGGTGCGTTTCCTTCAGGGCCATTAAACTTTTTTAAACGAGTCAAGAGATTTGGCTCATCTCTTAAACTTTCATCATTGAAATAAACGAAGTTATCACTTGATGGATCATTGATGATTTGTGGAATTGGCCTTCCCGCCTCAGCCGTCAATTTAGAAAGATAGTCAGCAAATTTTTGTCTTTCAAGCGTATCGTTAATTCCATCAAAACCTACGTCTTGTTGTTTTCCAAATTGCTGGTCAAAACCATTAGCAACCGGTACATTGATACCAACTCTACCAAGTACTGTTTCTTTTACTGGAACCTCATTCAATTTACTATTTGTGGTAGGCAGTGCATTTTCAAAAAAAGGCAGGTCATCTTTGACAATGTCCTCAGACACATTACCTAAATTAAACACAATTTCACCTTGCTCACCATTGACGTGTTCTTCACCATCTCTCCTTTCCATAAAAGGATTGAGGACCCAAAAATCTATAAACTCGTAATTGGCCGCTTCAAAGTCCGCGTTTTGGAAATACCTCATGATTCCTCCCCACCTTGTTTCAGGGCTATTGAGGAAAAAGTCATTTTTTTGATTGTCAAATGTTATCCCAGAAGTAAATCCAGGATATCCACCAGGCACATCATAGTTATAAGGACCCTTTTCTCTAGGATAATAACTTACATCAAACGTAAATAACTCAGTTTGACCCAATTCTACTTCTCTTTGGAAGAGCTCTGTTTGATCCACCAATCTTGTGTATGAATCAGTGTTGTCCCCATTGCCGATTCTGGCGCTGCGATCAATTTGGTACCAATTGAGTCTTGCTCTATTAGCATTTGACTTCAAATCTCCAACGAGCTCACCTTCTTTAAAATCTAAAGTAGGAGTACTGGCAAGTGTCCAGATATTCGTGTTGAAGCCTCCTAATGTCAAACCATTGATGGCCCCTTCAAAATCATCTAAACTTACTACTGGATCAGGATCTTCTCCAGGCAGATTTATACCAGATGAATATCCAGGTTGCAAAAGAGCAGCCTCAGCTGAAAATGTTATACTAGAAGGAGCATTGGTGCTATAAAAAGGTAATTTATCTACCAAATTGGTTAACCATGGGGTTTCGTCGGAATAATTGACATCCAAACCATACACCCTGTTATTGATCGGATCATCGCCAATATTTACTTTCTGAGTAAAGGGCCTTTCCCATAAACGCATATAAGTTGCTCCAAAATTGAGCTTTTTATTGACTTCATAATCCAGTCGAAGTCCCAACATATTTTTTTGTTGCAGTGAAAATAGGGATTGATCTTCAAACTTGATGTTGATAGGACTTGCTTGCGAAAGATATTGTGGATTGATGATGCGCAACCTGCCTAATCCATAATCTATTTCGTAATCTACTCCCTCTATCAGTTGAGCACCTCCTGCTGTAACTGTCACAGATCCTCGTGGAATGAATAAACCTCCAAGGTTATACTCACCCGATGTGGCTGATTTGACCTGAGATTTCATCACAAATTTGTTGAGTTCCAAACTTTGTCTGGCAATGGTCACTGTGGTATCATAGAGTTGCTGATAGACATATTTTTGAACCAAGGCAGAATCGTTTAATTGTGTAGCCAAAGTCGAACCAAAAGGTTCTACTACAGGGAAAACAATACTTCCGGTTCTTTCTATTACTGTTACTCCAGGTACGTAATCAAATATTCCATCTGGTTGAGGGTCACCAAATCTATTCAAACGGTCTAAGCCAAATAGTTGAAGTAATGGAATGGTATTTAACCCTTCTTCTGGAATGTATTTTTTGAGTGATCCGTCATCAAAGTCATCTTCATAAAAGATATCAAACTCAAAGCCTTCTTTGTTGAGCTGTGAAGTACCTAGGTTGTAGACGTTTTTCATCATCAAGTCCCAGGTAGGCGCAGTAGTTTGTTGATTTGAAGGTTTCAATAATTTGGTAAAAATGACCTTTGGAGGAGAAGTTTGTTCTTCACCATTGGTTCCATTTTGTGATAAACTACTTTCCAGTCCTTCTGTTGCCAATTGACCAACCGTATAAACAGTGTCGCATCTTGCGATGTAATAATATTTATAAGAGGCCGCCAAAACTTGATTTGGTCTCAATCTGATGTTTAACGATATGAAACCCAGCTCTGGATGGAAAGTATATTCACTTTGATTGAGTAATCGACCTCTGAATACCTCAAATTCTCGGCCTTGTTTCAAACCGTAACCTTTTAAAACCGAAGCTGCTTTATCCAGATCATTGCTAGTACCGTTTTGTACCAATGAAGCAAACAAGCCATTTGCTCTGTTATCTGGTAAAGATTTTCCTCTTAAATCAGTTAAGTAACTTGGAAGAGGGCTGGTAGGTGGAAAAGGAGGCATCATTTGATCATGCAATTTGGTAGGATCGCCTTCTGCAATGTCTGCGACCGCAGCAATCATACTACTTCCTTGTTGATAATCTCCTCTATCGTCTGATATCCAAACTTCTATTTGAGCCAGTTTGAATGATGTATTTATTTGAGGTAAATTTGAAAGAGTCTGCTCGTAGGTTTCTCTGTTATAGTGAGAAATATAAAAATGCCTATTTTCGTCGTAACTATCGGGTCTTATTTCTATATCTTGATTGGAACTTCCACCCTGGATCTGCAAACTATTTTGCTTGGAGCGTTGTTGAGCAGCTATCGCAGTTACTTTGAGCTTTCCGAATTGTAAATCGGTCCTCAAACCAAAAAGACTTTGGGGACCAGGAATCAAGGTACTTCTCAATGGTAAACTCACATCCCCTGCCTGCACTTTTTTGACGATATCATCCTCAGAAAAATCCTTGGAATCATATTCTAGCTTGATTCGCCTATCAAAATTAAAACTAGCTTGATTGTCATAATCAAAGTTTAATTTCATTTTATCTCCAATACCGCCATCTACGCTCAAACGAGGGCGCATATTGAAATCACCCGGAATAAAAATTTGCCTTTGTTGTCTGACAGGCAATGCAGGGTTATCTGTTTTTTGATAATTGATAAAGCCCAAAGAAAGGTCTACACTACCTTGGGGTTTGATGTTTACCTCTGCACCTCCAAAGAGTCGATTGAATAAACTACCACCAATATCTACCTTGGACATAGGATCTAAATTGTCGAATACCCCGGAGGTCCTTTTTCTCGGGGCGTTGACACCTGTGAGCTTATCAAAATAAGCCTTTTCTTGTTCTTTTGATTTCCAGTTAAGGTATTCTTCAAAGGTCATGTAGGTTGGAGTACGGTAATATTCTTCTCCTATTTTTTCTAAGATGACATATTTTCCTGTAGCAGGGTCATATTCTACTGTTTGAGAAATATTGGATGGCGTTATGTCAAAAGGGTTGTTCTTTTTGTCGTTGATAAAATCTCCAGTCCTATCAATGATAGGAATAGTATCTAAGGAGGATTTTATAGTTGTAAAATCGACATAAGGGCTTTCAACACCAGCAGCAAAAGAGGCATTATATACTACTGCAATAATCAGTAGTGCACTAAAGATTGGATAGACGTTTGCTTTGATCAAATTAGTTCGTTTCGTACTCAATGTATAATACACCTTTTTTTAAGCTCCTAAATCGGATTTCATAACGCTACTTTCTACGATAGATTATGAATTAGGAGATTAATTTCTTAATTCATTTGTTTTAGCACCAATTTAATGAGATCTTCTACCTGAGAAACTTCAGGATTTTTTTGGATAATCATATTGATGGTCTTTTCTACTGACATTTTAGGAAAGCCCAGCGCAACTAATGCAGATAACGCATCATCTTTGACATTATTGCTTTGAGACATGCCTACGGTGACCGCATCCATGTGGGTAGACTTTACTATTTTTTCTTTGAGATCAATGATTATTTTTTGGGCAGTTTTAGCTCCAATGCCTTTTACTTTACTCAATGAAGCTGCATCATTGTGTACAATAGCTCTCCGCAATTCGTCATTCGTCATATAAGACAAAATAACCCTTGCGGTATTTGCTCCTACCCCAGATACGGAAATCAAATTGGTAAATAAAAAACGCTCATCTTCTTCATAAAAGCCGTATAAACTCATATCGTCCTCACGCACTTGGAGAACTGTGAATATTTTTACTTCGTTTTTGTCTTCCAACTTGGTAAAAGTATTGAGGCTTATATTGACGTGATAACCTACACCCCCACATTCTACATATATATAGGTAGGACTTTTATAAGTTATTTTACCATTCAGATATCCAAACACCAGCTTTTATTTTAATCTATCAAAAGGCCAAAAGTAAGCAAACAGTTGAAATATTATAAAATAATTTAATGTGTATTTTATTCAATCTTTTATAAAGTATAGTGAACCAATGAAGAAAACTGTTTCATACGTTCATCGATTTGGGCTTGAGTCAGGTTTTTCAATGCTTCAATGCCAAATTTTTCAACACAAAAAGATGCCATTGCTGATCCATAGATCAAAGCCCTTTTCATATTATTGAATGAAACATCGTCTGATTTTGCCAAATAGCCCATCATTCCACCAGCAAAGGTATCTCCAGCACCTGTTGGATCAAAAACTTCTGCAAGTGGCATGGCCGGAGCAAAGAAAATATCATTTTTATGAAATAATAATGCCCCATGTTCTCCTTTTTTGATGACCAAAAATTTAGGGCCCATCTCAAATATTTTTTGTGCAGCCTTCACCAAAGAATATTCTCCGGAAAGTTGTCTTGCTTCTTCGTCATTGATGGTCAGTAAATCCACTCTTGTGATTACTTCTTTGAGTTCTTCCATGGCAATATCCATCCAGAAATTCATGGTATCCATGGCAATCAACTTCTGACTTCCATCCAATTGGTCCAACACTTTTTTCTGAATAGCAGGTGTGAGATTACCAAGCATTACATATGCACTAGTTTTATAAGATTCTGGTAAAACAGGATCAAAATCTGCCAAAACATTGAGATCTGTAGTGATGGTATCTCTACTATTCATATTGAGGTGGTATTTACCCTCCCAAAAGAAACTGAGACCATCTTCTTTGATAGAAAGGCCTTCCAAGTTGACACCTCTGGCTTTTAATGCTTCAATTTCGGAAGCTGGAAAATCAGCACCGACAATTGCAGAAAGATTGATCTGATCTATGAAGTAAGAAGCAGCGTAGCTGATATAGGTACATGCACCTCCTACGATTCTCTCTGCTTTTCCGTAAGGGGTTTCAATTGTGTCATATGCGACCGTTCCAATAGTAAGTAAACTCATTGTTGTTCAATGCTTTGTTTGAAAAAAGTGCAAATGTATGTTTTTGATCTAAATAAATTGTCTTACTTTCTGACTAAGATATGTAATCAAAAAATTTGATAAAGTTCAGTAAGTAATCTTCCTAGGTCAAAACTATCAGATTTTTGAGCACATCCTAGTCTCACAACCACCATTTTCTTATCAGGATTGACTACCACATACTGCCCTTCATGCCCCATCATCAGCATGTGATTTGCACCCTTTGGTAAGTTATTATCTTTTGGATCAAGCCAGAAATGTGCGCCGTATTCGCCATCTGATTGGGGTGTAAGCTCCTTACTATATGTAACCCATCCAGGAGGAAGGATTTGTTCGCCATTCCACATGCCATCGTTTAGATATAATAAGCCCAATTTTGTCCAGTCACGGGCAGTGGCATACATATAAGATGAACCAATATAGGTACCCGAGCCATCCATCTCCATTACTGCTGATGACATGCCCAACTTTGAAAATAACCTTCTGTGTGGGAACTCCGCATAGCCTTTTTGGTCTGTAAAAGTAGACTTGATGACTTCCTGTAGTATATTGGTTGTGCCGCTTGAATAGCTCCAATGCTCTCCAATTGGGTGAATCAAAGGTCGGGAAATGGCATATTTTCCTGCACCATCTTTCATGTATAACATCTTTATGGCGTCAGAAACCTTTTTGTAATTTTCTTCAAACTCCAGACCGCTTCTCATGCGCAGTAAATGGTCGATTGTGATGTTTTTACGGTCATCATTTTGCCACTCTTCAAATAAATTGTCTTGCGAAACTTTGAGAATGCCATCCCTTACCAATATTCCAACCATGGTGTTCGTCACACTTTTGGTCATTGACCAGCCCATGAGGGGTGAATCTTTGTTGAATCCAGAGGCATAACGCTCTGCCACAATTTTACCATCTATCGCAACAATGATTGCACGGGTATTGACGATCACGTCTTTATATTCTGACTGCATGGCCCAATCAAGCGTCTTGTCAATTTTTGCTTGTTGTTCTGAAGGAAGCAAAGTATCTGGTATAGTGTATTCGCGTTTTGCAACATTGATGTCTGACAATGTTTTTTTCATGGTTTCAATGTCTTGCTCATTGACCAAAGTACAGCCCAGACCAGGCCTATAAAAACTGGTTTTACTGATTATTCCATAAATGCTAGATGTGACAGTTTTATTTACTTCATCAACTTTTTGTTTAGCGAATGGTATTGTATATAAATCTTCTGATTGAATGGATTCCAATGTTCTACCTCCTATAAAAACACATGAGCAAGTTATTTTGGCGTTGTAAGCAGCACCTGCAAGCGCATACCTATAGCCATATCTGATGCCAAATCCAACGCCGATCAGCACGCCTGTTAAAACTAAGTATTTAATAGTTTCAGTCATTGTTTTTTCTATTATCGAATTGTGAAGGTAATGAGGCTTTTGAGATTGTCTATGTTATCATAATATTAAAAACATTTGTTTTAACAAATATCGAAAACAACCACCCACCTTTAAGTGTTACAACCAATAACTAAAAAGATATAAAATGGAAAAACAAAAATGGGTAATTGATCCAACGCATTCAGAAATTCAGTTTAAGGTGAGACACCTTATGATTACAAACGTTACAGGACACTTCAGTGAATATACAAGTGAAGTGTTGACAGAAGATGAAACATTTGCAGGTGCGGAAGTAGTCTTTGAAGCAACAATAGACAGCATCTCAACTGGAAATGCTCAAAGGGATGAACATTTGAAGTCACCGGATTTCTTTGATGCAGCAGGTCATGAAAAACTTACCTTCAAATCTACAAGTTTTTCCAAAAGTAGCTCTGACCATGTAATGGCTGGAGATTTAACAATAAGAGGTACAACTTTGCCGATTAAATTGGATGTTGAATTTACTGGCATTGCTGTTGATCCTTATGGACAAACCAAAGCTGGTTTTGAAGTAACTGGGAAAATAAGTAGAGAAGCATATGGTCTTACTTGGAATGCATTGACCGAAGCAGGTGGAGCTGTGGTTTCTGACGAAGTAAGATTGATTTGTAATGTCCAGTTTGTCAAACAATAAGAAAATATTAGAACGAGGATTTTATAATCCTTATGACATTTAAATAAAATCAAGCGCATTATAAAAAGGGGATACGAGTCAATTGTATTCCCTTTTCTTTGTTAAAACACATTCTGGTACATCTAAAAATTCGAAAATATCATTCCTCATAGACCCATATCACGTAAAATTTGTTGGGGAGTATTAGAATAATTTCTATCAAAACTCAAAAGTCTACAGGAATTATTTAAATTCGAATTTATAAATTCAAATCGAAATTCAATATGTACGAAACCAGACCTTGGTTAGCAAACTATCCGCAAGGAATGCCAGCCAATATAAATCCAGACTTATATGAAAATCTTGTTGATTTTTTTGACGAGAAATTTGTTAAATATGCAGATCATACTGCCTTTGAGTGTATGGGTGTGGGTATCAAATATAAAGAATTGGATAAATTGTCCAGGCAGTTTGGTGCGTATTTGCAATCGCGGGGATTAGAACCTGGCGATAGGTTTGCCATCATGATGCCCAACTGTCTTCAATACCCAATTGCATTGATTGGTGCAATGCGTGCCGGTCTCATCATTGTCAATACTAATCCTTTATACACGCAACGAGAAATGTTGCATCAATTCACAGACAGCGATGTAAAGGGAATCTGCATTTTGGCCAATTTCGCACACAATCTGGAAGCGATAATGGGTCAAACAAATATAAAGGTAAGTATCGTCACCACTTTGGGAGAATTGCTTGGTCCAGTTAAGGGATTTGTCACTGATATTGTGGTCAAGTATATCAAAAAATTGGTACCAAAATTCACGATAACTAACAGTGTAAATTTTAAAGAAGCGCTGGAATCGGGAAAAAAATTCACCATTAAGGAGTTTCCCAATTGTCCAGAAGACGTTGTTTTACACCAATATACTGGCGGTACTACAGGAGTCGCTAAAGGTGCTATGCTCACCAATCGAAACCTCATTGCAAACATGCTTCAATCAGAAGCTGCAATGAAGGTGTTACTCAAAGAAGGAGAAGAAATTTGTCTTTCACCCCTTCCTATGTACCATATATTTGCATTTACTGTCAATGTGTTGGCCATGGTCAGTTTGGGGGCTAAAACTGTTTTGGTTACCAATGCAAGAGATCTCAAATCGGTTCTTAAGGAATTCAATAATAATAAAATTACGCTTTTTACAGGTTTGAATACGTTATTCAATGCGTTGCTCAATCATCCTGATTTTGATAAATATGACTATAGCCATCTCAAGGTAACAGTCGGTGGAGGGATGGCCGTGCAAGTCGCCATTGCAGAGAAATGGGAAAAAGCAACAGGAAATAAAATATTTGAAGGTTTTGGAATGACGGAAACTTCACCAGTTGTGTGTTTGAATCCATTGGATGGTCGTGTAAGATATGGCTCTATTGGAATGCCGGTTTCAAGTACGGAAGTACGGATTGTAGACGAAGAAGGTAAAGACGTTCCAGTGGGTGAAAGAGGTGAATTAATTACGAAAGGCCCTCAAGTCATGAGTGGCTATTATAATAATGAGGCAGAAACGGCAAAGGTGCTCAAAGATGGTTGGATGTACACGGGAGACATTGCCATTATGGAGCCAGACGGATATTTCAGCATTGTTGACCGCAAAAAAGACATGATTCTTGTTTCTGGATTTAATGTATATCCAAATGAGGTCGAGGACGAATTGATCAAACATCCAAAAATTCAGGAAGTTGCCGTAGTAGGTGTACCAAGCGAACAATCTGGAGAATGCGTGAAAGTTTTTGTGGTGAAAAAAGATCAAAGTCTCACCAAAGAAGAAGTCATTGCTTATGCCAAAGAAAAATTGACCGGTTATAAAATTCCAAAAGAGGTTGAGTTCAGAACCGAACTTCCAAAAACAAACGTTGGCAAGATTTTACGGAGACAATTGCGAGATGGTAAATAAATTTCACAAACTTTTTCAAATAAGTAAAGGCATTTTGTGAGACATTTAAAAGCCAAAAATTTTGGAGCTTTAGAAATTGTCTTGGATATGCCCTTGATTTTTATTGAAATTTAGAATATAATTTTTCGAGATTATCAATTTCGTTTAATTAATTTTGCATTTCCACAACAATTTTGGTGAATTTTTATCTAAAATAAAGATAATCAATGCACTAAAAAGAAATTTCTTTTATTACTTTTGCACAAATTTTCAGAAAAGCTAAAATCAAAGTAGTTTGAAAAGGACTTATTTCGCAATGCTTCTTTTATTTTGGTCTACTGTAGCATTCATGCAACAAGCAGACCAGCATTCAGGTGAAAACCAAGCAACCACGACAGAACAGTCTGATGAAACTCATGAGGCAGAATCAGCAGTAACAACTGGTCATGAGGAAGGTGCAACGCAAACAGATGCTAAACATGGTGACGCCCATGGAGCAGCAAGCCACGAAGAGCATGGAGAATTTGACCCAGCTGCAACAGCTACTCACCACATAGGCGATGCCAATGTATATACAATCCTAGAAGCTATATCCATTCCACTTCCAACCATTCTTTATTCAAAAGATGCAGGTTTGGAAATGTTTATGTCTAGTAAATTTCATGTAGATCCACATCACCATGAAGATGGCAAAACGGCATACCAGGGTTATGTAATGCAAACTGGTAATGTCAAAAGAGTTGTTGATCCAGGTTTTCCTATGGAAGGTGAAGTTTCTATTGCTGGATTTTCTTCAAAAAAGGAAATGGTTGACAGCAAAGAGAAAATCGTTGACTATGTGCTTTACGAAGGTAAGGAATATAAACTAGACTCAAGAACAACTTGGGATGGTGGAGCATTAGGCGGAGGTGTTACTTCTTTTTATGATTTATCAATGACCAAAAATGTGGTCGCAATGATATTTGTTTGTATTTTGTTGTTTATTCTTTTTAGAAAGGCAGCAAATGCATATGTGACAAATGCTGGAAAAGCACCATCAGGTATTCAAAACTTTTTTGAACCATTGGTTGAGTTCATCAGAGACGAAGCAGCAATTCCTTTTATCGGTAAGGAGAAATACAAAAAGTACTTCCCATTTTTATTGTCTGTATTTTTCTTCATACTTGGTCTTAATTTATTTGGTCAAATTCCATTCTTTGGTGGCGTGAATGCTACTGGAAACTTGAGTGTGACGTTGGTTCTGGCCTTGTTGGTATTTGTTTTGGTAAACATCAATGGCAACAAACACTATTGGCAGCATATTTTTTGGATGCCAGGCGTTCCAATTCCTGTGAGAATTTTGTTGGCCATGATAGAAATTATGTCCTTGTTCATCAAGCCATTGACATTGATGCTGCGTTTAGCAGGAAACATTTCAGCTGGTCACATCGCCATTGTTTCATTCATTGGTTTGATTTTCATCTTTGGACAGAGCGGTAAAAGTTTATTGGGGTCTGGAGTTGGAACATTGATATCAGTGCCATTGACCATGTTCATGATGTCATTGGAATTGATTGTTGCATTCATACAAGCATTTGTATTTACCATATTGACTGCTTCCTACATTGGTGCTGCTACAGAAGAGCATCATCATGAAGAAGCACATCATTAATTAGTATAAAGAATTATTTTAATCATTATATAAATATCAGTAAAATGACTGGAACATTAGGAGCAATAGGAGCAGGTTTGGCTGTAATCGGTGCTGGAATCGGTATCGGATTGATTGGCGCAAAAGCTGTAGAATCTATCGCAAGACAACCTGAAGCATCTGGCGACATCAGATCAAGTATGATCCTTATGGCGGCATTCGTAGAAGGAGCGGCTTTGATCGCAATCCTACTTTCAATTTTCGTAAAGTAATTGGATTTCGGCCTTTAAAGCTGTTTAGAAAAATAAGTGGACTTCCAATGCGGTTGGCGGAGGAGTCCATTTATCTTTAATCAGTTGGATTTTTTTTGAATGTTGAATTTTTTGTAAGAAATAAATAATTAAGAAAGATGATGTTTACTCTTTTTTCTGTATTTCAACCATCACCAGGTCTAGCAATATGGTCATTGGTGATCTTTTTATTGTTTTGGTTTTTGGTAGGTAAATTTGCCTTCAAACCAATTTCAAAAGCATTAGAGCAAAGAAAAAATGATATCCAGCACGCTTTGGATTCTGCAAAACTTGCAAGAGAAGAAGTAAGAGATATGAAAAGTGCCAATGATAAGTTATTGGCAGAAGCTAGAGAAGAAAGGTCAAAAATCCTTCAGGAAGCTAAAGATTTAAAAAATCAAATCGTAGCTGAAGCTAGAGAAAAAGCAAAAGAAGAGGCTTCAAAAATAATCAACAATGCAAAACAAGAAATTGACAATCAGGTCAAAGCTTCTGTTGCAGTAGCCAAGAGCCAACTTGGTGGTATGGCTGTGGAAATTGCAGAAAAGTTGATTAAGAAAGAATTGAAGGGCAATAGTGAGCACGACGCTTATGTAAAGAGCTTAGTGGATGATTTAAATCTTAATTAAAAGAAAAGCATGTCAGTACAGCGAATAGCGACCAGATACGCAAAATCAATCTTGGACCTCGCCCTCGAACAAGGAAATCTTGAAACGGTGCTCGAGGATATGAAAGGCCTTTTGGAAATGAGCAAACACAAAGAGCTTTTGCTTTTGCTCAAAAGCCCAATTGTAAGTCTTGATAAAAAAAGAGCGGTATTTAAGTCGCTTTTTGATCCAAATTTCAGCGCATTGACAACTGCATTTATCCACCTCATTCTTACTAAAAGAAGAGAGGATTTGCTACCAGAAATTGCAGAGGAATTTGTAACTCAATATAAATTATACAAAGGCATTACCAATGTGACCATCACGACGGCAACACCTTTGAATGCTGAAGCTTTGGCAGAAATCAAAGCAAAATTGCTTGCAAGTGATATCACTGCAAAAGAACTTGAGATAACACAAAAGGTAAATCCTGATTTATTGGGTGGATTTGTTATTGAAGTTGGGGATAAATTATTTGACAATAGTATCTCATTCAAACTCAATAAATTGTCCAAGCAATTCAAAAGCAAGGATTTTATAAAAGCTATTTAATTTTTGACATCATAAAATAAAATATACGGCAATGGTAGATGTTAAGCCAGACGAAATTTCAGCAATACTCAAACAACAACTTTCAGGCTTCAAAACTGAGGCAGAACTAGAAGAAGTAGGATCCGTACTTCAGGTAGGTGACGGTATTGCGCGTGTTTATGGACTTACCAAAGCACAAGCTGGTGAGTTAGTAGAATTTGAAACAGGGGTACAAGCCATCGTGCTCAACCTTGAGGAAGATAATGTGGGTGTGGTTCTTTTGGGATCCAGTGATGGAATCAAAGAAGGCTCTACCGTAAGAAGAACTAGCAGAATCGCTTCTATTGAAGTAGGTGAGGCATTGATAGGAAGGGTAGTAAATCCACTTGGTCAACCAATCGACGGTAAAGGCCCTGTTGGAGGCACTAAATATGAAATGCCTTTGGAGAGAAAAGCTCCTGGAGTACTTTATAGACAACCAGTAAACGAACCATTACAAACAGGTATCAAATCTATTGACTCCATGATTCCAATTGGAAGGGGACAAAGAGAATTGATCATTGGCGATAGACAAACTGGTAAAACTGCCATTGCGATTGATACCATCATCAATCAAAAGGAATTTTTTGAAAGGGGAGAAACTGTTTATTGTATTTACGTAGCCTCTGGTCAAAAAGCATCTACAGTTGCACAGATTGTGAAAACGTTGGAAGACGCAGGCGCTATGCAATATACAGTTGTTGTTTCTTCAACAGCGTCTGAGCCAGCTCCAATGCAATACTACGCTCCATTTGCGGGTGCGGCGATTGGTGAGTTTTT
>JAKQLF010000188.1 GCA_029567325.1 Bacteroidota bacterium | reverse complement strand
TCTAATACAAAATTGTACCCCAGTACCACTGGTACGATGATAATCTTTCTGTCACTTTTATTGGCAATAAACAATCTCTGTGCTTCAATGGCACTTCCAAGCAAACCAAGTTTAAGTCTTTCTTCAATGGCTCCACTTCTTGACCTAGTACCACCTGGAAAAAAGATATTATTTAGCCCTTTGTACAGAGAATAAGATGCCATAGAGGTCAGACATTCCAAATAAATAGGATTTTTCTTTCTTCGATCAACTCTGTAAGCACCTAGTCTATTCATATAGTAAGCGGCAATCTCAACATCATAAAGATTGAGCCCAGCCCCGTAGGCAAAAGCAGGCAAACCAGCAATCATGTCCAGGACATATCCAACAAGAATACTGTCAATGTTTGAAAAATGTGTAGGCACAATCAAAACTGTACCCTTATCAAAAAGCTGTCGTGTTTCTTCTACATGACCAAAGACCTTGAGCTTGGTGCTGAGTAAAGCCCTATCTCCCCAAAATAATTTGCCCTTTCCTTCATTAAATTTATTGTACAAACGCTTGAAAAGGGAAGTCAAAAACTTCCTTGCAAAACGGTAAGTCTTAGGGGTAAAATCGCCAACAATTTCTGTATTGTATCGATTGATCATGCGCATCATTATAGTATCCAGCGCATCCTCACTTTCTGTATTTTTGATGATATTATTGAGTTCTACACTCAATTCTTTCCAATAATTCTGCTCATCTGGTGGATCAACCTTCCAAGGTGTAAGCTTTACCCGTTGATTTTCAAGATAAATACTTTTAGCAAGTAAGTCCTTGAAACTATGGTTATTTTGCTTCAGCCTATTAAATACAAACTCATTTAATTCTTTGATAAATAGCTCTTTATCCTTATGAAAAGAATAAATTGGCCAAGTCTCAATCTCCGGTTTAATATGTTTGTATGTGCTACTCAAATGTTGTTTATTTTGAAATTGCAGGGCAAAAATAATCGAAAACCTAAGTATTCAGCATCTTTTCCACAAATGAAAGCAGTTCTTCTTTTCCAGCAGTGGTATTTGCACTCGTCAAAAACCTCGGCGGCAGCTCTTCCCAAAAGGCAGATAGCTTAGATTCTATTTTTCCAATATTATAGTCTAGTTCTTCTTTTTTGACTTTATCTGTTTTGGTATAAACCAATGCGATTGGAATTCCTTCAGTGCCACACCAATTGACAAACTCTTCATCAATTTTTTGAATGGTATGCCTGGCATCTAGTAAAACAAAGGCTACATAAAGCTGCTTTCTGTTGCGCAAATAATATTTGATCATTTTGGACCATTCTTCTCTGGTCTTTTGAGATATTTTGGCATACCCATATCCTGGTAGATCTACTAAGTGCCATTGTTCGTTGATGATAAAAAAATTGAGTTTCTGCGTTTTACCCGGTTGTTTAGATGTTTTAGCCAAATCTTTTTTGTCACAAAGCATGTTAATCAGGGACGATTTACCCACATTGGACCGTCCTATAAAAGCAATCTCAGGCATGTCTCCTTGAGGACATTGATCCTCTCTTACGTAACTTGCAATGTATTCCGAAGATGTAATTTCCATTTTAGGCACAGATTTTGATATATTATAACTAATCGTAATATATTTTCTTTAAAAAGAAACCACCTACCCTGTCAAATACATTAAAAAATAGCTAAAATGTAGATGATGGGTTAAACTGGTGTTAATAATTTACAATGATAGTTACTAAAAATGACAAACCTCCGTTCACTAATTTATAAATCTTTTTAACCATGAAACAATTTCTTCTAGTACTAACGCTAGTGAGCTGCTCTATTTTTGCTTTTGGTCAAATAGAATTTGGGGTAAAAGCCGGTCTCAACTCCATGGATTTGGTCTCCGACGGGATCAAATTCAATCAGGACGACAAGTTTTACGATCTTAATTTTAACTCCTCCAACTACGGTCACCACTTTGGTCTGTATGGTAGGGTCAAAATTTTAATGGTCTACGTAGAACCATCCATCTTGTTTAATTCAAACAAGGTAACTTACACACTTGGTGAATATGGCGGTGTAAAAGCTGTTTCCAAATTTGTCAACGAAACGTACAATTCTTTCGATTTACCAGTTATGATTGGTTTGAAAGCAGGAATTATCAGATTATACGCCGGTCCTGTAGCCCATTTACACATCAATAGCAAATCAGATCTGATTGATTTTGATGGTTATGAGCAACGATTTAAAAGTGCAACTTATGGATACCAAGCTGGTTTTGGCTTTGATCTTTGGAAGCTCAGATTTGATGTAGCATATGAAGGAAATCTCAGCAATTTTGGCGATCACATCACGATTGGCGGTGAATCTTTCTCCTTTAATGATTCTGCGGCACGATTATTGGGCACAGTTTCCTACAAGTTTTAAAGCAATAGTTTGAAAAAGTTAAAGACCTGGTATCATGCTGATGTCAGGTCTTTTCATTTTACAATGGTT
>JAKQLF010000186.1 GCA_029567325.1 Bacteroidota bacterium | reverse complement strand
AAATTGCGCCTATAAGGCAATTGCCTTTGATGAATGCGTTTTGAATGATCATGTGCGAGATGATTGTTCAGGTTGGCTCTGCTAATTTAACGCATTCATCTTTTTCTTATTTCTTTAGACTTTTTTCTTCCGAACTATTGTTGGTTTTAAATACTGGATGTATATCTATAAATAGAAATAGTATTATGCAAGAAAATAAAATGATTATATCCTTTCAAGATTTTTTTGAAAACGATACTGTAACTTGCAAGTTTAATGACTGCCTTATCCTTGATAGCAAAATTTTAAATAGTCGTAAAGATGTTGGAAATACTGGTCTTACATTAACAATTAGTAAAGGCAAAGTTTTATTAAATAATACTAGTTTAGATATAAATTGTTTGACCGATATAAAAAATGAAAATTTTGTCACCATTTTACTAAATGGACACGAAGAAACTTTTAAAATTGATTTATCTAAAGGCGTTTATATCGGTTTTGACAAAAAGGATAAGCATCTTTACATAATTCAGTCAAAAACTCCTTTTGAATATGATTAAAAAGGAAAAGCCCGAGCAATCGGGCTTTTTTTACCCGCTCTTTTAAGTCTGTAGGTCTCCCGACTACTGCTATTTTAAGTTTTCAACTTAAAATTTCTATTATTATTTCTGCTAAATTATATTTTTACTACAAAAAATAATGAGAGGTGGTGGATTCAAAGGATTTGTAGCTTACCCTGAAGAATATCCTTATAGTAGCTATCGAAATTACAATGCGGAAAGTAGATTGACCGTCAATTTACCCATAGAAATCTTATATTTGAACGAAGAATGAAGTTACCAATTAAACTAATATGGGTTTTAAGTTGCAAACTTAAAACAGCTGGGTCAAATAAGATCTCCTACAACACCAATTACGATGTGGTAAAAAGATGTAGATTTTTCGGTTACTCATTTGTATCTGCGGTACTACTTTTTCTTGTCAGTTGTAATCTAGAGAGTTATAGAATTCAGCAAAGCTTTTACGATAATGTAGATCAAATCATAAAGACTATAGATAGTTGTGAGCAATTAGGCCAGTTTTATGAGGAGGTACTTGATAGTATTCCTTACAAAATTACTGATTACGAGAACCTATATTATCATTGTTTTTTTCCATCTATACGATTAATTAATGATAACCTTATTAGAAATTCAGTTGAAGAGTTAGGTGTTGATGCGTCTGATTTATCTTATTTTATTATAGCTTTAGCTCATTCTAGAAAGAATAATAATAAATTAAATGATAATAGGCTCATGTTGGTGGCTAAAGAGTTTAAATATCAGATTTACAGGCACGTTAAGTCTCAAGATGATGCTTATAATGACCTTTTTATTGCAAAGGCTCGTTCTGTCAACTTGAGTTCTGGCGATAAGGTTAGGGTTACTTTTTACAAAAAAGCATCAGATTCGAAAGATACATTATACATAGAGGGTTATAGTTGGTTTCCAAATGAATCTCCAATAGAAACATTAGTAAGTGTTGAAGGATTTGTTGATCAGGTATTTATACATCCAGAGGATGGCTATCCTATTTACTTACAACTGCGTCTAAACGATCCTAATTATTCTTACTTTGTCTGGAATGATTCTGTTTATACAAATGGGACAAACTTCCCTATTGACTTATTGCATTACGGGGGCGATATCGTATTGATTAAGGAAAATTAGTCAAATACTGATAAGTAAATGAATGGTAAGTCTATATATGATTACAAAGGAGGCGTACTTATACTTCTAAAGAAAAAAGGCGAAAGACGAAAGCTATAGTTTTGGCTTTTAGTTATAATGCCCCTTTTCAGAAAGAATCAAGTAAAATCTAGACTATTTCCTCATAATAAGCCTAAAAATTCCTTCAAGTCCTCTCTTTTGACACTTGTTACTTCCCCTTTTTTAGCTTGCTCTTTACTTTCCAAAATTTTCTTCACAAACTCCGGATCATAGATATCATTTTTAGAAACCTCAAATTTTATTTTGAGTTCCTGCATAAAAGCTTTTAGAGCAGAAAATTGTTCTCTTGTCTGTGGGTGTGCTATTAATATATCTTGCTTACTCATCTTGAAGTTCTGTTTTTTTCTAATTTACATTAATGATGAAGGAAAGATAATGTGTTTTTTCCCTGTGTCAAGCAAATTCTTTATAATGTACTTTGCCAATTCGGAATTAACTATCTCTACAAATTAAGTATCTTACAGGAAATTTTTTGAGTAAGTAATAAATTTAACATTATGGAATCATAAGATAAAACACTAACTGCATATACAATCTTTAAGATACTAATTAACCAACAAACACCTGATCTATCATGATGTCCAAAATCAAATGCTCGCCTCTTTATCTCTTCTCCATTTTACTACTCTTTTTAAATGCTTGCTCTACAGACAAAGTGGATTCAACACCAGATACAAATCGTTTGCTCAGCGATGGCTTCGGTATACAAGGAGTATCTATTAAGGTAAAAAACCTTGACCAAGCCAGGAATTATTTTACTGATACCTTGGGCTTCAGTTTGCCACCTTCTGAATGGTATGAAAAGGGTCTTTTTGACAGCACAGAGATGGCTTCCTATTATTTCGCAGACTTCAGTACATTCGACCTGATTGCTACGACGGATTCTATTGCAAAAATGGGTAAACAAGCGTCGATCATGCAGGAAAATAAAAGTGCTGGTTTATATGCTTTCAGTACTTCATCAGTGGATAGTACTTCCAACTGGCTGCAATCTCAAGGATTTAAAACGGACACAGTTCGTGCAGGTCGCTCAGCCAAAGAAATTGGCAAAGGCTGGGATTGGGACAATGGCGGACCCCAGTGGCGGACCCTATCCTTTGCAAATACAATGATCGGAAATGCGCTGCCGAGTTTCTTACAATACGTGGATTTACCTTACCAGGAAATCCAAAATGAATGGAAACCTGTCGCATGGCGAAGATATTATCAGAAAAATCCCAATGGTGTCGTGACTATTGAAGCCATACGAATTGTGGTGGAAGACCTGAAGGCAAGCAGTGATGCTTTTGAAAAAATGGGCTTGACCGTTTTGCAAGCTAATGATAGGTTTACCAGGTTTAAAATAGCACCCAATCAAGAACTTTATGTCACCACTCCAAAATCACCTGACGATGCACTCGGTAAAATTCTCAAAACTAAGGGACCAGGCGTTTACAGCATTTGTTTTGGCATCACCAGCGTAAAAGAAACCCATGAATTTCTCAAAAAGAATCTAGCAGCCAAGGCCATGAAGTTAGACACCACACAAAAAAAATTAATTGTTTTAAAGGACTATGCTTTTGGTATGCAATTGGAATTTGTAGAGGAGTCCAAAGAACAAGCTTTGTTGGCCAAAATTTACGATTATAATGACACTTCAAAAATGAATAGTAGTGCGGTGGAATATGCCAGTAACTTATATTCCAAATATTGTGCATTGTGTCATGGCAAAGATCGTCAAGGTTATGCTGCAGACAATGCGCCTTCACTTAAATCACATACGCTAATGGCCACCACTCGCCTACCCCGGGCAAGCTTTAATTTTTTGGTGCATACGGTTAGTTATGGAAGAGACGGTACAGCCATGGCGCCCTACAGTAAAAAACAAGGAGGACCTTTGGACCGTGAGGACATCGAATTACTTTTGAATTGGTTGTATGACACTAGTGGCGTTGAAAAAACTGTGGAATTAGATTTAGAGCCTGTCATTGGTAATGCCGAATTGGGTAAAACCATTTATGACAAAAATTGCACGACCTGCCATGGCAAAAATGGCGAAGGAATTACCGCCCCTGCGTTAGCAAACCCTATGTTTTTGGCTACAGCAAGTGATGCCTTTATTCATTATACCATAACCAATGGTCGTGAAGGCACGCCAATGATGGCTTATAAGGACAGCCTCAGCAAAAAAGAAATAAATGCCGTCACCACATACTTGAGAAGTCGTGCTTCTGGTTGGAACGCACCGGCTCCTATTACGGTGTCAGAACCTTTACCCAAGGATTATGTACTTAACCCTAAAGGCAAGGCGCCAAAGTTTACGCTCATTGATGGGAAATATGTCCCAGCCACCCAACTACTCAAAGCATTGAAAGACAGCACAAAAATGGTCATTTTGGACGCTAGATCGACAGCAGGTTGGCAACAGAGTCACATACCTGGAGCAGTATCTGTACCCTATTATAAAGATCCCGATAAATTCATCAAGGACATACCGAATGACAATACTATGATTGTGGTTTACTGTGCCTGCCCCCATGCAGCTTCTGAAGGGGTGGTCAATACTTTGACGAGATTTGGCTATAAAAATACGGCCATTCTTGACGAAGGAATTTTGGTATGGGCACAAAAAGGCTATCCAGTGCAATATGGCAAGGTGGAAAGTAAAAAGAAATGATTGGGGCGTTTCTTTTAAGATGAAAGACAAAGGATGAGAGACGAAAGGTAATTGGCATTCATAGGTACGCATCGGAATTTGTTTCAATCATTATGGCTAACAGAAACAGAATTGAAAGATCTTAGAGTGTGCAGATGAATTAAAATAACGGGGTAAGTCGAAAACCGATAAGAGTAGACACAAAACAAAACTAATTATGCTTCAATTAATTGTACTTTATCCACAGCCTGCCGATGTGCAGCAATTTGAGACAGCTTATGCTGAACATTTGGCTTTCCTACATGAAAAAACTGGAATCCCCACAACGGTAAAACCATATTCGGTTACCAAATTTTTTCCTACTCCAGAAGGGACACCTCCTTATTATCAAATGTTTACCATGCCCTTTGAGTCGTTTGAATCATTGCAGGAAGCTATGTCTTCGACGGGTATGCAGGAAGTTGCAGCAGATGCAAATAGAATTTCTACGGGTGGTGCCCCAATTATTTTAATTGGAGGTCAACAGTGAGATAAGATATGTTACAGGCTCCGAATTAAAAAAACGATCCTACTTCTACCTCATTCTGCACCAACTCCAGAGAATACTTATTTTTGACCATTCCATTGGCGGTGATCATTGTTAAAAAAAGTGTTTTTCTGGTTTTCGTAAAGTATTGAAAAGCTGCCAATTTTTTTTGAAGCGCTTGGTGGTAGTTATTGTCTATAGCGAATGGCAGTCCAGCATATTTTATTTCACAGATATTGATGATTTTATCCGCTCTATCGATGACTAGGTCAATTTGTGCGCCAAACATCTCGTCGTTTCCTTTGTGATACCAAATAGATTCTGAAGTAAATATACCCTCTATTTTGAGTTGCTTTTTTATTTCGTCTATGTGTAATAAACATAAATTTTCAAATGCAAGTCCACTCCAAGACAACCAAGAAGGAGTTTGAGACAATGCTTGCCAAATAGACTTGGATCGTTTGCTACTGTTGACCACATATTTCAGGTAGAATAAAGTGTATGGATCAGTCAGTTTAAAAACGGCATCTTTAAGGGTCTTTCCGAATGGAACATATCCAGTAATAAAACCTGAAGTTTCAAGTTCATCGATGATTTTTGTGAAGTTCCCACCGCTTTTACTTTTCGATTTCTTTAATAATTCATTCCTACTGAGTCCATGTCTATGATCACTCAATATACCAGCTATTTTTTCAAAAGGCTCGGCATTATCAAACAGGGATGAAAACAACTCTTTATACTCAAGTCGTAAGATTCCAGATTTAGGAAAAAATAGTCTATCAATGGCCTGATCTGCACTTTCGCCTTTTCTAACTTGATCTAAGTAAAATGGAATGCCTCCCATCACCATATATAGTTTTATAATGGAATCTTGCTTCAGATCAATATTTTTCTTCTTAAAAAAAAGGGCAGTCTCTTTTAATGTAAATGGTTGAATTTCGATTCTACTCGTCACCCGATTGTATAAAGAACCCTTGCTTCTAAATATATTATTAACCATCCACGAAGCAGCAGACCCACAGATTACCACCAATAAGTCCTTTCTTTTAGAAGCCCAAGTCCAAAAATCACTAAAGGCAGCCAAAAATGATGAGTTTTTAGTAGCCATCCACGGAAACTCATCCAGCACGATTACTTTCTTTTTCCTGATACGCGATTTTAAGATCTCCCTTTTTAATAATTCAAAAGCATCAAACCAAGTACGAAAAACGTTTTTTTCGTCCAATTTAAACTGTCCTCCAATCTCTCTTGAAAATTCTTCCAATTGCACTTTTTGAGTGCTCTTGTATTTTCCAGTATATCGAAAAAAAATATACCCTTTTAGTGTTTCGTCAATAAAAAAAGTCTTGCCTACTCTACGTCGACCTGTAATAGCACATAGTTCTGATTTAGAGCTATTTATGATATTATTTATGGTGTCAATTTCGTCAAATCTACCGACTAGTTCCATTGTCAATATTTTTCAATCAAAGATAAAATATTACATGGATATATGCGCAAAAAATGTAAAACAACTGAGCCAAAAGTCACTTTTTTATCGAGTTTTGGCTCAAACGAAAATAAAAACAACTGAGCCAAAAGTCACTTTTTTATCGAGTTTTGGCTCAAACGCAACAAGCAAATATCATTTAGTAAAATCGTTGAATGAGTTTTCGGATCTCGCCTTAAGATGAATAATTGCTTATAAATATTATTTCTTTATCATCATTAAATTTATTACTATGGTCGAGAATCCCTTTCAAACATAATCTTAAACTCTTTAGGAGGCTCCTGATTCAGCAAATTTTTGACGAAGTAATCCCACCTTTTGCGCATCATATACATAGAATCAGACCCGTAGCCATGCCTTGCGTTTGGGAACATCAGCAAGTCAAAATCCTTGTTTGCTTTGATAAGGGCATCTACGACCAGGTTTGTATTATAAGGAGGAACATTGTCATCCATCCCTCCATGGGCCAACAATAATTTACCTTTGAGGTTTCCCGCCTTGAGTTGGTTTGCTTGCTTTTCATAATTATCACCTTTCTCCAATCCCACATATCTTTCGCCCCAGTCATCTTCATAATTCCGATTGTCATGGTTTCCTGACTCGGAAACACCTACATCAAAGAAATCCGGATAATCAAACATTGCAGTCGCAGTTGCAAATCCACCTCCCGAATGCCCCCAAATACCTACCCGATCCAGATCAATAAAGGGATACTTTTCTGCCAATTGTTTCATTCCATAAACCTGATCCGGAAGGGTATTGGTCGACATATCGCCGTAGCAGGCATCATGAAATGCTTTGGATCTTCCAGGATTACAACTGCCATCGATGGCGACAACTACAAATCCCAATTCTGCAAGTGCCTGATTGTCACTCCTCCCGGGACTGAAAGAACGCGAACCAACTCCTCCTCCTTGAGGTCCGGGATAGATGTAATTGATGATGGGATACTTTTTGTTTTTATCTAAATGTGTGGGTGTAAACATGAGGCCATACAAATCCCATTTTCCATCTTCTGATTTCACTTTTATTTGTGTTGGAGCTTTCCATCCGGTAGCTAATAGCCTTGAAATATCAGCTTTTTCCAATGTCTCAACCAATGTGCCATCCATTTTTCTTAATACAGAAACTGGAGCCACATTTGGCTGTGAATAGTTGTCAATAAAATAATCAAAGTTTGGCGAAATATTAATTTGATGATTGCCATCTTCAGGTGTTAAGAGTACTAAATTCTTTCCTGAAAAATCTATCTTATAAAAATGGGTAAAATAGGGATCTCTTCCAGGTTCCTTGCCGTTGGCTTCAAAATAAATAAGTCTTGCTTTTTTATCAAAGTGTTTTACTTCTGTCACCACGTATTCACCTTTTGTAATTTGATTTTTCAATTTACCCGTTGCCAAATCATACAAATAAAGATGTCCCCAATTGTCTTTTTCAGAATACCAAATCAGCTCTTTGGTGTCAAATAAACAGGTCCAATTGATGGTACCCTGACCAGACTCATATTGCGTTGCAACTTCTTCTCTGTGGTAATCTTTTACGTCACCCGTTTCAGCGTCTGCAATTCTAAACTGGGCAATTTTATGGTCTCTAGAAGAAGAAACAAACGCCAATTGTTTGCCATCATCACTCCATTGGTTATCATCAAAATTTCCGCTGCAAGAAATGTCGTCACACAGCGTACCTCTTCTGGGATCCGGATCAACTTTTAATCTGATCACTTTATCATTTTCAAGGTCTATGATGACCCGATGAATCTGTATGACTTTTTCGTCTTGTGGCAATGGATATTTCCAAGCCTGAAGTTCCGGGGCTCCTACCGTTGTTTTAACTAAATACATATCACTCACATGCCTTTGATCTTGCTGGTAAGTTGTTATTTTTTTAGAATCAGGAGACCATAAAACTATGGGGGCATCACTTTGTCTCCACCCTGCATTGTCTGTCGCATATCCGAAATTTTCTATTCCGTCTTTTGTCAATTGGGTTTCTGCGCCTGTGTCCAGATCACGCACATATAAATTCCAATTATTGATATAAACCACCTTTTTTCCATCCGGAGATATGGCTTCCTTTCTACGGTCATAAGCTGGTCCTTTTGGCTCCTTTGGCAATGCAGACTTACCATCCAAAATCTTTTTAGACTTTGTCTTCAAGTCATACAAAACATACTCTGTTCCATTTGGTATTAAATTTTGATACCAAAACTTTCCGTCCTCTGTCCAAGTAGGGCGAACATTCATTCGATCAACCAATTTTGAAGTATTCCAACTCAATTGTTGCTCCGCTTTTTTGTAATCGTCAACTGTTATCTGGTCTTGCGCACTTACATCCAATGACAAAAAACAAAGTGATAAAATCAATAAAATGAAACTTATTCTCATGTGAAAAATTTTATTTATGCCCTAAATATACCAAAGCATGACTTATTAACGACCAAAATCAAGTTTGGAATATTTGTAAATCCGGAAGAATGCTTCTTTCTAATTTGATTATTTTGATTCAGCGAATCTGAGTTAACCATGGAATATGGCCTTGAAAACAAGTGATGGACAGGAAATGGAATGATGAATCTTGTGAAGCTACTGATAATGACCTTTGGCAGAAAGTATCATAATAACATTATCAACTACTTCATAAACCAATCTATGTTCCCGATTTATTCTACGAGACCAACAGCCTGTGAGATTATGCTTTAGTTGCTCGGGTTTACCTGTTCCAATGAAGGGATGTTTTGTAAGTTCTTCCAAAAGCAATGATATTTTATTGACAACGACTTTATTACCCGATTGTTTGTGATGTTTTATATCGCCTTTCGCTTGATCAGAAAAGCGTAATGTGTAGATAATCATAAACTATCTATAAACGTTTTAAGGTTCTCAGCCTTTACGTCCGTATATTTTCCTTCAGTAATTTGTTTTTTACTTTCTTGAATTTTTTCCACAAACTCAGGATTGTACTCCGCCTCTTTGGTGAACTCAAATTTAATTTTAAGCGCTTCCAAAAATGCTTTTATAACGGTTAATTCATCTTTATTAGAAGGATGGACTATCAATACTTCCCTATTTTTCATGCACATTTATCTTTACTTCCTCAAAGATAATGGTTTAAGGGGACTTTTACCAAAGATATCTAATAAGCTGAATGATGAATCTTTTAATGAAACCCGTTGTAAAATTATCTTTCCAAAACTATAAAATCACAAACTTATTCTAGTCAAGAGCAATAAAAACTACATATATCGCTCATAATATGAACCTTTATGAGCGATAAAAAAATATTTATCAATCATGAAGTGGATTTAGCAACTAAAAATTAGGTTTTCTCTATTGTGTTCCCACTATTTCTTGCCAAACACTTATTCAATTGACTTCCTAAATAAATACATTACCATTTCGTAGCTTCACATTTTACTTCTTCGTTAAAATCACCACACATAAGCATCATGAAGTCACTGCTCAAAAATATATTAATCCTTTTTTCCCTACTTTTTTTCATCACCCTTTTGCAAAGCCAAACGGCCACCATCACCATAGACTTGTCGAAAACTGTTGGAAAAATGTCTCCCATTTGGGCAAACTTTGGTTACGACGAACCCAATTACACCTACACCACCAATGGAAAAAAGTTGCTACGGCAGATTTCAGCCTTGGGATCTGATGAGGTATACATTCGCACGCACAACCTACTGACTTCAAAGGGAGAAAATCCTGGGCCTGATCTAAAATGGGGATACACGGACGCATATACCGAAGACAGTAATGGACGGCCAAAGTACAATTGGACGATTGTCGACAGCATCATAG
>JAKQLF010000182.1 GCA_029567325.1 Bacteroidota bacterium | reverse complement strand
CCCGATCTACGTAGTTTCCTTTATCATCCATATCAATGATGATGTGTTTGGGTGATGGTATCAAACAATGTTTGATGCCTCCATAACCACTGATGGCTTCTTGATAAGCTCCTGTATGAAAAAATCCTAAGTAAAGTGGTTCCTTGTCTTCGTCGGGATAACTAGGTAGAAAAATCTGTTGGTTCATATCCTCAGAGTTGTAATAGTCCGAGTGATCACAACTGATGCCTCCAATATTTGCTTGTATATACTCATTGTTCCATTTATTGACAGGAAGCAAGATAAAACGTTCAAAAATTGACCACGCGTCGGGAATGGTATTCATCAAACTATTGTCAATGAGGTACCATTTTTCAGCATCGTTTTGTTGTTTTTGTTCCAAAACTGAGAAAATGATGGCACCACTTTCACCAACGGTATATTTACCAAATTCTGTAAAGATATTGGGTTCTTCTATTCCTTCATCCTCGCAAACTGATTTGATGGTATTGACCAATTCGTTGATCATATACTTGTAGTCATATTCAAAACCCAGGTTGTTTCTGATAGGAAGGCCACCTCCTAAGTTTATCGAATCGAGGGTAGGGCATATCTTTTTGAGATCGGCAAATATTTTCAGAGCCTTTCTGAATTCTCCCCAATAGTAAAGCGTATCCTTGATTCCAGAATCCACAAAGAAGTGTAACATTTTGAGATTGACTCGTTTCTTACGACCCAAACTTTTCTTGTAGTACTCTATAATTTCAGAACTTCTGATTCCTAGTCTTGAAGTATAATATGCAGATTGAGGTTCTTCATTGATGGCCATTCTAATGCCAACCGTAATGTCCTTATCCGTTTTTTTGAGTAGTCGGTCAATCTCCATTTTGCTATCCAAAACAGGAATGACGTGCTCAAAACCATCATTCATCAGACCTACAATCTTAGTGATGTAATCATCCGTTTTATGGCCATTGTGAATGAGGTAGGTTTTTTTACCTATTCTTCCCTTTTCATGTAGTTTGTGGATCAAATCAATGTCAAAACTGGAAGATGTTTCCAAGTGCACATTGTGATTTAATGCCTCGTTGATCACATGTGAAAAGTGACAACATTTAGTACAGTAACAGTAGTAATACTCACCACGATAGTTATTGGCCTTCATTGCTCTGTGGAAGAGGTTTTTGGCCTTTTTTATCTGATCACCAATCCTTGGTAAATACGTCAACCTGAACGGTGTGCCATATTTATCTATTAGATATTTGAGTGATACGTTGTGAAAAGTAAGGTAACCATTTCTGATGTCAAACCCTTCTTGTGGAAAGAAGTAAGTCTGGTTGATAAGCTGAAAATAAGTATTCTTCATTTACCGCAGGTATAGCATTTTTGAAAGTTCAATTAAAATGGTGTGCAAAGTAAAATAAAAAAACCATCTATAGGTCATGAATGGTATAAGATTTAACGTTTTGTTGTTCTAGAGGCAGGGTGACATTTTATTTTATTTGGCTATGGCGCACTTTTTATGCCAAAAATTCTTTCCCCACACCTT
The DNA here is from genome assembly GCA_029567325.1 of Bacteroidota bacterium. GTDB lineage: Bacteria > Bacteroidota > Bacteroidia > Chitinophagales > Saprospiraceae > JADKBO01. The sequence continues at coordinate 3,083 of JAKQLF010000182.1, read as the reverse complement.
AGGAACTTTAAATAAATCAGGAAATGATGTTGAAACTTTCCTTATAATACTGGGCCTATTGTACTTTGAAGTCTACAGTGACAGTGCCACATTGACTTTCTGCCTCCCCTGGTGTAAAAACATACCTCAATGCACCTTTTCTGGCAATTTCTACTAATTCCTGATCAGTTGTTGTAGATCCTCGTTGGGTAAACTTTGCATCTGTGACCTTTCCGTTTTTATCTACGCAAATGGAAATAACCACTTTTCCAGTTTTTTGAGATGAATCCTGAAATTTTGGTTCAGTAACTAGACCACGATTGCTCAAACCACCTCCAATTCTTCCGCTACCTTTAGCGAGACCTTCCAATACCTTGGAATTTGGATCACCTTTTGGATCGCCTTTGGAGCCAGTTTTGCCTGTGTCACCTTGGCCTTTGCCAAAAAGTCCACCAAATTGTTTTTTCTTGGCTTCAGCTTCTGCCTTTTGTTTGGCTTCCGCATCCGCTTTTTTCTTTGCTTCTTCGTTGGCTTTAGCCTCAGCTTCCTGCCTTCTCTTATCTGCAAGCTTTTTTTGCTCGTCTACTTTGGTATCCTTTTTATCCGCAGAGGAAACAATATCACTGGTTTCGTCGACGGTTTTGGTTTCCTTTACCTTTACAGGTTCATTTTTTATGGTTGTTGTCCGGTCAGCTTTATCTGGAGATTTACTTTGTTCGCTAGTTTCGTTGTTTTCTTTTTGATTGCTTGTGGGTTCTACTTTTTCTTCCTGCTGAGATTCTGGGTTATCATCTCCTTCCCCTTCGTCTGGTAAACCCAATGCAATCAAGATCCCACCATCATTTTTGGGAGGAAATTCATAATTGAAAAAAGGCAAAAGGCACAGCAGTAACGCAAGGATATGAAGTATGGCACTGGCCACCATACCCTTATTTTTATTACCTTCTGCATTATATGGAGAAACATCCATATCCATCCTTTGTACTTTTGTTGTATGAACTGAAACTTGTTATGCGTGCAATTTTATTTTCAAAAATTATTTATTTGGGATCATTTAAAGCTGCTTTGATTTCGAATCTGTAAGCAATGTCCATCACTGCTACCACATCATCATTACTTGCTTTGGCGTCTGGTGTGATAGACATAACTGCATCCTTGCCCTTAGCATTTTTAAACTTGATAAGCTGTTCCTCCAATGTGACGATGTCAATATTTTTACCATTGAGTGTAAAAGTACCAGAGCTGCTGATATTGACTACAGCTGGTTTGTTTTTGCTTTCAACAGGTGTAGTTGATTTTTTACCTGGAAGTTGCAAATTCAAAGCGTTTGGAACAATTGCTGATGAAGTCAACATAAAGAAGATCAATAACAAAAAGATGATATCCGTCAAAGATGACATGTTGAATGCGGCACTTACCTTACTTTTTTTCTTGATTCCCATGTTATTTATCTTTTGGTTGAGTTGCCAGAATAGCCTTGATCTTTAGACCTGCAGCTATTTTCATCACTTCGTGTAACCTATCATAAGTAACACCTGATTCTGAGATGATTGATAAAACCGCGTTTTCTTTATTCTCCGAATATCTTAAGTTTGTCGCTACAACTTTTTCCAATTCCTCGATTGTGGTAGGTTTACCATTAAAACTGATCGACTCATCCTTCTTGAGCATGACGGCAAGGTCACTCGGGGCAACAGTTTTACTGTCAGATTGAGGAAGCGGTACATTAATTTGTACAATCGACGAGGTCAACATGAAAAAGATAAGCAAAAGAAAAATGATATCCGTCAAAGAGGACATATTGAATTCAGCAGTAATTTTATTTCTTCCTCCTAGTCCCATTATCCTGGTTCTTGTAAAAGGTCCATAAATTCAAGCGTTGATCTTTCCATTTGATAAACAACCTTTTCTACTTTGGCCACCAAAAGGTTATAACCAACAAATGAAAAGATACCAATGATGAGCCCTAGTGCAGTGGTAATCAAAGCTTGGTAAATACCACCAGCCAATACATCAGGAGTTACATTTTGCTCACTGGCCATTTTATAGAAGGCCAAAATCATCCCCGTTACCGTACCCAAGAAGCCAATCATTGGCGCAGCTCCAGAAATACTTGCCAGCGTGGATAAGTTTTTTTCCAACTTAAAAACTTCAAGATTTCCGACATTCTCAATAGCTGCATCAATATCCTTGAGCGGTTTTCCTATACGCATCAAACCTTTTTCAACCATTCTAGCCACTGGTGTATCGGTATTTCTACACAAAGCTTTGGCACCTTCAAAATTGTTGGAAGCTACAGAAGCTCTGATGTTGTTGATAAAGCTATCGTCAACCTTTCCAGCATTGGATATAGTCAACCATCTTTCTACAAAAATATAAACAGCAGCAACTGATAAAATTAAAAGTATAACCACAATTGCAATACCAATTGGGCCACCCAGAACAATCAGGTCAATGAGGTTTTGTTTTACTTCTGTTGTTTCAACAGCCCCTTCAGCATCACCTGTACTCGTCACTTGAAATAGAAAAAATCCTAGCTTTAGCATATAAGAATATTAGTTAATGTATTATTTAATCTTTGACATGAAACGGAAATTCCTTCAGGCCAAGTATTTACAGCCACAAAAATAAAAAATCTTCTTATATATTATAATGTTTTCTAATATGTATTTTCAAAGGGTTATTGGAGTATTAAGGAAATACATTGTTGGCAATTTCCTGGTTTAGTAGAAATTCCTCCATACCCAGGATTACTCACCTCAACTAAGCAAGCAGCAATATTTGGCTAAAGCCAAGGTTGTCGGTTTTTCTATTTGCCACAGGCTAAAGCCAGTGGTAATTGAATACTTTATTTAATGAGGGACAAGTGAGCGTTCATTTAGTTTAATTTTAAAGGCTCAAAGCTCGAAGCTCGTGGCTCGCTGCAGAATAACAGTTTAATTTTGAAAGGCTCAAAGCTCGAAGCTCGTGGCCTCTGGTTAGGACACATCTTTTTATTTATAATATGAAGAATCTATTTACTAAACTGAAATAGATTTAAGAAAAACTTCAGAAAGGTATTATAAGGCTGATCACTTTGGAAACAATGAAGAAAACATGCCAAA
>JAKQLF010000181.1 GCA_029567325.1 Bacteroidota bacterium | reverse complement strand
GGTTGTTTATTTGCACCTCATAATTAGCCAATTCTATATCCGGTCTTTCTTTTGCAATGGTATATTTTTCCACTGATTTCTTATCCGCCCTCAATTGAGCATTTAAATCAATCTGGTATGACCAATAGTCAGTTGGTGAATAGTCAAATAAAGCTCCGGCAATCAGTTTTGAGTTCAAAAAGTTAAACTTCTGTGCATGTTGAGCCAACAAACCATAACTTTCAAAATTGCTAGAGTTTATTTCTCCTCTCGCAGTCGCAGCCCCACTCGTCCATCTGATACCATAGGAAGGATTTTGACCCAATTTATTATTTCTATAAAAAGCAGTAAGAAAAGTACTAGCATTCTTTGACCAATCATGATCCCATCTCAAGCTACTTCTGATAGCATCTGATTTTCGGTATGTGAAGTCGGTGGTACTCACGTACTGCCTGCTATAAAAAGCAACACTGTCCACACTGCCACTGGTTTGAGAATAATATTTACCATAAGCATTGGAAAAAGTGAGTCTGCTTTTATCATTGATTTGATATTCAAACCGCGCTGTGATATTTGTTTTATCATAATCAGAGCTGGTTATCCAACCATCCTTTTGCTGGGAAATGACGCCACCAATATAAAAGCCAAATTTTTTGCCTGTCATCATTCCTGTTCCAAATTGCAACCTTTTATATCCAAATTGATCAAATTGGATACCCACTTTAGCACTTGGAACCGCTGTTGGTCTTTGACCAATAAGATTTACTGCACCACCAATAGCTTCTGCTCCGTATATAGAGGAAACAGGCCCTTTGACTACTTCCACTGCGCTCAATGTAAATTGATTTATCTCCAGCAATGCATTGTGGTTGAAAACACCCAATGGACGAATGGGTAAACCATCCTCTAAATATAAGTAGTAAGCATTGGTGGTCATGGGTTGTCTGATCGCCATTGAATGTTGCTCATTACCCAAATTGACCATTAAAACACCTGGAGTTTTATTTACTAATTCATATAGGCTGGTGGCTTTGGTCTCATCAATGAGCTTCGAAGATAATTTACTGATGGCAATAGGTGCTGAAGTTCTCAAGGAAGCTTCTCTGTTTGCCGTAACGATCACTGTTTGAAGATTTTCCATCGAAGGTTTTAATTTAACTACAACAGATGATGAAGCACTGATTTCTTGAGCTTCATAACCTATGTTTGAAATTTTAAGGGTTTGCAGGTCCGCCTCCAGATTAAAATTACCGTTGATATCAGATACAGTACCAAGATTGCCCTCTAAATTTGATATAACGGCGCCAACAATTGGTTCCAAAGTTTGTTGGTCAATAATTTTACCTGAAATGATAGAAGCTGTTTGGGCTTGGATATAATTTATTGAAAGTATCAGCAACATGCCGATTGTAAATATTTTTTTCATTGTTTGATAGTTTAGAAATATTTAAAATCCCCCCTTTCTGGTGGGGTATGATAAAAATGAGTTTCACAACAATTACTTGCATGAAGAGCCCGGAAAAATAATAACCACAAAAATTCAGACCCACATTGATTGTCTCAATGAGCCGTATAAAATGGTTATTTCATAAATCTAAACTATTGACTTTGGAGGGCGGAAAAGAGCAAGCGAAATGCCTTTGGTGATCTTTTCTTTATATTGGAATGGTTTCCTTTCATTAAAAGTTGCCGTTGCGTAAGGTATGTCCGCTATAACAATTACAGTTGGAGTATAAACATTGTCTTTAGGTATTTTACTACCAATGGGTAATGCTTTTCCTTGATCTTGATTTTGGCTGAGTTTTTCTACGAGATAACATTTACCACTACAAAGCATTTCTGGTTTATCCCTATTGATACACAAGGCTGTGGTGATGTAGTCTCTGTTTGACTCGAATGACAATACGATATAAACCTTTTCAAAAGTGTGAAAAAGTATCAAAGCTAGTAAGGTAATATTTAAAAACGCCCTTATCATATTGGCGGCAAAGATATGATTAAATTTATTTTTTTAATCTTGCCTTGTGTTAATTTTGAATCTCTTATATACTTGATCTGAGGTTGAAGGGAATATTTTTTTATGCATTTATTCTATTTAGCATTTCAGCCACGAGCAGTGAGCCTGAGCTGTCAGTTATCAGTGGTCAGCTATCAGCTATTTAGAGAATTGTAATTTTAATTTATAAACGATTAAACGCATAAACAAATAAACCATGGTTCGAAGTTCAACAATTCAGCAAATCCATCTTAATGAACTTTCCACTTTATGAACTTTCTACTTTATGAACTCAATTCAGCAGTTTCGCAGATCAGCAATTTACCCATGTCATTTACAACATATAACAAATTTTTGTCATCTTTGCCTTTGAATACACCGGTAAGCAAACATTTGAATTTTAATAATCTTGGATAAAATCATCATCATTGGGCCTGCCCATCCTTTGAGAGGCGGTCTTGCCACCTTTGACGAACGCCTTGCCAGACAATTTATGGAGGAAGGTCACGAGGTTGTGATTTACACTTTCTCATTACAGTATCCATCAATTTTATTTCCTGGAAAGACTCAGTATTCTGCTAGTCCTAAACCTGAGGATTTAAATATCAAAGTAAGGATCAACAGCGTCAATCCTTTGAATTGGTGGAAAGTCGGGAAAGAAATAGCAGCAGAAAAACCCAAATTGGTAGTGGTGAGATTTTGGTTGCCCTTTATGGGGCCATGTTTGGGTACGATTTTGCGCATCGTCAAGAAAAGATCAAATACTAAGGTTGTAGCCATCACGGACAACATCATACCTCATGAGAAAAGGCCAGGAGATACGCCATTCACCAAATACTTTTTAGGAAGTGTAGACGGTTGTGTCACGATGAGCCACAAGGTTATGGAGGATCTAAAGACCTTTACGCAAAAGCCAGCAAAGTTCGTTTCGCACCCGTTGTATGATAACTTTGGGCCCAGATTGCCCAAACAAGATGCCAGAAAACATTTGGGACTTCCGTCTGATGTCTATATTTTTTTATTCTTTGGTTTCATCAGAAAGTACAAAGGCTTGGATCTATTGATTGAAGCATTGGATACTTTTTTACCGGAGCAAAAAAATGCCATCATCCTTGTAGCAGGCGAATATTATGCTGGCGAAGACGAGATCAAGGAACAAATATCGAAATCCGCTCATCGCAATTCCATTATCGAACATACGCATTTCATCAAAGATGAAGAAGTTGGTTTATACTTTTCTGCCTGCGATTCAGTCATTCAACCTTATAAAAATGCGACGCAAAGTGGGGTAACTCCATTGGCCTATCATTTTGAATGTCCGATGATCGTCACCAATGTTGGCGCTTTGCCCGATATGGTTCCGCAGGGCATTGGCCTAGTTTGTGAACCAGAACCAGCGGCAATTGCCAACGCAATGGATGAGATGCAAAAATTTGATTTAGATACCTTTGAAAGATTAATTTTGGTAGAGAAAGCCAAATATGCCTGGTCAACAATGACGAGTGCTTTAAAAAATATCGCTGATGAATAAAGTTTATAGAAGCAAAGCACCCCTCAGGATAGGTTTGGCAGGTGGAGGTACAGATGTAAGCCCTTACAGCGATCTGTATGGTGGATCAATTCTAAATGCCACAATTTCTCTATTTGCGCACGCCAGTCTTGAAGTAAATAACAGTGGAATGGTCAGTTTTTATGCAGCAGATTATGATGTGCAAGAAACTTATCCGATTGCAAATGGCTTGGCTCCCATCACAGATCAATTGAACCTTTTGAAGGGCGTGTACAATAGAATTAAAAAAGATTATCCTTTTGAGGTGGATGGTTTGAAAATTACCACTTGTGTGGATGCACCAGCGGGATCTGGATTGGGTACTTCATCCACGTTGGTTGTCGCAGTCATTGGTGCCTTTGTGGAAATGCTCAAATTGCCTCTCGGTGAGTACGACATTGCCAAATATGCCTATGACATCGAACGTAAAGATTTGGGTTATGCGGGTGGAAAACAGGACCAGTATGCGGCAACTTTTGGAGGTGTGAATTACATGGAATTTTACCACGATGAGAAAACAATCGTAAATCCTCTGCGCATCAAACGCAGTTATCTTCATGAGTTGGAAAACAACATCGTACTTTTCTATACTTCCACAAGCCGAGAATCGGCGGCCATCATCAAAGAACAAGTAAAAAATGTAGAAGCCAAAGACAAAGGCAGTATTGATGCCATGCACCACCTCAAGGAGCAAGCTGTCATGATGAAGGAAGCCCTACTCAAAGGCGAGCTCGATAACTTAGGCCTGATCCTGGATTATGGTTTCGAACAAAAAAGGAAAATGGCCCAGAATATTTCCAATGACCTCATCGAAGAAATTTACAAATCAGCAAAAGATGCAGGCGCTTCTGGTGGAAAAATCAGTGGTGCTGGTGGAGGTGGTTTTATGTTATTTTACTGTCCTGGTGATTCCCGATACAGTGTCATCAAGGCTTTAGAAAAATATGGTGGAAAGGTAATGAAATTTCAATTTGTGGATTATGGATTGACGACCTGGACGGTGAAATGACGGAGAGCGGAGGACCGGAGACCGAAGATGGGAGATAGGAAATCGGAGACCGGAGATCGGAAATCGTGAAGTTTCATGATTTTGGTTGACAACTTTTATTCCATATTCCATTAGACGTTGAAAACTTAAACTTAAATAATTTTAATGTTATATAATATTTGTATTGACGGTTACGTAAAGCGGACTGAAGCTTTAAAAAATTCCACTCATATTATAAATTAAAAGATGTGTCCTAAGCTCATGGCTCGATGTAAAAACTGATCACTGATCACTGATCACTGAAAACTCATTAGCTTTTGCTTTATTGATGGAGGCTTGCAATTTGTCTGCTGCTTTTTTCAATAAACATAAAAGAGGTCGACAAAGCGACCCCTTTTAAATGTCAAAGCTTAAGAACTTTCTTATAAAACTATTCAAATCACATAAACAATTTTACTATCTAATGCATTAATAGCCAGGGTTTTGTCCAATTTTTTCTGCATCGAAAGGGGGAATTGGAAGAAAATAATCATTCTCATCATAACCTTGCGCATTGTCTGGCAGATTTACTTCTTGCAATAATCTTTTCCGCAAAACATCAAAATATCGGTCACCTTCAAAACACAATTCAAAGTTTCTTTCGTCAATTACTTTCTTATCAAAATCAGCTTGTGACATAGAAAGCGTAGCCAGAGCTTCAGTTCCCGGACCCCCTGGACCACCGTTTGCACGCTCAATGATGACATTTATTCTATCTACGGCTAGTTGGGTAGGGCCACTTCCTGCCATATTCGCCGCTTCAGCATACATCAAATAAACATCTGCCAATCGAAGGATGGGAATTTCAATACCAGAAGGGCCACCTCCAACTTGTTCGTCAAAGGTAAGATTGGGCATATTATATTTGCCAGTATAAGGAGTTCCATCCGAAGACTCGCTCCAATTTATAATTGGGGCAGAAGGGTCATAAATATCAGCCGTCCAATTTTCCAAAACATAACTTGCGCGCCTTGGTTGCTCCGGAAAATTATCGAGCCATGTAGGAATCACACCACCACCGCTCCAACCATCCATTTCTGAAGGTGCCCAAACATTTCCTGGCATGTATTCAGAACCAGTTTCTGCAGCGTAAGAAGACTGAAATGCGAATAAAATTTCACTATTTCCTCTGTTTGCCGTTTTGAAAATATCCTCGACATTTGGAAGTAAATCGTAAGGTCCATTTTTGATGACATCATCTGCAAGGTCTCTGGCCTTTGCATAATTATCCTTCTGATTTAAAGGTGCTGTAGCTCTCGTAAGATAAACTTTCGCCAATAAAGCTTTGGCTATCCATCTATTGGGCTTACCGTGGGTAGATGGGTTATAGTCATTCAAATTAGCGGCAGCAAATGTCAAATCTGCTTCTATTTTATCATAAACCGAGGCAATTTCTAGCCTGGATTCAGGTGTCAATGGGTTGCTGATTAAGTCTGGTGTTTCCTCATCAATGTAAGGAATTTTGCCATAATACCGTACCAAATAAAAGTAATTGAATGCACGTAGAAACTTTGCTTGACCTTCAATATCATTGATGACACTTGTAGGATTTCCAGCTAGGCTATTGGATTTCACTGCTTTGATGACCGCATTGATATTGGTAATAGCTTTGAAATGCCAAGACCAGAAATCATTGAATGAGTTGGGCTCGTAATCCAAACTCGATCCATATTGCTGACCATCTGGCAAGCCCAGTGGGTTTTGATAACCACCCCAAGTAGAAAATAATGCATTCATCGAAGCTGCAAAAGCGGCTTCACATTGTGCAGTAGTATTATAAAATGACTCTGGGGTAGAAAGACCCAGGGGCTCCTCTGTCAAATCCTGACATGAAGGAAACCAGGTAAACAAGATCAAACAAGTCAATGATAATTTTAATGTTGTATGAATAGATTTTATCATCACAATTTATTTTTGATTTGTATTTAAATTAAAATGAAACATTGAGCCCAAACATGATCGTTTTGGAAGATGGATAATTACTCAAATCAATGCCATCACCTCCAGCAGAACGCAAGTTGAATGAACTCACTTCTGGATCATAGCCAGTATAATTTGTAAATGTCAAAAGGTTGGCTCCACTTACATTCACAGAAAGCTTTGGTACTTTTATTTTACTCAACAAAGAGCTTGGTAAGTTGTAAGAAAGTGTGATGTTTTTTAATCGCACGTATGAGCCATCTTCAACATAATTACTCCATCTATTATCTGCACCGCCTGTCGCGTCTGCGGTTCTACTTGGCCCCAGTTGCATCATATTGATTTCTTGAGAAGTATAGTAAAATCCCGGGACGTTGGTATTTTGATTGTCTGGAGTCCAAGCATTGTTGAGATTTGCTCCTGTGCCATATGCTGGAGAATCCAATCTGATGCGCACGGCGTTGAAAATCTCATTCCCATAACTGCCCTGCAAAAGGAAATTGAGTCCAAAACCCTTATATGTCAGCGAGTTATTCCATCCAAAGATTACGTTGGGATCGGAATTTCCGATGACCTGTTGACCATCAGCACCTCTGGTAATACGTCCATCGCCGTCTACATCTTTAAATTTTATTGAGCCTGGAGCTTGTCCATATTTTCTGGCTTCTTCTGCTTCATCTGTACCCCAAGTTCCCAAAACTTCATATCCTATCATTTGATTGACTGGTTCTCCAACTCGTAGTTGTTTGAGAGAATTGTTACCTCCTCTCCAGATATTGTAACCTCCACCTGTATTGGTACGAATGTCTATAAAAGATGCACCGTCAGACAATTCCAAAACTTTACTGCGATTGAATGATGTGACGATGTTGGTATTCCACGTAAAAGATCCACCCGCAATTGGTGTAGCACCAATAGATAATTCCATGCCTTCATTTTGGATAGAACCTACGTTTGCCAATTTGCTTGTAAAACCTGTATAGGCCTCAACAGTCGCATTGAGTAGGAGATCACTGGTAACCTTGCGGTAAAAATCAACCGCAGCGGTAAGTCTTTCGTTGAAGAAACCTAAATCCACACCCAGATTGGATTGTGCAGTTGTTTCCCATTTGAGGTCAGGATTGCCCGGACGAGCCAAGGCATAACCGATGTTAAAGCTGCCATCTCCATTATAAGCATAATTGAATCCAGACCCAACAGTACCAAGTGTTTGATATGGTTGAATGGCCTGATTTCCTGTTTTACCCCAACTGGCCCTCAATTTAAGATTGGAGATGGTTTTTGAATCCTTCAGAAATCCTTCTTCTGTAATCCGCCAAGCCACTGCTGCTGAAGGGAAATAACCCCACTTATTGTTTGCCCCAAATACAGAAGAACCATCTGCTCTAGCGCTTACGGTCAATAAATATTTATCAGCATAAGCGTAATTTACCCTGCCCAAAAATGAATTAAGAACTGTTTTGGTATCATAATTTGATTTATCGCCAATGTTTGACGCACCACCAAAATCATTGATACCTGTCAAATCATTGAAAAAACCATTTGCTGAAATAAAACTGCCTTTACCCAGATTGAGTTGTTGTTCTGCAACTCCAGTAAGGCTCACTTTATGGTTTGATCTGATGGTAGTATTGTAAGTAAGGATATTGGAGTTTTGATAAAACTGATATTTGTCTTCTGATAAATTTCCAGTTCCCGGAGCTCCTCTACCAGGTTGTGTTTTGGAGCTGTAATAATTTAAATTGTCTGAATTATTGACGGCAGCAGAACCCGTAACCCGGAAAGTAAGGCCTTCCAATATTTTGAAATCCAAAAATGTGCTTACTTCATTGATGATAGAATTTCTTTCTGATTTAGTTTCTAAAGCCGTAGCTACAGGATTCCAAACATCCGGATCTGCGTATATTTTACTTCCATCGGGACCACCTCTTAAAGCTCTAAAATTATATCCCCCCGCTTCGTTATACACAGGAGTTACCGGGTCAAATCTGGCCACCGTATTGATGACTTGACCCAAAATGTCGCCAAACCTGGTTCCTTCACCAACGGGTGGGACATTGCCTTTTGCTTTGATCACATTGAGGTTAAATCCCCCACTAAGCCAATCATTAACTTTTAAGTCAAGATTACTCCTCAAATTATACCTTTTGTACTGAGAATTGATCACAATTCCCTGTTGATCGACCATACCACCAGATACATAATACCTAGCCTGATTGTTACCACCTGTGATGGATAATTGGTGATTATACAAACTCCCAGATCTATATAGTTCATCTTGCCAATCGGTGCCACCTCCATTTGCAAGTGCAGATATTTGACTTTCTGTAAATGGTATAATAGGCACTATTGGCGCAGCAGGTGTACCATTTTGTGTTGCTGCAAATGCATTGGCTTTCCGAGCAAAATCAGCAGGACTCAACAAATCCAACTTCTTGGCCAATGTCTGTGAGCCACCACTAAAATTATAAGATATCACGGGTTTGGCAGCACTGCCTCTTTTGGTCATAACAATGATTACCCCATTGGCACCACGAGCGCCATAAATGGCAGTAGCAGAAGCATCTTTGAGTACCTCCACAGCTTCAATATCATTTGGATTGATGGTGCTAATATCGACCCCTTGAAGACCATCGACAACCACCAAAGCATTATTTCCACCATTCACTGAGTTGCCTCCTCTGATTCTGATGATGGTACTTCCACCGGGCGAACCATCAGTATTTTGTACTGACACCCCAGCAGCTCTACCTTGGAGCGCTTGGTCTACTCTTTGTGTTGGCAATTCTCTTAAGTCAGTGCCTTTGACAGAACTTACAGAACCCGATAAATCTGATTTTCTTACTGAGCCATAACCAATCACTGTTACTTCGTTGAGCGTTGTAGCATCACTGAGCATGACTACCTCTACTGTATTGGATGATGAGATATCAACCTCTTGGCTTACATATCCCACATAGGAAATCATCAGAGCTGATGAATTATTGTCAACCGAAATGCTGAACTTCCCATCGATGTCTGTCACCACACCATTACTCGTCCCTTTTTCCAAAACGGTGGCACCAATCAACGGCTCATTATTGGCGTCTAAAACCTTTCCAGTGATAATTTTAGCTTCCTCAAATGTCACTTTCAAATCTGCAAATTTGGAATCTGCTCTGATGGGTTGATCATTGAAAATAAAAACCAATACAAAAAAGATGTTTAAACAATTTGGCGCTTTCTTGAGCAAATAAGTAATACTTCCTATCATATCGCTGTATTTATTAATATTTATGAGATTAACGTCATTTATGCCATAATTATAAAAGAAACGTTTAAAAAGATATTATTGTGAGTATTTGAAAGTTAAATTAACAATTATATCTTTCGTTTCGTTATTTTTTATAAAAATATTCTTTTTTAATAGTATTAACATAACTTTTTAGTACTTTTTTTAAAAAAAATGCTACTGTAGAAGAATAAAATGACATTAACAATTGATTATCAGTATATTATTTAAAAATTAAATTTTTGTACTTGAGGTAAGAAAGTGTAAAAAAGGAAACTTAAACCTGATAAATCGAAGAAATATTAGGAAAATTCACTGAAGTGGTACCGAAACATGCTTACGCAAAAAAGGTCTTAAAAGCCACTATAGCTTTCAAAACCTTTTTATTTGTATGCTCAAATGCAAATTTTCCTACAAATACTGGCAGAAATCAAAATAACATAGATAAACTTCAGCCTATGTTTGACTACAAATTCCCCTCTTCGAGCTATTTTGCAAGTATCTTATTGATCACTGGGTGAAGTACTTTGGCCATTCTGAACATTCCTAAATCGGTAGGGTGGGAATCATCGACAGTGCCTTCAAAATCATCGCCTATCAAATGATCACCCTTTTGATAGTATAAGTTTTTGATTTTCTCCTTTTTCAACACGTCATACGCCGCACTCAGTTTCTGCCATTTGCGGTGTTGTAATTTATTCTTGCTGTCTCTGAAAACAGGGGTGTTTTCGGGAAAAATGGCATCATCTGGATAGATGTAGTTTTCCAACAGTAAAATAGGTGTTGTTGGCTTGCATTTGCGCACCTGTCTTACCAAATCAATGGCTCTTTGACAGATGATAGACGTGTCGGAATTGGGATTGCAATCAATGATAACCATGGCCACATCCATTTCGCAGATGGCTTGTCCCACACTTTCCTCAAATGTACCTTCGCCACTAAAACCCAAATTATATACACTTCTATCCAACCACCTGGCTAAAATATTGGTGTATGCCATTCCCGGTCTGCTGGCACATCCTCCTTGTGTAATGCTGGAACCATAATGTACGATGGGCTTTTTATTCAAAAGATAATTTTCCTTTGGTTTGGTTACTTCGGCGCTTTCATTGACTCCAAGGAAAACAGATTCTACCCCGTCATAAAGGGGTAGATTTAAAAGATATTCTCTGTATTCTGGATTTTTATTTTCAAAAATCAGGTATTCACTGGTTTTGTCTTTGGGGCGAGCTGTTTCTATAAAATTCCATTGGCCATTTTTGTAGGTATATAAATCAAGTCCTGCAATACCGGTCCAAGCCATATGAGGAAATTTTTCGTTGGTAAGTAAAGTCCATTTGATGGAAATTCGAGTGGCATTTGTTCTGAATCTTACGGAAACCCCAGCAGTATTCAAACTTAAATCCCATACTTCTTTCCTAACGATTTTTTCAAACTTGGCTGGTAAACGATTGTAGTTATCTTCCTGGTGGTATTTTCCAATGACCGAAAACTGACTACAATCGACATATTTGACTGCTTCGGTTTTGGCTTTTTGCGCACAAAGAGCCGTAGTGAGCATACAAAAAAATAAAATCTGACTGTAAATTTTCATTGTGATCAATTTTAGAATTTAATGTGATTAATTTGAATTTTTGGATTCATCGACCACCATCATTATCGCTGAAATAATAGCTAAAATCATACCTATGAGAATGATAAAGTGCGGAATAGTTTGATGTAAGATCAATGATATGATGATGGTAACAACGGGCGGCATAGCTGTAGAAATGGGTGCAACAAAAATGGCCTTACCGTATCTGAATGAATACACAATAAATAATGCTCCAAATGCATTGAGGATTTGCACACATGCAGCCAGGAAAGCCCCGTCCATACCCCAATTGATTGGTGCAGAAAAATCAGTCAATAAAAGAGCGAATGGAACTAAAGCTAGGGCGCCAACGGTCATGTAAAAGAATATACTTTCTGCATCAGACTCTTGATTGGCGACTTTCAAAACATAACTTTGAATTCCCCAGGTAAGCATCACCAAGATGGATAAAATCAACCAAAGAGAACCGCTTGCCCCCACGCCTCCGCCATCAGAATAGCTTAAAAAATATCCAGCCACCAAAGAAAGTACTATACCCGTCCAACCCAGCCAAGAGCATTTTTCTTTCAAAAATAAAACAGCCAAAACTACTGGAACCAAGGGAGTCAACGAGATCAATGGAAAAATTAAATATGCTGGCGCGTAACGCAATGCTATGAATAAAATAAGTTGACCAGCTGCACCCAATAAACCACATATTAAACCATAAATAATGGTGGATTTATCTTTTTGAAATTTCCATTTCTTTTTTGACAACGCAATCATTGCCGCTGGTATCATGGTAAATGCCCAAACTACATAACCTAAAGTAGCCGGGAAGCCATTTTTTTCTGGTAAATCAATAAAGGCACCCCAAACGCCACAAAATAGTACCACTAATAAAGCATAATAAACCCAGGCGTTTTTACTCTCCATCCCTATTTTGTTTTATATAGTTTTTGTCTTGTCTTTTGCTCCAAATCTTCAATAGAAGAAGGATCGCCAGAAATATTTCCATGCCATACCCCGCCACCAAAAGTATTGATATAAATCTTTCCAGCTTCAAGAAGGTCTGGCTCTACCCTATGACTCCATTTAAAATTAAATCCGGGTATTCTGGACCAATTTTTTCCACCATCAACAGAAGTATAAGCACCTGCTCCAAAACCCGTTGCAAAATAAGTTTTTGACCTTTGATCATATGTTATGGATGATATATGCTGATCTGAGTCCAAAACATTTTGCCAAGAAGCACCTTCATCTTTAGATAAAAAGATTCCACCCCCTATGTCACCCACGTGCTTTTTATTACTTTTCATTCCCCATGCAGAAAGTAATAACTGTTTAGGGTCAGTTTCATCTATTACCAAGGTGGTAGGGCCGTTAGTTCCCTTTGGCAAATTCAGTTTAGTCCATGATTCCGCACCATCACGAGACACATAAAGAGCGCCATCATAAGCATTGCCAATAGAACCATCTTCACTGCGTCGGCTCACAACCAAAAACAAGCTACCATCTTGAGGCCTTCTGGTAAGACGCCATGCAAAAGGTTCTGCCAAATTGATGCCTTTATTCTTTTGCTTCCACGATTTGCCACCATCCTCAGATTTATAAACTCCTTTGCCAAAAGCGCACACATATAATATTCTAGCATTTATATTGCTTGTGGTATCCAACAATAAATGAGTGACGGCCGCTTCACCAATGTCTTTACTTACAGGCGTCCAATTTTTACCACCATCTTCAGAAACCATCACACCACCTTCATAATGATTTATTCCGTCTTTTCTAAACATCTTGGGTCTTGGTAAATCATGATTTGCAGCATTTACAGCCCATACCTTACCTTTCACAGCAGGATCAAATTCCATCCAGTATGTTGTATTTATCCAATGTTCGGGAACGCCATTATCTTGAGTAGCGCTCAGCCATGATTTTCCTCTATCCGTACTTTCCAAAAGTCCAATATCCGTACTCGGAATGAATAGATGATTGCTATCAAATGGGTCAAAAGCAATTTGGTAACTATTGGACACTTCCAGGCCTGTGGAGGTCCAACCATTTTTTGTCTGGGTAGAATTCACTTGTTGCCAAGAATCGCCTCCATCTTCTGTCTTTAAAGTACGTCCAAAATCTCCTGTAAAACACACATCAACATTTACAGGTGAAACTCCAATGGAAAATGGATTTTCGCCCCAATACGGACCATACCGGTCATTGAGCCAATCCGGGCCCATATTTGATGAAGATTTACTCCCCTGTTTAGTAAATATGTCCTTCCAGACCAATTTCCACGTTTTACCATAATCTTCACTTTTTGCCACCCCAATGCAAGTTGTGTCCTGGATCACGAGATTGGCATATGATACGTAAATTACATGGGGATTGTATTCACTGGTTGCAATAGCTCTCCACTCTGTTTGATTCTTTTTATCAGTTACCATTTGGGTAATCCCACCAGAACAATCTTGCCAATGTTGTCCATCATCTTGTGTGTATAGTATGGCCGCTTTTTCTTGATTTGAATTGAAATAGGAGGTTCCAGTTATCGCATAAATCCAATATTTTTTTAGAATTTTATCATAACCAAAAGTGTAATCATTGATGCTCTGAATGTCTTGGGGAAGCTTGTTTTTTATGAGCTGATTACCAGTCAATGTTGCAATGCCAGACTTGCACCCTATTAAATATTTACGATTATCAACGGGAGAGAAAGGGTCCACGTACAATTTAATGATGTCATTTGGAATGTCATTTACTTTTGTCCATGAATGACCCGCATTGGTTGATTGCATTAATACGGTACTATCTTCCTTAATGCGGACAGCAATATTCAAAACTTTTGAATTCTTTGGATCGATGGCCATGGCCAATACTACATGGTCCATGCTATCTTTCAACACCAACTGGTCAGCGGCATGATCACCAACAGCAATCATTTTATCGACATTTTCCAAATTTGGATATACCAATTCCCAAGAATCCCCTTTATTGGAACTCTTATAAAGACCCACAGATTTGGCATACATGACCAAAGAATCCAGCGGATCAAAAGCAAAAAAATCGGATTTTGAAGGTAAATTGAACTGGCGCCAAGAGATACCGCCATTATGGGTAATAAAAGAACCTCCCATATCGCAAGCGACCAATACTCTCAAAGGGTTATGGGGACTCACACATTGATGAAACATGGCGCCACCCCCACCAATACCCATAAACTCCCAATTATCTATTTCGGTATTTTCATTTTTAATACTAGGTTTTACAGCTTTTTCAGATGCTGAATTGCAGGCAATTATGAAAAGCAACAAAAAGCCCATGATTGTTTTTGACACGATCGTTGTCTTTTCAAGGCGTTGGTTTTTCTTCTCCATTTAATTTTTGATATTGAACCACTTTACGGCATTATGGTAATAAATTTTATCAACAACTTCTTTTGGTAATTTTAAACCTTTGAAAGAACCATTCACTTGTGGGGCAGTCATGGTTTCATCCGTTACAAAATATTTCCAATCTTCTGTCCAGAGTTTATGAGCATGATTTTTTACGTTTGAATTGTCAGCAAAATCTGAGATGTATAAGTCAGTGCCATAAATCAATTGATCTTGATATTTGATGATAAAATTTCTCACTTTTTCTCTATCCGTAAGGGATTGGTATTGCCAATGACAAATTCGTTCGGCCATATCAACGGCCATATTAGGATATTTGTCCAACCGTTTTGCCAGTTCGTCCACGCTCCACTCTATACTAGCCAAGTGTGCTCCGACAAATTGCAAACCTGGATGTCTGTCTAAAAAGCGATCTCTTGCAGCCAATTGCTCTTCATAAGAAGGATATTCCGGATGGAGATACATGTGAAATTGTGGATGATCTTTGAAATAAGCCTTGTCACTACTGACAGTCATCGAATCAAGAGGTAACCAACAGTTTCTTGGTTCACCCAAATGACCTATGACCATTTTACCCTGTTGTTTTACGAAGTTGATCACTTTGTCAAACCTAGGACGATCAATCATGATGAATGCCCCATCGGCATCTTTATAAGTCATGCCAATGTTTTTCCAAATCTTGATGCCCAAAGCTCCTCTTTCAAAATCTTCCTTTAGTTTGGCAATCACCTCATCCTCCCAAGTTGGGGAATTCCAGTTTTCTAGAGTAAAGGAAGAAATGGTATAAACATGTTCAGGAAACTTGTTTTTCTGAAATGTGGCATAATTAAATTGTTGTACGATGTCTGGTTTTTCATCTAAATCGACACTGATAGATACGAGTTTGAAATTGTCTGCAATAGCTTGATCTGCTATTCCCGTATTACTTCCACTCAAGTGAACATGTGTATCAAATTTGGTCAATTTATGAAAATCATCAACCTTATAAAATCGCTCCGTACACGAAGAAGTGAGGATAACAGACATGACAAACAATAAATTTACACTTGGATAATTCTTAAACATTGAAGAAGAAATTCTTTGAGAATTGTAAAAAATAATATAAAAAAGGATTTTGAAACTAAATAATAAGTTATTTTACTTTCATTACCTTTCTTTTGTAAAGATAGTTACTTATTCATAATCTCATAATGAAAATGAAAAAATATTCCTTTAAACCACAAGACCGTGTATTTTATCGCAATATTCGCTTGTGATGAGGTCCATTCCTTGTTATCTAAAAAGGTGCATCCACGGAAGAGCTCAAAGCAATCAGGGTGCGACGACTATCTCTCCCATTTTATACCAATCATCTTCTTGTTTACCATCAATCGCAATTTTCACTTTTGGCGTAAGGTAAACTGGGTCTATCAAAGCAATATCCAACTGGTATTTACCAGCGGGCATATTCAATGGTAAATAGACAGATTCTTCGTGCACAATATCACCAGGAAGCCACGTCAATAGGTTGGCAGAAGTGACTAAAACTTGCTCATGTTGTTTGTTTTTCAATCTTAAGGCAAAGCGATAAGGTTTGTAAATAGGAGCAACTCCTACATTTTCCCATAATGAAGTAAAATCTAGTTTACCATTTCTTTTCACAGTTGATGGATATTCAAACCTGCGAACAACATATCTATAACCCATTTTATTGAGCCATTGGTCAACCTTTGATTTCCAAACCTCAGGCACCGCAGAACTTTTGGCATTGAATGAACTGATGTGCCATTTGAGTGCTTCGCCAAAAATGAAATCAATTTCCTTATCCGTATATTTGAGCGAGTCGAGCCAATATTGGAAGGTGTAGCAAATTTCAAAAGAGAGATGGGACTTTTTCCAAGCTTCATACATACCACTTTTCACTATATCCCTCGGATAAATATCGCCCATATGACTCCACTGCTTTTCTTCCCACATCACCGTGCTGAGGTCGCCCAAACAATCACAACGATATCCTACTGGACGCATATCATCACCTGTTCCATTATTACTACCATCAGGCCAACTGGCTGCGATCTTTGTACCTTTGACCAATAGACCTGGTTCAGGAGCATCACCGTTGAGGGGTTGATAAATCAGACCCGTCTTCTTGAAATGGTCTAAATAACAATTCAATAAACCAATGCGTGTGGCATTACTCAACAGATGAAAACCATCACCCTCTCCCCAAAAACCAGTGATGGAAATATCTACAGCTTCTAGTCCAGGGTGACCGTCATACCGATCTCCCAATGCCTTGATCATTCCTCCAAAATATTGTAAATATCTGGCATCTTCAGGATCAACCCTCCACTTCTCTGTAGCTTCGGTTTTTTCCGGGCCAACCATTTTACGATACCA
Source organism: Bacteroidota bacterium (assembly GCA_029567325.1). GTDB lineage: Bacteria > Bacteroidota > Bacteroidia > Chitinophagales > Saprospiraceae > JADKBO01. The sequence goes on along the minus strand of JAKQLF010000181.1, from coordinate 49,033 downwards.
ATGTGGGACATCTTTATCACCTTCTTCAAATGGAGAAATTCTCAACATCAAAGTTTGGTTGCGCTCAGCTGCGGTTTTGAGGGCTTTGTCGATCATTTCCCAATTATATTTTCCCTGCTCAGGTTCCATAAATTTCCAATTCACTCTGAAGTAAGAGATCGATGTTTGTGGATATCCTTCATTTTTAAGATTTCCGTCAAAGGTTTGATAATCAATAAGATAGCCTTCTGTCCACCATGGCCCTGGATTGAGGGTATCTCCGTTGAATCTTTGAAAAGTGGTAAATCCAATTCCTGGATTGGTGAGCACATCATGAATTTCTTTTGGCTTTACGCGAATACGATTATTTACTTGTTGAGCAGTCAATACTAAGTTCAAAAATAAGAAAGTGATAAAAAGTGCGTTTTTCATTTTGATGATTTTTAGACTTGGAATGATCTTTTATTTGAATTCAGCAACTTGGCTATTATTTTTAGATTGAAGAATCAAAACTTTCCCTCTTCCAAAATGACCTCATGCTTTAAGGTTGATTTAAAAATGCTTTTATTCCCCTTTTTGAATTCCAGCGTACCAGGACCATTCGATTTTGACAAGGTGACGAAAATATTTTTGCCTTTTGTTGTCAACTTTACCGTGACATAATCCGAATCTTCGTTAACCAATTCCACCTTCAGGTTTGCTTTGTCCTTTTTACCAGAAACATGCATAACATTGAGAAAAAAGTCTTCTTTAGATGCTTTTTGGGGACTCAACTCTACACGCCATGCACCAGCTTCTTCGCCATAGTGCAAAGCTGTTGGGTCATAATGTGAATTCAATCCGAATTTAAAAGAGACCGAATCGACCATACATTCGTTTCCAATCCCGCCAATGATTTGTGTGGAAGCCGATTTGGGCAATAAGGTAAAATTGGTTAATCGGCCCTGTTGGTGTTCAATCTGAATGTTGTTTTTATTGATTTTGGGTTCCTCAATGGCATGTAACAACCATGTTTTCTTGAATGAAGCATCGTCAGAAACCACTTTATCAAATACGATGAACACATCGGGTTGTACAAAAACCACTTGCCTTACAAACTGATCGACCTTATTTTCGTGGTAAGCTTTAGCGCCATCTCCACTGATGTACGTAAACTCAGGGGTGGATTGATAAGCGAGGATATTCCCAGTTTCCCAACGGTCCCCCCTATTTACCCAATCGCAAGTACCGATGCCATCATCAGAAGGAAAATTTCCCTGGTCATAATCTTCTGGCACATTCCTGGGACTAAACTTGCCATTTGGCCTCAATAAATCCTTTTGTCCTCCATCATTGATGATTTGTTGTGACATCTCTTCATTGGGATCATAGACCAAAACAGTATTGTGCGCAATGGATCTGCGGTAATAATTAAAAAATTGTGATTTGGTGATTGCATCTGGATTTTCAATTACTGCTGTCCAATCATCATCATATCTACCGGCATCAATGGCCAATGATCCTTGATGGTAAATTTCCAAATTGTTGATGTCATTGTGCACGTGATCGCCCAGGTAATCGCCACAATGGAAGGTAAACCAAGTAGCTTTAGATTTTTTGTCGGCTTCGTCCCAGTCCCAAGCGCTACGTCCGATCAAGAGCCCTTTGCCTTGAAACAACCTATTCAATGGCAATTTACTCAATGGTTTTTCGGGAATAGCAGGGTTATACCAAAGCGCATTTGCATATTTTTTATCTGGCTCAAGTTTGAATCTTTCAAAAGGACAATGGTTGATAAAATATTGGTTAAAACCGTCCTTAAAAGTTTCATTCAACATGAGCAAGGCAACGTGTTCCCAGTCTCCAATGTATGGCCAATCATTGTCATCGCTAGGCAAAGCAAGGCCATTGGGTTTAAAACTGTACAAAATATATTGGCCCGTATTTTTCATGTGCGGCGAATCACTTATAACATCAAAACCTGTGGCAGATTTTATAGCAAGAAAAATCCTGAGGGCATGGTAGGTAGAATGTCGGTTGTAATCAAAGCCTTCTGCCCATTCACCATCAGGGAAGACATTGTCAAATGTTCTCATGGCATCTTCTAACTCTGGTTTCAAAAATTCCCAAGAAGACTTTGCGTAGGGATCTTCATGATAAAGGGCAAGAGTTGCTGCGGTAACAGGCCATGCACTTGCATACATAGAATTGTGAAAAGACCTCCACGACCTTTTGAAACTGATTCTTTTCTTCATATCTGCCAACATTTCCTCCGTAAGGGATTCCTTTTCCTCCTTTTTCAACAATGGAAAACACCAGTCATAACAAATGGCAATATCTGCCAGATTGGCCTGAATGGAGCTCGTTTTACTTCGGCCCTCTTTGGTATCTAAATCATAAAAAACAGAACCAGAATCAACCCTTGTCCCTATGACTTTATCTATGGCTTTTTGGCCGTAAGTTGCATCACCTGAAACCAAATAAGTTAAAGCCAATCCAATGACAGAAGGTCCTGCAATTTCTTGAATTTGATCCGCATTTTTCCCCTTGAATTTTTGCTTCAACTGCGTGAGTTTATCTGCATCAACCCAAATTCTTGGATGGTCTTTGCGTATTTCAATGGGATCAAACCTATTGTTTCCTGGCGCCTTTTGAGCACTCAAACATTGAGCTGGAAAAAGTAAAATAGCTACCCATGTTAAAACAGGAAAACCTTTGTGTAAATAAATGCTAGAGACAAAGCCCAATTGATGATGTAAACAATCTATGAGCTTCGTCTGAAATTGCTTGAATGTTGGATTATTTGAAATCAATTTTATGGTATTTTAAGTGTTATTCAAAAACTGGGCTTCCGTGCCAGATACTGGAACCAAAAGTGGTGAGGTATACTTTTTCAGGATCATTTTCGTCAATAACCACGCGGTGCCCCCAGTGAAAATCATAAGCTTTGATTGCCTTCCATGTTTTGCCGCTATCCAAACTCCCATATGCTTTTTGATTGAAAGTGTTGCAATACAATCTCCCTTTGTGGTGTGGATCGATGGTGACATCATATACGTATTGTTTTTGGTCAAAAATGGGTTTCCAAGTGGAGCCTCCATCTTCAGATTTCCAGACACCACCAGGTGTTTTTATTTCTTTATTACCGGTTGTTTCATTGGCTATTTTTGCGCCAACCAAGTCTGAATGTGCGATGTCTGACCAAGCCGCCAAGTAAACTATGTTGGGGTTTTCTGGGTCGATGGCAATGCCATTTGGAAAAAACATATCTTGGTGAATGACCAATTCTATCCATTTTTCTCCGCCATCTGTTGATTTGTATACAGCACCTGATAAAATTTCTGGTCCAGGTTTTTCATTGAGGTGTTGAGGCACTGGGCTTATGACCAAGTATAAATCACCATTGGTTGCCAAACTCAATTCAAAAGCGCAGGTATTTTCCTGAAGTCCCTTGTTTCTTAATTCCCAATTTTTACCCCCATCTACAGATTTGAATACACCTTTGTTATAAACAGCCGCATACAAAGTGCGATTTTCTGTTGGAGATTTTGGATCCAATACGATGGACGTTGCCGGCGCATCTGAGCCCATGCCATTTACAACTGGGCGCCAAGTCAAACCCCCATCATCAGAAACACATATTCCGCCCTTTGCCCCATCAGACCGTTTCCATCTTGGATTTCTGGTCATTTTGCCTCTGGGAAAATCATGCATTCCAGACCAAGCTGACCAAACACGACCTTTTATTTCTGGATCAAATTCCAACCAATAACAAGTATTGACCCATTCAGCAGGCACACCTTTTACGGACCGATTCCATGTCATACCCCCATCAAAAGAATGATGGTATCCAATATCCGTATAACTGACAGCGATGTGATTTTTGTCAAAAGGATCGAAGTGTACGCCATATGTAGTTGTCACATCGAGGCCTGAGCTTTTGTACGATTCTCCCTGAACACTGCTGTAGATGGCATTCCAATTTTTTCCACCATCTGTTGTTTTCATTGACCGATACCAATCTGTGACGATGGCATGATCTCCATTATATGGCGCAACTCCTACATCAATCAGTTGAATGAATTCACCACCAAACTCTTTTTTCACCCAAGCATCGGAGAGATTGGACGCATCCTGCGCATCTTGCACACCATATTGGCCAGATCCACCACCAGCTTTCCAAACCCAAGACCATGACTGACCACCGTTTTCGGATTTAAACGCTCCGTACCAGATTACTTCTTTATTTGCTTCCCGAAATTTATACTGATTACAAACTACATAGACATTGGCGGCGTCATATTCAGCACAAGCCAATTTCATGAAACTTGGGAGCTCTCCAAAGGTCTTGTTTGTGATCGTGACATCTTGGTTATTTTGCCAGGTTATGCCCAAATCGCTTGACGACCAAATCTCACTATGTAAAACTTCAAAAAAATTGGGTTTATTTTCTTTATTGTAGATGGCATAAAAAACCACTTCTTCCGAATTTTTCAACTCACCTGCTGTAAAAGAATAAGAAGGAGTCATGGCCGATGGGTAGGGCTTTTTGGAAAATGTGTGGTCGCGTTTGTTGAAAATGTGTAAAGACTCTGGTGTGAAAATGTACACCAAATCCTTTAATTGATGGCTATTGGTATAAATGCTTTCAATACCAGTATCAACCGATTGAGAAGTCCAATTTTCACCACCATCCAAGGAGAAACAGAAAAAAGAACCTTTAGCAAAATAGATAGCTTTTGTATCCAGCGGATCCACTTTGATAGATTTTATGTCTGGTTTAAACAAATCCCATTTGGTGGTATCGAGGGGTTCTATCAAATATTCTGCATGATCACCAGTATACTTGGTCGATTTGATTTCTGACGCCTTTGGAAACAAAACCTTCCAGTTTTTACCCCCATCCCGGGATTGATTTAAATAAGCTCCCCCCATATATATAGTGAGCGAATCATTGGGATCAAAAGCAAAACTTTGAGCATCTCCCACCACATTTTTGATTTCGAAGCTCTTACCTCCATCAAAAGTGAGATAATTGCCCGTCATGTCACACTTGATGAATATTTGATTTACATCGTGATATGCGTATGTCGGGATAAAAGTAGAACCACCACCTCCCGGACCAATCAAAGACCAGTTGGATGCTGTTGAAATGACACTTGGTTCAGTTTGAGGAGCGCATTGCAACAATAAAAGCACAAAACCCGCGAAAATTATCCTGTTCAAAGCCTTAATTTTTTTGTAACTAATAAGAAATGTCTTTAATTTTTGATTCGAAAGCAAACACCTAAATTGTTACTTTTTTTATTGATCTTGATATTCGGGGAGCAAAATACTAAAAGGTATTAAAAGATAAAATTAAATAATAAGAATTTATTGAAATTATTTTCTCTTTCGTTTCCTTTCTTTTATATTTGTTTAGTAATCTTAAAAAAAAGTATACAATTATTAACTTTATGTTTTAAAAAGCCATTTTCCATTAATCACACAATCGTAGGATTTTGAAACTGTATTTCCCATCACTTTTCATTTTGTTGATTTTCTTTATTACTTGCAATTCGACTTCGAATAAAAAGTCTAATATTTCGGATCAAGAAGATGAACATTATTACCAAATTGATCGCTCGGTCTACTCAGATAAATTAGAAGGTTTTTGGCTTGCAGAATCTATTGCAAACTGGACGGGTCTCACCACAGAAATGGACAAAATAGGATACTCTATGAAAAATGGGCTAGGTGGAGGCTTTTATACAAGAGCAGACTGGGGAAAAGCTGATATTCCAAGCATTTGGGGAGGTACTAAGGATCAAAAAGTAATCGATTTTGTGCTGCTAGGACAAGATAGTATTTGGGGTTCCGATGACGATACCGATATAGAATACATCTATCAGGAATTAATGACCAAAAGTGAAGATGTGGTTTTGAGCCCAGAACAAATCAAAAATGGCTGGCTAACTCATATCAAAAAAGAAGAGGAAAATTTTCTGTGGGTTTCCAACCAAACAGCTTTTGATTTAATGCAGAAAGGAATATTGCCTCCTCAAACCGGTCAAGCGGCTTTCAATAACTTTTATGAAATGATTGACGCTCAACTGACCACTGAAATTTTTGGATTGTACGCACCTTTACATCCTGAAATTGCGCTCAAACTGAGTCATTTGCCAATCAGAATAAGTGCTGATGGGAATGCGATTGATATTGCTGAGTTTTACGTGACAATGCATGCGCTGGCATCCTTTGATAGCACCTTCACAAATCTCAAAGAACAAACGGTCTGGATGGCAGAGCAGGCTTCAAAGCAATTGGCGCCCACCCAATATCCTGCTAAAATGTACCAATACATCAAGAGCCTTTATCAACAAAAAATACCATGGGAGGCAGCCAGAGATTCTTTGCACCAAAAATATCAGATTCGCAATGAGGATGGATATGAATGGTCCAAAAAGGATAGTATTTGCTATGGTTGCATCGCTGCAGGAATTAATTTCGGTGCAAGTCTTGTCAGTCTGTTTTATGGTGAAGGTGAAATCAAAGAAACCATAAAGATTGGATCATTATGCGGTTGGGATTCTGATAATCCAACTGCTACATGGGGCGGACTTTTAGGTTTTATGATGGGTAAAAAGAAAATTGAAGAAGCATTTGGAATGAAGTTTTCCAATAGGTACAATATCCACCGCACGCGGATAGGATTTCCAAATAACGGCATTGATACTTTTGATCAAATGGCTGACAAAGGACTTAAAATCGTAGATAAGGTTGTGGTACAAATGATGAAAGGAAAATTGGACACAACCAAAAATGTATGGTTGATTCCTAAATCAAAAATAGAATAATCAGATAAATTTTCTTCACTATATGGATTTGTCTTAAAAAAATTAATATGAGTTCTTTAAACAAAAAATTTGCTATCGGCCTTGCAGCTGTAGGTCCTGGTTTATTTCTGATTGGGTACAATATCGGTACAGGATCGGTGACCACCATGGCACAAACTGGAGCCAACCACGGCATGTCTTTATTCTGGGCGCTCATCCTTTCTTGTATTTTTACTTATATCCTCATGGTTACTTATGGTAGAATGGCTTTAGTGACTGGAAAAACTGCGCTGCAAGCAGTAAAAACTGAATTTAAATTTGGTTGGATTTTGGCATTGTATATATTAATTGCCATCGTCATTGGAGAATTATTGGCCATCATAGGAGTCATGGGCATTGTAGCTGATTTAGTTCAGGAAGGTCTCAGAATGGCCACGGGGTCTACCTTCAGCAGAGGCGGTATCATCTTTGTACTTTCTTGTGCCATGTACTATTTAATCTGGAAGGGTAAATACAAGCAATTCGAAAAAGTATTGACTGTATTCGTGATCTTGATGGCATTCAGTTTTTTTGTTGTTTTCATCTTATTGAAACCTGATTTAAAAGAAATTTTTTCAGGCATGATTCCCAACTTGGATTTCCAACCGGGAAGTTTTGGACTTATTGCAGCGATTGCTGGAACCACTTGTTCGGCAGCTGTATTCATCGTGAGAAGTACAGTTGTATTAGAAAAAGGATGGACCAAAAATGACATTCCCCTTGAAAAAAAGGATTCTTTTGTTTCGGCTTCGATGATGCTTTTCCTGAGTGCCATGATCATGGCTGTGGCCGCGGGAACCTTACATCCAAAAGGTATTTCTATTAGTAACACAATCGATATGGTTCATCTTTTCGAACCTCTAGGTGGCAAAGTAGCTGCTTTTGTTTTTATAATTGGAGTTGCCAGTGCTGGTCTATCAACCATTTTCCCAATAGTTCTAATTGCGCCTTGGTTGATCTCTGATTATACTGGAAAGCCCAGAGACCTCAAATCACCGCTCTTTAGAATATTGATTTTAATTGGATTTTTGTTTGCCTTTGGTTCTGTTTTCCTTACACAAAGACCTCCCGCGTTGATGATTTTTTCTCAGGCTTTTCAAGCATGCATTTTACCTGCTGTAGCCATTCCTGCAGCCATCATGATCTCCAATAGATCCAAAATGAAAGAATATGCTGCCAGTATGAAGCTAAAAATAGGATTGTGGGCGGTGATACTTTTTTCTTTTGTGACTACTTGGTTTGCCATCGTAGAACTTCTTAAACTATAAAATAAATTTTTATGATTACAAAACTATCTCTGCAGGTGTATAACTGTGGTGTAAAAACATCATTGGGTGCAAATGCTGGAAAATGTGCTGCTGATTATATCAAAAAAGCCATCATGAAAAAAGGACAAGCCAATATCATCATGGCTACTGGCACTGCCCAATATGAAACACTCAAGGTATTGATTGCGGATCAGGAAATTGATTGGTCAAAAGTGGTGATGTTTCATTTGGATGAATACATTGGTATTTCAGCAGATCACAAGGCAAGTTTCCGAAAATTTTTGACAGAACGATTTCTGGATTTTGTACCACCTCTCAAAAAAACCCACTTAATCAATGGTAATGAAGATGTCGACGCAGAACTGGACTATCTCAATCAGGAGATTGCAAAATATCCTATAGATTTAGCTTTGATCGGTATCGGCGAAAATGGGCATTTGGCATTCAACGACCCACCTGCAAATTTTGAAACCGATGTTCCATTTATAAAAGTACAACTAGACGAAGCTTGCAGAACGCAGCAAGTCAAAGAAGGTTGGTTTCCAGACTTGGATGCAGTACCAACTCATGCGGTGAGTATGTCCATCAAACACATGCTCAAGTCAACGGCCATTGTGGCATCCATACCAGATTTCAGAAAGGCAGAACCGGTTTACAATACTATTTTCCAAGCCATTGACCCCCAATATCCTTCTACCATGTTGAGGTTGCACCGCGATTGTCATTTATTTTTGGATGGGGAATCGTCTAGTTTAATCCCCAATTATTGATTGGCAAAAAGTAGAACAAACAAGGATTTCTTTATAGATGAGCGGGTGAGAACCTGCTCATCATTTGATTGATCATATTTTTGTTTGTAACTTTATCAATCAAGAAAAAATTGAAAAAGTGCTTCAAGAAAAAATCAAAGCAAAATCCAAAGAAATTTGGACCCACGTAATCCAAAACCGCAGACATTTACACCAGCATCCAGAATTGTCCTTTCAAGAATTTCAAACTTCTGCTTACATCAAAGCCCGTCTCAATGAAATGGGCGTTTCATGGCAAGCCATGGCCAATACTGGGATTGTTGCAATATTATCTGGGGATAAACCCTCCGATCGCATCATTGCCCTAAGAGCTGATATTGATGCATTACCAATTGTCGAAACAAACGATTTACCTTATAAATCCGAAAGTGAAGGTGTCATGCACGCTTGTGGCCACGATGCCCATACCGCTTCATTATTGGGTGTCATCGAAATTTTGCAATCCATAAAAGCAGACTTTGGTGGAACCATCAAATTTATTTTCCAACCAGGTGAAGAAAAATTACCCGGCGGTGCAAGCATCATGATCAATGAAGGAGTCCTCGACAACCCAAAACCCGAATTTGTCATCGGTCAACATGTAATGCCATCCCTGCCATGCGGTAAAATCGCCACTAGAAAAGGTAAGTTTATGGCATCTATGGACGAAATCCTCATGACTGTGAAAGGAAAGGGAGGTCATGGTGCCCAACCTCATATGCTCATAGATCCCGTTTTGATTGCTTCACACATCATTGTAAGCCTACAACAAGTCGTGAGTCGCATGGTGGATCCTACGGAACCAAGTGTGTTATCATTTGGTAAAGTTATCGCTAATGGCGCCATCAATGTCATACCAGACGAGGTGTATATGGAGGGTACTTTTAGAGCTATGAATGAATCGTGGAGAACCTTCTCTTTGGATAAAATTGAATTCATGGCCAAGTCTATTGCGGAGAGTATGGGCGGAACTTGCGAGGTGAAAATTACCAGAGGATATCCTTGTTTATTCAACGCAGAAGACTTGACTGGAAGAGTAATGGAAATTGCACAATCCTACCTGGGCACCGATCAGGTTTTGGAACAAGACATGTGGATGGCTGCTGAAGATTTTGCCTATTACTCACAGAATGCAGATGCCTGCTTTTATTTATTGGGCGTAGGTAATGTTGACAAAGGCATACAATCTGGTCTGCATACTCCCGATTTTAAAATTGATGAAGACGCCTTGATCCACAGCACTGGTTTGATGGCATATGTGGCCGTGAAAATCTTGGGAAATTAAACCTTTAAAATTAAAATCAAATATCTCCTTTTGATCAAGGCAGGAGGTGTGTGGGAAGGCGCGAAAGATTATACCAAATAAATTATGACAATTATTTATTTTTGTAGTCTCCAAAAATCTTAAATATGCGTCCATGCATTTTGTTTTTCATGTTACTTCTGAATATGAATGGGCTCACGGCCCAAATAGATTCATTGTGCACTGGGAACTTAGGAGAAAATATTTTTCTGAATGGTTCTCTGGGTCGTGGCAATACGCTGACTTTAGAAAATGATCCAATGATTGCTCCTGGATATCAATACCTGCCATACTTGCCAAATGATGGTCAATACACCATTACACAAAATGTAGAAGATCTCTTTCCTCCGCAAACGTGGATCAATGTGATTGATGCGGGTGGAGATAGCTTGGGATATTTTTTGCTTTTCAATGCGTCGTACGAACCAAGCGTTTTTTATGAACAATTGGTTACTGGTCTTTGCCCCAATACTTTATATGAATTCTCTGTTGAAGTAGTCAATCTCATTGCCAGAGATGTCACAGACCACATTGATCCAAATCTCACTTTTTATCTTGATTCATTGGAAGTTTATTCAACAGGTAATGTACCAAGATCAGAGCACTGGGAAAAATATGGCCTTTCTTTTACAACTGGTCTAAATCAGACAAGTGTCACCTTATCAATAAGAAACAATGCTCCCGGAGGTGCAGGCAATGATTTGGCCATAGATAATATTTCCTTCAGGCCATGTGTGCCAGGCAACCGCATCTCCTCCTCAGACTTTGACAATAAATACACTTGCCCTACTGATTCTGCCATCACTATTTCCGCAGATATACCAGTAAATTGGGCCATCAAGTGGCAATATTCAACAGATAGTATCAATTGGTCGGAATACCTGAGCGATGAAAAAAGTTTCTCTGTGGATCAATTAAATGTAGGCAATCATTACTATCGCTATATAGTCTCCAATGACAGCTTGAATTTTTCCAATACCAAATGTTTCATTACTTCGGATGTGGTCAGCGTACAGGTCTTACAACAAATCATTCAAAAATATGACACGATTTGCTTTGGTAATTCATTGATGTTTGGAAATAATACCTTGACCGCTTCAGGCACTTATTTGGATACTTTATTCAATTCAAATATAAACGGATGTGACTCCATCATCGAACAACATCTATTTGTTTTGGGAAATCCTGCCATTGCCATTTCTCCAATGATTGTACAACCAAAATGTTTTGGTGAAGATGGTAAATTGGAAGTGATGACGAGCGGAAATTTCCCGCCATTCAAATATGAAGTAATGAATGCCCAGTTTGATGTAGTGAATGGCACAAACTTCCCTCCAGGAAATTATACCATTATTGCTAAGGATGTACATGGTTGTGCCGACTCAATGGATTTTGCAATCATTTCACCTCCTGAATTCCGTGTCGATATAGGTCCCGATACCACCATCAATCTTGGCGATACCCTCTTACTTTCTATCATCACTACCGATGCAATTGAAAGTTTGGAGTGGCAACCAGCTAATTTTGTATCTTGTCCAACGTGCCCGGAAACATCGGCAAATCCTAGTGAAGAAACTACCTTTAGTTTGGTCGCAATCAATGAATTTGGTTGCGAAGCCTCAGATGAGAAGAGTGTAATGGTCAATCGACGTGTGACAAAAGCTTACACACCCAACATTATTTCCCTGCAATCTAAAGATGATAACAACTTATTTTCCATCCTTTTGGACCAAGGAGCAGAATCTGAAATCTCTTTGTTGCTGATCTATGACAGATTTGGCAACAACGTCTATCGCTCAACACAAGAATTTTCTTGGGATGGTTACTTCAACGGGCACCCGGCAGAAACAGGTGTGTATACTTATTTGGTCGAGTTCACATTCAGCAATGGTGTGAAAGAAGTGTCAAAAGGTAATTTTACTTTGGTTAAATGATATTCAATTCCTCCCTGCTTTTGAAAGGGGAGCAATGCCTGCAGTGCAATGGGAGTTCAATGGAGTTCAATCATTTCAATGGGAGTTCAATAGAGTTCAATGTCCTTCGGGCGCAATTGGCTGCGCCATCAATTCCCTGCGGGGCAATGTCCTTCGGACGCAATGGGAATTCAATGCCTGCGGCGCAATGGGCAATTCCGTGTGGGGCAAAACTCACACATGGCTCGAAACCCGAAGCTTGTGGCTCGAAGCAGTGTTCAATGTCTTTCGGACGCAAATGGCTGCGACAGCAATTCCGTGTGGGGCAATGTCATGCGGACGCAATGTGAATTCAATGCCTGCAGCGCAATGGGAGTTCAATGGAGTTCAATCATTTCAATGGGAGTTCAATAGAGTTCAATGTCATGCGGACACAATTGGCTGCGCCAACAATTCACTGCGGGGCAATTTCGCAATTTTTAACAAGAGACTCGAGGACACTATTCATCGTGCTTGTTTCCTGAGCTCCTCGATCAGTTTTGAATCGGCCTTATTTTTTTTAGCTACCGAACTTTAAAAATACGTTAAGTGCAAAAAACTGTTCTAACTATAAGTAACCTCATATCAATGAATCGGTGCAGGTGCAGCAAAAAACAATGAAGAAAAGCCAAAAGTGAGTTTTTTTGCATAGTATTTTTAAAGTAAGGGAGCGTTAAGAAAAAAATTCAGCCTTGATTTTTTTTGCTACTTTTTTGTATCAAGGCAAAAAAGTAGAAGAAATCTAGTTTCTTGCACTAATTTTTGTTAATAACACATATACTATTTTTAGATGAGTACTAACCTCAGGGTTGAGGCCCATAGCCTTTTACCATTATTCCAGGTAATTGATGTCTTTCGTAAAAGTCTCCTCCAAATAATAAAGCGCAATCATACCAATGGCATAAGTAAAGATACCAACAAATAATGCACTTGAAAGTGAATCCAGATTTGACTTGAGTAACACAAACAAAGCAGTCAATGGGATAACCGTTGCTCGTACAAAATTTGGAACGGTGGTTGCTACTGTCGCCCTGATGTTGGAACCAAAAAGTTCAGCTGCTACGGTAATAAATAAAGTCCAATAACCGCTGCAAAAGCCCAGACATGCGCAAATAACATACAACATAGCGGCTGTTTTGATAGGAACCAAAAGGTAAATCAAAACAAAAACAAATGACAAGGCCATGAATAAGAAAATGACCTTCCTCCGGTTTTTGAAATATTGACTCAGCATGCCACTGACAATGTTACCCAACACTTGTGCTCCAAATGCAAACAAGACTGCTTTTCCTGCATTGATGGGTTCTGCTATTTCCATGGCTTTACCCAGTTCTGGGGAGAAGGTAATCAAAATACCCACCACAAACCAAATAGGCATTCCGATCAAAATACTCGTGATGTATTTGATCAACCTTTCTTTATTATTAAACAACATCATGATATTGCCCCTTTGATGATGGTGTTGTTCCTTGAGTTTCAAAAAAATGTCTGATTCAAAAACGCTGAATCTCATCACCAAGAGCAACAAGCCCAAACCGCCTCCAATAAAATAGGACGTACGCCAATCAAAATATTGCGCAACGACATAGGCTAAGAGTGCACCTATTACTCCTAGTGTTGCAACCAAAGTTGTGCCATATCCCCGTATATTTTTCGGAAGTATTTCAGTGACCAAAGTAATGCCAGCGCCTAATTCTCCCGCCAAACCAAATCCTGCTATGAAGCGAAGAATGGCATATGCAGTAACCGAATGGACCATTCCATTGCCAATATTTGCCAATGAATAAATGATGATAGACCCAAACAAAACCGACAATCTGCCTCTTTTATCTCCAAGGATTCCCCACACAATGCCACCTACCAACATGCCCGCCATTTGTAGATTGAGCAACAATAGGCCGTCTTCAAGAATTTCCTCTGGAGAAAGATTTAATGATTGCAAACTGGGCACCCTGACGATAGAAAATAAAAACAAATCGTACATATCCACCAAATAACCCAAAGCGGCTACCATGACTGGAATGGACATTAAATGGGCGGATACTGATTTTTTGCTTTCATTCATATTGACAAATGTGGTTTAATTATTTTTTGAAAGAATGGCTCTAATGAGATCTCCCATTTATTTTTTTTCGAATTTATTTTGATTTGAATTTATTTCACTTGAGTAAAAATAATTGAACTTCTCTGTTAAAGAAATTTAGTTTGAGAAATTAACGTCCATAAAATTTGATGCGCAAATGAATTGATCCAATGATGATGAAATAATTAAACTGAAGCTATTTGCGCAAAATACTTTGAATTAATTTCATCATTACGAGGTCCAAACCTTCAACATTTTTTTAAATGACTCCAATCCGTTTTTAATAGAGATAATATCGGGTCCTATTGCAGCATCTCCGATGTCATAACCATAATAGAAAGTGATGGGCACTTGTATTTTTTTCTTTTTTAAAATTTCAAATAATAGTGGATAATTCACCATTCCATCTCCCATTTGTTCCATTTTGACTTCCCAGCCTTTTTCTTGTTTTTGATATGAAAAATCCTTGACATGCAGGGAGGACATGAACGGTGCCAACAATTCCAAACCCACAACCCAAGAACGATAACTTTCTACCGTAGCATGACCAATGTCAAATTGTGAACAAAGCCATGGAGAATTTATTTTTCGGAGGACTAAATACAAATCCCATAAAGTGGCGCCAAAGTAGGTTTTGTCAAAAAAAGTGGATTGGTCTTGAGAATGATTTTGATATTCTCCAATGATTTTATAACGTTTATTGAGAGCAGCCAATTTCTTCATTTTTTGCTCAAATACTTTCAAATTTTGGTCTATGCTGAGGGTTTGATCGTAGTAATAATAATGCATTCTATAATGTTTGATGCCCAAACTTGAAGCGGTTTTTAAAACCCTTTCTGTGAGTGGGTCATCTGCATCTTGGATGTCTGTGGAAATAAAATGAATATCCAAACCCTCCTTTTTCATTGCGGCCATTGCAAGTGGTAAGTCTCGTTCGACGTTTTCAGGTAAAATATGGCCCCCTTTTCTTACGGGTAAATCAACTCCGTCGAATCCAGTTTCTTTCAATAATTTTGCCAATGATGTAAAGTCCAACCACTGCACATGTTTGGTAAACAAACTGATTTTGAAAGCGTCTTTATCAATTCGATTATTTGACATACCTTGTTTTAATTCAGCTAATAAATCTGCTTGAATTAAACCGTTATCTTCCGGCGAAAAGGGAGCGATCATCGGTAAGGTCAAGGCCATGGAATGAGCCAAAAATTTTCTGCGTGACGATTTCATTTTCAATTTTTTAATTAGTAAATATATTCCAAAATTACCTTCTGGAATAAGCACAATTACTCAATAGTCCTGGTTACCTTTCCTGTGGAATTGTAAAAAATAATTTTATCCATACTTGGCAATTTTTGTAAACTTCGAGCATGTTGCGATAAAAAAGATTGTCCCCAAGATAATTCTCTGCGTTCTATTTTACCTGAATTAAAATAAATATCTGCACGACATTCAGCCGGCAAACATTTTATCCACTCACCTGTGACATTGGTCGGAGAAAAAACCCTGAGAGAATCTTTATTTTGCGTTGCCAAAATCATGGCTTTTTCATCATTCAAAATTAAATAAGACAATGCCTTGGCATCATGTGGCACATAAAATCCACTCTCCTGAATGCCCATTGGTCTAAAGTCATTCTTTCCAAAATTCTTTAAAACCAATCCGTTGAATGCATCGGCATGGCCTTGCAAAATTTCCATGCCATAATCATTCCCCACCAAAATGATGTCCACAAGACCATTATCATCCACATCAAATGGTAATGTGGCAAAGACTGGGGCAATTTGTGTTTGCATAGGTAAAGCTTTTATGGCAAACTTTCCATTTCCCAGATTTTCTATAAAACTGGTGTACATCCAATTCGCTTGCATGATGATGGCTCCCTGTAAATCTTGGTTAGTAAATATTTTTTCCGTTGTGGTATTTCCAAATTCCGCATAGGAATTATAACGTTTATGCAAACCTGGCCATTGACCGATGATATCATCTCTTGTGTTGAAAAGATAATCTCGTTTTTGACCTCCAGCATCATACATAAACATGGAAATAAAACAATCATATTTCCCATTTTTATCAAAATCATTGGCATAGATCGTCATTGGTTGAGCTTGATTTCCTTGGAAAAAAGTATTGGTTCCTAAGTTGCCCGCTACATAATCCACATCACCATCTTGATCAAAATCAGCAGCACTCAGGCTATTCCACCAACCAACTTTATCATGAATTCCAGTGGCTTCAGTTACATTTTCAAAACCGTTTCCCGTATTCTTCAAAAAAGTCAAAGGTTTCCACTCACAGGCAATTACCAAATCTGGAAAATGATCATTGTTGAAGTCGCTCCACAACGCATCACTAACCATACCAATGGAATCCATAGATGGATAAACTTGAGCGGTCACGTCTGTAAATATGATTTTGTCTTTTTCCTTTGTATCATTTCTGAGGATGTAACTTTTATCCGCTTTTGGATATTGACCGAGTAAAACACGACTCCCAATAAACAAGTCTAAATCTCCATCTTGATCGTAATCGGCAGCTTTGATGGTGGAAGTGTTTGATTTTGGAATGGGTAATGCTTCTTTCGATAATTCAAATTTTCCTTTGCCTTTATTCACCCACATTTCATCCAATTCGGTTTGGGAATTATAACCGCCAACCGTTGTATAAATATCATTATCCCCATCTCCATCTGCGTCAAAAATAACGACTCCGGCATGCTTATTTGATTTTTTACTTGCATCATTTGGCATCCATTTTTGCTCAAACTTTCCATTCTTTTGTTGATAATAAATGACATCTGGTTGTGTGCTATTACAAATAAATACATCATCCAAACCATCTCCATTCAAATCACCAACTGATAGTGCCGGGCTATATTGCGATAGTTTATGTGGCAATGTTCTTTGAATATTGAAATCACTAAAGTCAACAGCATCATGTTTATAATTCAACCCTATTGCTTCACTATTTATGGGCTCAAATAATGCTGTGATATTAGTTCGCCCAGGTAATCCAGACCTTTTATTTTCATCCTCATATTTAATCAAATTCGCTTGATCTATTATTAAGTCATACACAACCGTTTTTTGGCCATTGGCCCACAAAATTACCGCCGAGTCAATTTTAGCACAATTACCCAATCCAAAATGCAGCATGGATTCTGATTGTGATAAATAACCTCTTGAACTTAATAATTGAGCAGTTTGCTTTTTAAACTGATCGTAGTAAATAGTGACATTTGATCCATAGGCTGACCTATTTTGATCATGGCCTTGCAGAGCAATTCTGATGAAATGATGACTCGATTTATTTCCATTTCCAATGGTATTATTCTGATATAAAAAAGCTCTGTCATTGATGTTATTAACTACCAAATCCAAGTCTCCATCATTATCCAAGTCTCCATATGCACTACCATTTGAAAAAGAATTTTGATGCAAACCCCATGCTTTTGATACATCATCAAATTGCAATTGCCCTTTATTTTTATAAGCAAAATTTGGAATTTTTACTTGCGGTATTGATTTGATCATTGCTTCTTGAGATTTGGAAAGGGCTACAATGGAAGATCTGTAAGAACCCCAATCATGATCGTTTATATCGCGCAAAAATCCTGTACTTATGAATAAATCCTTGTGGCCATCGTTGTCAAAATCAGCAAAAAGAGGTGCCCAGCTCCAATCTGTCTGATAAACCCCAGCCATGATGCCCAAGTCGCTAAAAATCATTTGATGGCCCGAAGGGTCCAAGCCTTGGTTTATCTGTAAGGTATTGCGTATGTATTGATAGCCATAATTAAATTTTTCTGTGTTGATGTAGTAGGTATAATTATTGGCATTGAGCATGGTCTTTTTCCTCCTGTTATCATAAGGCAACATTTCTGTCGTGATGAAGTCCATCCATCCGTCATTATTTACATCTGCCATGTCAGCACCCATAGCCGAATAGGATTGATGTTTGAAGATTTCCTTCACCCTATTTTCAAAGAAAAAAGATGAATCTTTTGCTTGATTGACATACCAGATATCATTACTAAGAAAATCATTCCCCACGTAAATGTCTGGTTTGGTGTCTCCATTGATGTCTGTAATCAAACAACTGTTGCTGTATCCTTCCCAAACTATTCCTTTATCTTGGGACACATCCATAAATCTTCCGTGTTGCAATTTTTCATCCCAAATATTTTCCAAAAGATGATCCGTATTGGCTTGTACCAGCTTCCGAGAATGAAGAATAAATTGATTTTCCAAATTGCGGATGCTGCTATTTACTGCAATGTAAAGATCCAAATCTCCATCCTGATCATAATCAAAAAATTGGATGTTATTGGAATGTGAAGCATGATCAAGGCCATATGATTGTGCCTGCTCAGAAAATGTAGGAATGCCTTTATCGTTATTGCCTTCATTGATGTACAATAGGTTTTTCCTTCTGATTGTATCCGGATACATTGCATTACAGACGTAGATATCCATTTTACCGTCGTTGTTGATATCGACAAAATTTGCACTCATGCTCCATTGCCCTTTGTCTTTATTGACTTTTGCAAGTAAGGTAATGTCTTGAAACTGTAGATTTCCTTTATTTAAATACAACTTATT
Organism: Bacteroidota bacterium; assembly: GCA_029567325.1. Classification (GTDB taxonomy): domain Bacteria; phylum Bacteroidota; class Bacteroidia; order Chitinophagales; family Saprospiraceae; genus JADKBO01. The sequence goes on along the minus strand of JAKQLF010000181.1, from coordinate 30,229 downwards.
GTCCACCTGATTTCCCGTAAAAAAGAGGTCTTGTAATCCATCATTATTTACATCACCAATGGCCACTCCTCCGCCATTATAAACATAAATATTGTTGAATATATTGATCGAATCAAACTCGTTGATCGTGTTTTCAAATTCAATTCCAGATTCATCGCCAGATATCAGATCAAATAATTTTTTTTCTTCTTTACAGGAAATAAAAAATAAAATGATACACGTGATATTTCGCAGATAAATAATCATTCTATCAATTTATCCAGTTATTTAGAATATGGTATTCAATAGTGAGATATATCGTTGTGATTTCAATCGAGATTCCAAATGTGTCACTGCCAATGTATCCTTGTTGTATTTGGCAATGACCCATTGGCCAATATCATCATCAGTGTAATTGGGATTTGTCATAATTGAATTTAATTTATTCTTTAATCCAGAATCATCATTCAATTTTTGAAATGCCATAAGGGAAATTAATTCATTGACAGGATTAATGAGCGTCCATTTTTGTTCTAATTCCACGATATGTTTAATCGCTTGATAGGCATTATTTTTCTGACCAATTTTTTCCAAACAAAACGCTGTAAGATAATCCTGTATGCGTTCGTCTGGAACGTAGGGTCGCCCAGATCCCAAATTTTCTGGCCACGCTTTTGATTGTTCTATTTCGGAAATTGCTTTTTCATATTGCGCTTTTTCTATGGCTTCTACTGCCTTATACAAATGTGCGACTTCGTAAATTTGTTTTCCTTGGATGGATCCTTCAAAAGGCAAAACTTTGGTATTGGACAGAACATTCAAACATGCATCATATTGTCCATTATCGAGTAGCAGGCCTGCATGTTGAATGCGAAGCATAAAGTTTTCATCAAATTTCTGAATGGCTTCACTCGATAATTTCAATGCAGCTTCATTATTATCTTGCGATGCAAAGTGATGGATCAACTTATCCCAATTCCTCCATTCTTGTGGACTAATGGCCAGCGCCTTTTGGAAATCTTTTTCTACGAGTTCAATTTTTTCGCCCTGCTGCAAATATGCTCTACTAGTATAAAATGGTGCAAAATTTGGAGTTTCTCCACAATGAAGAAATAAATCTTTTGCATCTTGTTTTCTGCCCAGATGCCAATAAACCAAGCCCAAATAATATTTGAAAGTCCAATGATCATTGTGCTTGACTGCCCATTTCAAAACCTCGACGTCTTCGGCTCTAAACGGAAAAATAAAATAAGGTTTTTCATTTTTGATTTGATCTAATGCATTTGTGGATTCGTTTAAATACGCTTTCCAAATAGCAACAAGATCATGTTGAGGACTCAACTCCAAGACCTTTAAGGCATCCTCTTTTAGGCCCAATTTCAAATATTCTGAAGCCAATTCCAAATAGGTTTGGTATGGAAATTCGTTTTGAATGTTTTTTGTAAAGGCGGTTTTATTAATGTTGGTTGGACTGACCAAATATTGTTCGAATCTGCTGAAATCGTCTAAAGCATCAATGGTTTGGATTTTTTCCCAAAGTTTCTTTGCACTCAAAAGTTTGTTTGATTTTCTTGCATTAACACTCAGGATTTTTAAAGCACTCAACTGGTGTTGATTGAATTCCAAGGACTTATTGGCATAAAAAACTGCCTCTTTCCAATCGTTTTGAGTGGCTTTTATTTCTGCCATTTGTGCATAGGCTACAGACCTGTATTCCATAGATCTTGCTGCCAATCCAAAAGATTCAAGCGCGTTTATCTCATCTTTGTTTGCTTTATAAATCAATCCTGCGAAATAATTGGCTGCAGGATGATAGGTATTTAGTTCCAATGCCTTCTGAGCATAAATCATTGCAGAATCCAAAAACTGTTGTCTGTAAAATATTTCTGACAATCCCACCAAAGCATCGGGATAGGTGGCGTCATTAGCCAAGCACAATTGAAAAAGAGATTTGGCCTCTTCGTATTTACGGTCAGTTTTCATTTCCTCTCCCTCCGAAAAGTAATACGATGCGTTTTTAACTACGGGACTACTGCGCACAAAATTCCTTTTGAGCTTATTGGTGGGCATTGCCTCATAGTGCAAATCCATGTTTTGAATCATCACTTCATAACTTGTATCACTCGCTTCCAATGCGCAACTTGTCTGGAAGACTGACATAGGAGTAGCTTTGAATGCCTTTGTAAAAATGGTCTTGCCTTGCGATTTTACTAAAAGAGTAGCATTGCCAAAAACAAATGAGTTGAATCCTATATCAATTCCCGTTGGCGTTCTTTCTACATTTAAAGCACCTTTCCGTGAAACTTTTTTATAACCTCCAATCCCTTTTACCGGAAACCAAAATTCATCCCATTGATCAATCACATGACCATTAAAACTCATTTCCTTGATTGGATTTTTGAATGCATTGTAGGAATTTTGGGTGAAACTTCGTCCTGCTTGGAACTCCATGTATTGACCGTCGGTGTCTGTCAACAAATCTTCCCAAATGGCACCATCTCTGGCTGTAGACCACAACCATAATTTTCTGCCCGGCATGTCTTCATATCTCGCCCAATGCCCAAACCCAAATTTAGATTCTTTAAAATAGCCGCCTATAAAAGGTTCATATTCCCCAACCATGTGGTATGAATTATGACTTCCAAAAGTGTCATTGGCATACTTGGACATATCTACACCCATTTCATTGATCGGCCAGGGATGTACCTTTCCTTCGTGCTCCAATTTTTGATCGCCTGGATAAATAAATTCCAAGTCTTTGGAAACGACGGCGGCGCCTGTCATAAAATTGTAGTGAGATTGTGGTAGATCGGTGGGGTTCTGCCACACTACGTTGGTTTCAAAGTAAGCTTTGTCTTTGGGCAGTCTTATTTCTACTGTCCACTTTGTTCTAGAAGGCAAATCAATATTGCCCACAAAACAAGAAACACTTCCATCTAAATTAGTTTTTATAAAGTAATCGACTGGTGTCGCAGTGGCTGGGCTGTGGCCAATGATGCCAAAATTGAATTCAATTCCTCCAGATGTCCATGGTCCACGCATCGCAATGTTTCTAAATTTCATCACTTCATTGCGATAAATAAATTCTTTGCCAGTTGATTTTTCTATGGCTCCCCAAACTTTGCCTCCCACTTCTGGCAAAACATATACTTCAATAAAATCATTTTCCATTTTGACGATTTTCCACGGTTGCATTTCGCTATCAAAGCTAAATCCATGAAAGTCATGATAAGGATAAATGACTCGATCGTGTGTGGTCAATACTGGGATAGGGTTTGGGTCACTAAAAGGATATGTCTTGAGATGACGAACTTCTTCTTTTATTTTTGCTGGTTTTTGGGTAAACGCAATTGGATGCGCTAACAGGTTGGTCAATAATATGAGGATGAGTTTACGCATAGTGAATTTATTGAAAATTAAGCGCTCGATATAATGGTCAACTTTTGGGCTATCAGATCAGTCACTGCCTGAGTTGCCTTTGGGAAAACCAACCTGAGGTCTATTTCATCAGTTTTATTTAAGGTGACTTTCAAGGATTGCATGAATGCATTTTTCGAATCTGTGGCCACATTGATTTTGGAAATGCCCCTTTTTATGGCTACTTTCAATTGGTCAGCTGGAACACCAGAAGCACCATGCAATACCAAAGCAGCAGGTGTGATTTCATGAATCCTTGATATCAAATCAAGTTGCAAATGGGGCGGATCTTTGTAAAAACCATGGGCAGTTCCTACTGCAACTGCCAGTGCGTTGATGCCCGTTGCTTCCGCAAAATTTTTTGCTTCTTCTGGTTGAGTGTAGATATTCCCACTTTGATTTTGGCCCAATTTGGCAATGTAACCAAGTTCGGCTTCCACATTTGCTTTATAAGCCTCTGCCACCTTGACAACTTGCCTGGTAAGGTTTATATTTTCCTCCAATTGTTTTTCACTGGCATCTATCATCACAGAATCAAATCCTGCATCCAAACACTTTTGAACAATTGCAAGTGAACTGCCATGGTCCAAATGCAACCATCCGTTGATCTCGTGTTGTTTGAGGGCGGCTCTGACCATGTCCACCGTCATCTCCAAACCCAAATATTGAATAGTACCTTCTGACACCTGTAAAATAATGTCTTGAGAGGTTTCTCCAACGGCATTCAATATGCCTGTGAGCGTCTCAAAATTGTAAAAATTGGCTGCCAGAATTGCATGACCACTTTGATTGAATTGTGCAAGTTTATCCTTCAGTAACATAGTCTGAATAATTAAATACTGATTGAGCAATTTGATTGACTTTTTCTAAGCTTGAGAAAGAAGAAGTTCCTCCATAACCTGTGGTGTTGATGGCTCCCATCAGCGATCCATATTCCAGACATTCCTTCGCCGAACAACCCTCTAGAAATTTTTTGATATATCCAGCATCGAAACTATCTCCAGCACCTATCGCATCGATTACATTTTGATTTGAAAAAACTGGTTGGTGGATCAATATTTTACCATCCCAAAGCAAAGCTCCTTCATGGCCATTTTTGATCACTATGGTCGTTTGATCATATTTTTTGATTTTATCTAATGCTTCGCCTAGATCTTTGGCGTGGGTCAGATTGATCAACTCCGCAGCATTTGGCAAAAAAACATCAATCAAGGACATCAACAAATCCATATCAATATCCCATCTTTCCTGAGGATCCCACTGAGGATCAATAGAGGTAGTCAATCCCAAGGCTTTTGCTTTGGCAAGCAGTTTAGAAAGTCCTGGAAGTAATGATTTTTGCAGAAAAATAGAGCTGATGTGTATGTGTCGGGCCTTTGCTAAACATTCATCCTTTATATCAGATAAAGAAAGGTCATTCATGGCACCAGGAAAAGTGACATTTGCCCTATCTTCATCAAAATTCAAAACAATGGTAGCGCCAGTTTTGAGTTCTGAAGACATGACAATTTGTGAGGTATCGATCCCCTTTTTATCAAGAGTTTCTTTTATAAAATAACCAAATGAATCGAGTCCCAATTTCCCAACAAAACATACTCTCGCACCCAAAGTAGCAATGTTATTGGCAAAAATAGCGGTGCTACTGCCAAGGGTGAAATTCATCTTTTCTGCAATTATTTCTTTGCCAATTGCTGGAAGACCTTCTATCTGATCCATGATGATATCCACATTCAATTCTCCGACAACGACAACATCAAATTCTTTGAACATAAAGCTTTAGTTTATGATTTCTTAATTGATTGACCACCCTAAATTAAGGTATAAATATGAACCCCTTCCACCACCCGGGCAATGTCATTATTGACAGATGGGCTATCTGGTTTCAACTGTAATTCTATGGATTTATAAAACCCCAAAACTTGGGCAAATAATACATAAGCAATGGCCATTAAATAATCATCGGCTACCAATTTTTCAGAAGCAAAAGAATAACTTTGGAAAATGCTGAGGCTATCCTTACTACTTTCTGAGATGCCAATTTCCAAAAGCGGCCGCGTGCCCATCTTCATGGAATTGATCAGATCCAATTCGTATTTGAGTGCATGTTCATTTTGCGATGAAAGAAAATAAACGATGATGGTTTTGCTATCAATGACTGATTTTGGGCCGTGCCTAAATCCCAAATACGTTTCAAATTTTGAAATAACCTCACCATCTGTCAGTTCTTGAATTTTAAGACTAGATTCGGTTGCGGCTCCAAAAAATGGCCCTGATCCCAAAAAGACAATCCTTTTAAAATCAAGTTTTGCAATTTCTTCCAACTGGTGACAGTTGTGATCTAAAAAATCTTGAGCACAAACACACAAATTGCTCAATTTATCTGCCAAGGCAGGAAGTTCGTGGATTCTGGCTATCAAAAGACCAGTCAACAACATACTTGTATAACTGCTCGTCATGGCTAAGCTTTGGTCATTGGATTCTTCTGGCAGAAAAATAACCTTCATGGGTTGGGTAGAAGAAACTTTGGCCAATGCTCCATGAATATTGCAAGTAATGATGAGATGGTAGACATGATCGCAACACTCATTGGCAAGCACTACCGCAGCTGCACTCTCTGGACTATTGCCAGACCGGGCAAAAGAGATCAAAAGTGTCGGCGTGTTTCTTAAAAAATAATGATCAGGATGAGTCACCAAATCAGTGGTAGGAATCGCCTCAGTAATCAAACCAAACTTTGTTTGAAAAAGGCTTTTGAGTGTAATTCCAATAAATGCGCTTGTCCCCGCACCTGTAAGAATGATTCTTTTTGAGTGTTTTAAAGCTTCATCCAAATATTGGACAATGTCTGGACTGGTTGTTTGAACCATTTCCCATATTTTTTTCCAAATTTCTGGTTGTTGCGCAATTTCAACAGCTGTATGATACCCCCCCAACTTATGTAATTGTTCACTTTCAACCCCTAGATACTTCATAAATTACCGTATAAACAATTGAGTAATAATGTGTCAATCCGAAAATGAAACTCATTTTTTACTTTTAGTTTCATTATTTCTTGTCAAAAATAAATTAATAATCAATACAAAGATAAGGTTTAGTAAGTTATTTTTAGGAATTTTATCTTTCGTTTTATTTCTTTTTGATTTTAGTTTAATTTTATAATAAGTAAAAGCATGGTTAAACTTTCATTATGTACTAAGTATTGTTTCCTTATCTATGTAATTGTAATATCTTTGCCGCATGTCTTTGTATTTTACTTTTGAGAACACTTTTCTAAGGAATGATTTGGGAAAAAGGAACTTGCAAAGGCGTTGAAATTGGCTTTAATCTTGTTTCGCAAAGTTCCAAAACAATAATAAGAGTGGTCATTAGATCAGGTCATTGAAAAACATCCTGATCTATTTGTTGACCATCGTTTTGAGAACCTGTGACACAATAAATAATGGCCAAAAGAGTAATCATTTGAACTTTGTCAGCGTAGCCACATTTATTAGAAAATACTTACAACAACATCAACATTACCATATGGCTAAAAAAAGCGATACCACTGTAGGAAGAAGAAAAGAAATTTTGGAATTACTCTCAGAAAAGGGAGAATTGCATGTTCCTGAATTGAGTCAAAAATTTGATGTAAGCGAGGTTACCATCAGAAATGACTTGGACCAATTGGAGCAAAAAAAGGTACTCATAAGAGTAAGAGGTGGTGCCTTAAAATTGGAAAACAATGTCGCGGTAGACCAGAGACTGGGTGACAAAAGCAAAATAAACTTTAAGGAAAAGAATAAAATTGGAAATCGCGCAGCCCAATATGTTTCAGAATCCGACACTATTATTATTGATTCTGGCTCAACAACAGCTGAGTTAGTAAGATATCTGCCAGATTTACAAGACCTCACCGTCATCACCAATGCATTAAACATCACCAATTTACTAAGCTCAAATCCAAATATCAATCTGATCATTCCAGGTGGTTACTTGCGAAAGAATTCTTTGTCTTTGGTAGGTCCTTTAGCAGAAAAAAATCTACTCAACTTCAATGTAGATAAGGTTTTCTTGGGTGTAGATGGTTTTGATACCAAACAGGGTATTTACACTCCAAATATGGAGGAAGCCCGACTCAATGAGATTATGATCCAAATATCGAGAGAAGTGATTGTATTGGCCGACTCCAGTAAGTTTGTCAAAAGGAGTTTGGCTTTTATTTGTGACTTAAGCAATATAGACAAAGTCATTACAGACAGCAATATTTCTCCTGAAGACAAAAAAAGGTTGATCGACGCGGGTGTGGAAGTGATTATCGTATAGTTGGGAAATACCAGTACCAGTCTGTTGTGGCGACGATTGCCAACACAATACTATTTTTCTACTTGCACAGAATATTCAGTAGCATTTCTGGAATTCTCCAATTGCTGGGCATAAAAGCCTCCAGTATTGGCAAGTTGATCATGTGTACCCATCTCAGCAATTTTACCTTCATCCAAGACAATGATTTGATCAAAGTCTTGTAAACTGTGTACTCGATGGGTGATGATGATTGCAGTTTTACCTGCCAGTGCATTGTTTAAATATTGCAAAATTTGGTGCTCTGTCTCCACATCGACAGCAGATAAGCAGTCATCCAAGATGACCATATCCGGATTTTTGATGAGGGCTCGGGCAATACTCACTCTTTGTTTTTGACCGCCAGATAGAGTCACTCCTCTTTCTCCAACCAAAGCCTGATAACCTTCCGGAAGTTTTTGAATATCCTCATCCACAGCTGCATAACCAGCAAATTTCTTAGCTTCCTCTTCACTCACTCCACTGGTACCAAAACCAATATTTGCTTGCACTGAATCAGAAAAGAGAAAAACATCTTGAGGAACGTAGGCAATGTTTTCCCTGATGTGGCTCATTTTATATTGTTTCAAAGGAATTCCGTCGAGGGTAATGGCCCCTTCATTGATGTCATACATCCTGAGAATGAGCTCACCAATGGTGCTCTTTCCAGAAGCGGTTTTACCAATAATGGCTATTTTTTGCCCGGCCTTTATTCTGAAAGACACACCATCCATTGCCTTGACTCCAGTTTCAGGATAAATAAAGGTCACTTTGTCAAATACTAAATCACCCTTTATTTCTTGTCCACTGATTGTACCATCAACCAACACGGTTTTTTCTTCCATGATCGCATTTATTCGAGCTTGTGATGCGGCAGCCTCCTGAACTACACTTGCAATCCATCCGATCGAAGTGACCGGCCACGTAAGCATATTGACATAAATGATAAATTCGAGGATATTACCAGCAGAAACAGTACCATCAGCAACCAAATGACCACTGATGATGAGCACCAACAAAGTACTGATGTTGATCAACAAAATCATCAATGGAAAGAAAAATGCATTGAAAATGGCTAGGTCTAGGGATTTTTTGCGAAAGTCTTCACTTTCATCTTCAAAATGCCCGACAAACTGTGCCTCTTTACCGTAACTTTTCAAAACTCTGATTCCAGAATAAGCCTCTTGAGCAATCACCGTCAACTTTGACAACTGCTGTTGAATAATTGTGGATTTACTATTGATTTTATCACTCACATAATAGATGGACAAAGATAAAAATGGCAAAGGCAACAAGGTATAAAAGGTAAGTTCTGGGCTCACCCTGATCATTGCAAAAATTGTCAAGGCAAAGAGTGAAATTAGGTTTACGCCATATAATATTCCTGGCCCTAGGTAATTGCGCACTTTTGAAACATCTTCTGAGATGCGAGCCATCAAATCACCCGTTTTATTCCTTTTATAAAATGAAGTGTCTAATGTTTGCAAGTGCTCGTACATGTCTTTGCGCAAATCATATTCGATCAATCTAGATACTACAATGATGGTCTGGCGCATAAAATACATGAAAAGTCCTTTCAACAGCACAAAACCAATGACGATTATGACAAATTGCAATAAGGCTGCACTCAACTCTTCACTTAGATTGGTAGTACCAGATTCAGAATTGGCTACCAACTGTTCCCGAACAAAATCAAGAGCTTTGCCTATTCTTTGGGGAATCAAAATGCCAAAATAATTGGATAAACTTACGAATATGAATCCCAAAAGGAGTCTCCCTCTATATCGGTATAAATATTTGTTGATGTAAAGTAAATGCTTCAAATTTTCCTTTTGTCTGTAGAAACTACAAAACTAACTTATAAGGAGACAATAAGGAAGGGAAAGAGATGGCAATTGGAATTAAATAAATCTTAATCTTTCCGTAAAATCATAAATCCAAATCAATTTTATCCCCAGAATTAAAATGAACTGTTAATTCACAATAGTTCAAAAGAAAAAGGATTAAAGTAAAAAGGCAAGTATTATTTCAAAGTTTGGGATTAAAACTTACTAGAAAAAAATGAAAGTATTTTTCCAAACGGTTTTACAGTGGAACTATAAATTGAACTCTCGTCTTTCATCTTTCGTCTTTCATCTTTCGTCTCTCATCTAGAGGAATATTCAAAATTATATCCAAATCATTAAATTCAATTTAATTCTTGCAATACTTCACCCAAGGCTTGCACTGCTTGGTAGACGTCTTCAAAGTTATTGTAAATAGGTGCTGGGCTGAGCCTGATCACATCTGGGTTTCGCCAATCACCCAGTACACCTTTTGACCTGAGTTGATCAAAAATCGTTCTGTTTCCACCTTTTATCCTGATGGAAAGTTGTGCGCCTCTTCGATCCACTGCCTGGGGAGTAATGATAGAAATTCGGTCATCATTCAATGCCAATATTAGAGACTCCAAATAGGAAGTGAGGGCTATACTCTTTTGCCTTAATGCTTCTATTCCTGCAATTGAATGGAGGTTCAATGAAGCATTCAACGGCACCAAAGAAAAAATGGGCTGATTACTGATTTGGTATGCTTCTGCTCCTTTCATTGGTTTGAATGTTTCCTCCATCAAAAATCTTTCTTTGCGGTCTTGACCCCACCAACCTCGCAAAGGAGTCAATGCTGCATTGTCAAAATGTTGCTCATGCAGGAACATTCCTGCTAAACTTCCCGGACCACCATTGAGGTATTTATAGGTGCACCAAACTGCAAAATCAATTCCATTATTATGAAGATTGACAGGCACATTTCCTACGGCATGGGCTAGGTCCAAACCTAGTATACATTGATGTTCCAATGTTATTGCTCTCATAAAAGCCAAGTCATAAAATTGCCCAGAAAAATAATTGACTCCACCAAGAATGACCATTGCAATTTCATGCCCGTGTTTCGCAAAAGTATTTTGGATGCTTTCATTGGAAACTAGTGCTCCTTTATCAGCTTCTAGAATCAACAAACCATCTTTGATTCCTTTTGATTGTAGAAAACTATCGACTGCATATCGGTCAGAAGGGAATGCCGAATGATCTATGAGAATTTTATATTTGGTGGCTGAAGGGTGGTAAAAAGCTGTCATCATGAGGTGAAGATTCACCGTCAAGGTATTCATGATGGTAACTTCATCTGGCATGGCTCCCACAATGGCCGCCATAGGTTCCTTTAGTGCATAATGATAATCAATCCAGTTGGTAGGGCCGTCAAAATGCCCTTCCACCGCTAAAGTAGCCCACCTAGCCATTTCAAAATCGATGTCTTCTTTTGCTTGTTTGGGTTGTAAACCGAGAGAGTTTCCACATAAGTAAATGATGTCTTTACCATTCGCATCTTTGGGAAAATTAAATGCCTCTCTAAAGCTCTTCAATGGGTCAATGCCGTCTTCTTTTTGGAAAGTCAGTTTAAAATCTTGCATTTTTTATTGATTAAAAACCTTGGAAAGAGCAGCACCTTCGTGTGGTAATTGTGATAAATAAAAAGACTTATTGGTAAAAAAGGCTACGATATGCACAACTAAAATGTCCAAATTTTCAAAACCACAAATCTGACAAATATCTTGCTTCGTCATTTCAAAAATCATTTCTGGCACTTCCCATCCAAGATGATTCACTGTTGGATAATCTTTATCTGGGTGCACGTGTGTAAAGGCATCCGCATATGCATGCAGGGCAATGTTGTAATATTTTTTGGGTTCGACCACCCCATGCACAGATTGATCCATAGTGAGGATGATGACCTTATCTGTATGTTCAGTTTCGACGCGGTGCAAAAATTTAAATAGAGGAGTTGGGAAGGCATGGACATAGATAAATATTCGATCGTAATCATCGAGCAGATAATCCTCCAAGCCAAATGTTAGGTTGATTGCTTGGCTGGCGATGATGGCTTTGATGTCTTCTGGCACAGGTTTTTGTTCTTTATTTGCCACCACCATAAATTCTCGTGCAAAGAGGTAATTACTGAGCCTGTTTCTATACTCTTGTTGTTGATCTGTTTTCAATGATAGGTAATAATATCCAAATTTATCCAACCACTTGATGATAGGTTCGTCCAATGGAGCAGGGTTTTTCTTCAACCACCAGTAATCAATTTGGGCATGACCTACATAAATGGCAACGATGAGGATGACCGGAACAAAAATCCAAACCATGAGTCCATTGTTATTGCCGTATCCAAAATAAAGGATGAGGATTCCAATAATGAATAATGGAAAGTACAAAATATTGGAAAGTGACCTTATTTTCAAAATGCTTAAATTTTTTCTAATGTAACGGATTTTGGTCTTTGTTGTTTTTTAAAACCCAGATAACTGATCAGAGCGCCTATCAAAAAAAGTACAGCACCCAACATAAAAGGGGAACCTGGAAAATAAAATGGTGTGTCTGATTTCGTTGTAATATAAAATAAATTATTCATCATCAATGGACCAATGATCGAGGTGAGACTGATCAAAGAAGTATTGAGCCCTTGCACTTCTCCCTGTTGGTTGGGCAAAACTTCCCCAGTGATCATGGCTTGGGCTGCAGGACCAGCAATTCCTTCTAGGCAGTAAGGAATGAGAATAACAAACATATGCCACCCTTTGAATGCGAAAGCAAACAGAACCATTGACAATCCATAAATGAGCAACCCTAAGTAAAGGCTTTTTTCATTGCCCAGTAAAGGGTTGATCCATCTGATCAAAACACCCTGAACGATTCCTACCATGAGACCAGCCATCGCCAAAGACAAGCCAATCATTTTTTCACTCCATTGAAATTTTTCTATCGTAAAAAATGACCAATTGCTTTGTACAGCATGCGAACCGATTGCTATCAGAAATAAGACCAAAAACAAACGGTGCAATTTTGGGTATTTTTTAAATTGCAACAAAGCTCCCAATGGATTTGCTCGTTTCCAGGAAAACGGTCTTCTATTTTCAGGACTCAATGATTCCGGCAACATAAAATAACCCAAGATGAAATTAATCGAACAAAGAATTGCCGCGGCATAAAAAGGAACTTTCAAACCAATTCCACCTAAAAGACCGCCCAAAGCAGGACCAAGAATAAAACCAACTCCAAATGCAGCGCCCGTGATTCCAAAATTTTTCGCCCTGTCCTCAGGGGAACTGACGTCAGCAATGTATGCCATTGCCGTGGTAATGCTGGCGCCTGTAAACCCAGCTATCAATCTTCCTAGAAAAAGCCAACCTAAGCTTGTAGCCAAGCCAAGAATTACGTAATCAATGATGAATGCTGCGATGGAAGCCAGGAGCACCGGCCTTCTTCCAAATCTATCGCTCAGATTACCAATCAGAGGTGCGCACAAAAATTGCATTCCTGCGTAGGCCAAAGTCAAAAAAGAGGCAGTACTGCTTGCTTCTGCCACTGGTTTACCAGTGAGATTGGTAATCAAGCCAGGTAATACTGGAATGATCAGCCCAAAACCCATTATATCGATCACCAATGTTATAAATATAAAAAATATAGGACCACGCGATTTCATAATGGATAATTGTAAGTTTTACAATCAAAGATAGCCAATGCTTCAATATCCAATGGAGGTAAGACAGCATTTGCTATTTTAATTTTAAAGGTTTTTACAGATGCACGTCAGCTTTCCCTAAAAAAGAATTTTCCCTGCTCTTTTATCGTCCGTAAAATTCATCCATTTCAAAATAGTTGCGCCGACATCTTCAGATAAAGCAGATTTATAATTTTGTTGGGACAAATTTTGAGAGTAAAAAATAAATGGAACCACCAGTAATTGTCTGCGCAATGCTCCATGTCCGCCCTTGTAATTTCCAACTACCTTTTCGTAAGCTTTTCCCAAATCATAACCTGGCCTAGAGGTAAGGACCAAATCTCCCATCCCTTTTGCTTTGAGCAAATCATACAATCTTGGCACAGCATAAGGATAATTGGCTTTATGGGTTTTTTCCAACCATTCACTTTTTGTCATCCACTTGCCAATGATTGATGAATCCCTGTATTCAAAAACATCACTGGTAATCACCTCATATTTCAAAAATGAATCTTGTATCGTCACTTGTGCATAACCAGAATCATTGTAAATAATTACCTCCTGAGGCCCTTTGTTATAAGCAACCCAATTGATGCCTTCTTGATTTGCAACGTATTGAGCAATGTTGATTTTGCGATTTCCCTGGATTATGTATTGTTCTATTTCTGCTGCACTTAGTGGTTTTTTCCATTGTTCCTTTCCTTTGAAATAAATATAGGCAGAGAGATTACCGTTGATAACGAAATAAGCATCCAAGTTTTCTAGATTGGAAATTGGCTCGTTGAGTTCAATTGATTTGATATTGACCGCATTGCCACGTTCCATATTCAAACCAATTTGTTGGAAATTTTCTCTGAGATCTAGGTTTTTGGTTACAGCCTCAACACCATGATCGCTTGCCAACACCAACAGCCTCTGATCAGCTTGGCCGAGGCGTTTTACTTCTTCCCAATAGGTAGCCATCAAAGCATCGATGTAGACCAAAAGTTCTTCGTATTGATCAGTAAAACCATGAACGTGATTGGTCGCATCGGGTGAAGGAAGGGTGATGAAATGAAACTTGGGATTACACTGCAATTGGTCAATGGCAATTTTCATGGCATTTTCCTCATGTTCAAAATGGTTCATGGCAATTTCGTGACCGATGAATGGAATATTTCGCAAATAAGGAAATACTGACATGCCTTCAAACTTGGCTCCCGAGTGATACCAACCCGTAATCACTGCTTCTTTGACTCCTTTATTCATAAAAGAATTGATACTCGCAGTAAATGTATCTCTGCTCAACTCAAAAGCATTTTGCATGGTGCTGTCAATGTCTTTATTCATCCACACATTGGTCCTGCCGACGTAGTTGCGTAAATTTCCCATCGTCCTGTTTCGGTCAAACCAACGCAGGCCCAAAATTCCACTATTGACAGCGTCCACCCCAGTAATCAGCGGAAAGTATCCAAAACCCGTCATGGTGGGAAAGGATGATATGCCATTTTCTACATAGACTCCACCATTGATCATTGATTGAATAAAAGGTAATTTCCCTTGCGAAACCAGCTTGCGAAATCGCTCATTTTCTAAACCATCGATGAGAAATACAGTTGCCGTTTTACCTTTTGCAGGCAGACAATCTGTATGAGCAGGAGGTTTCATGAAGTATTTAAACGCACAAAACGCACATATAAGTAAAATCAGAAACCCTGTAAACCAATAAATCAGTTTTCGAATCATGGATAGTTATTCCAAAATAGTTGAAGGCAAAGAAAGGATATTTTGAGAAAAGAGGGCCAACTAGTTTTTCAAATTATAATTGAAAACCAATATCCGAGGTAAAATGATACATTTGTATTTTTCAAAAGAGCATTTTTGTTATGAGCCAATACACGTTGAAATTTTCTTGTTTACTGATTGTAATTTTCTTAGGACTTGATTTGAATGCGCGAGTTGTTTTACCAGCTTTGTTTGCTGACCACATGGTTTTACAACGCGATAAGCCAATTGTAGTTTGGGGAGAAGCCATCTATGAAACGGAAGTGACCGTGACATTTAATGACCTTACCGAAATATGCCTGGTTGAAAACGGCAGGTGGAAGACTACTTTTCCAGCAATGCCTGCTGGTGGTCCTCATAAATTAACCATCAAAGGAAGTAATACCATATTCATTGAAGACATTTTAATGGGTGATGTTTTTGTATGTGGTGGCCAATCAAATATGGAATGGCCCCTCAGAAACATAAATAATGCTGAGGCTGAATTGAAAAATACCAATTTCCCAAACATCAGAATGTTTACGGTAGAGCAAGAAATAACCGACCGCAAAACTTTGTCTTTGGAAGGTGCAGGCTGGGCAATTGCCAATGAAAGAACAACGGCTGATTTTTCTGCCATTGGTTTTCTTACGGCGAGATTATTACATCAAGAATACGAAGTTCCGATTGGGTTGATAGACAATGCATGGGGTGGCACCAACATCATGGGTTGGATGCCAGAAGAAGCATTTGCAAATCAGCAAAGTTTTGAAAAAATGATTCAAACTTTCAAGGATACTCACAATGGTGAAAGCTCTTTCAGACAAGCCAAATTGGACTACGCAGAGCAATTAGAACTTTCGGATGTGGGCCTTTTCCAGGGATGGTCCGAGCCAGAATTTGATAAATCAGACTGGAAAAAAATCAACGCTCCAGGTCTTTGGGAAACACAAGGATTTCCAGATAAGGATGGTTTTTTCTGGTTGTCAAAAAAAATAGAGCTCAAAACTGTGCCTGAGGACAAGCCATGCAAATTGGGTTTGGCAAAGATTGATGATGATGATCTGAGTTTTGTCAATGGCATTTTGGTAGGCAGTACTCAAGGATATAGCGAAACAAGGCTTTACGACTTTTTTTCAGACCACCTTACTGAGGGAATCAATGAAATCACTGTAAGAGTAAAAGATACTGGTGGTGGAGGTGGATTTCATGGTTTGGCAAGTGATATGTTTTTGGTTTGTGAAAGTATGGATACCATGACCTTGGCTGGCAACTGGTCGATCGCTGAAGGTTCAGTAAACTTACCGACATTGTCAAAAACTTATGACGCAAACGCTTTCCCTACCAACCGTTACAATGGCATGGTACATCCGCTGACACATTATCCGATTGCAGCCTATCTTTATTATCAAGGTGAGTCTGATACTTGGCAAGCAAAAACCTATGAAACATTGTTTCAAAACATGATCCGATCTTACAGAACTGCATGGAATGATAATCAGTTGCCTTTTGTTTTCGTACAATTGGCCAACTTCATGGCTCAAGATGAAAATCCGGTTGAAAGTGATTGGGCCAATTTGAGACAGGCTCAAACTGCCGCATTGAAATTGCCAAATACTGCTATGGTTTCTGCCATTGATATTGGAGAAGCCGATGATATCCATCCGCGAAATAAACAAACGGTTGCTTTGAGGATGGCAGCAAGTTTGAAAAGATTGGTTTATAATGAATCTTTGATTTTTGATGGTCCACCATTGGAAAAAGTTTTTACCAATTCTTTTGGAACGTTGTTGACATTCAGAACTTCAGAAAAGGGATTGACTGTTAAGGGGAATGATAAAAAAATCAACGGTTTTGTCATAGAAACGTTGGAAGGCAAATTGATCAAAATACCTGGAATACTGCAATCAAAGTCTGCTATTTTATTAGAATATACCAAGCCATTTAAATCTATCAGATACCTATGGGCAAATAATCCAGGTGAAGTGCAGGTCTATAATGAGGAAGGCTTTCCAGTCAATCCATTTAAATATGTTTCCAATTAAATTGGGCTAATTTCAAGTATTTGGGTTTCTAAAATCGTTAAGCAAACTGTAAAGATTCCTTGAAATAGTAACTATACTAATTATAACAACGTCAACGTTAGTACAACAAATCTAACTAATTTGAACAAGTCTATCGGCTCCCTCGTATTGCTGTGTTTATCCCTTTTGTCGTCAGCCACCGTCACTGGCCAAAAATACAATACCGCGATTGGTATGCGATTTGGGGATGATTTGGGCATTTCCATTGCTCAGAGATTTCATGGAAATTACACTTTGCAACTTGAACACCAAGATGCTTTGTTTACAACGACTAAGCAAACTTCTTTGATGGTGAAAAGACACTATGGTTTTTTGGGAAAACGGATGAATGTTTCCATGGGTGCAGGCGGTATTTTACGTCAAGGCGTCAACAATAGTGAAGGCTATGTTGAGCATGTGAATGGTGGTCTTGGTTTTACCTTTGGTGGCGAATTTACCATTGGTCGCATCAATGTTTCTTATGATTATATGCCCGGCTTTGTTTTGGGCCAAAATGTAGAAGGTCCAAGATTTTTCAGCGGTTCTGGTGTCAGTCTGCGTTATGTTGTTTGGCAAAGAAAAGGCAAGGCTAGAGAAACTTTGAAGAAATTGGCTTTTTGGAAAAAGAAAAAGAAGTAACTTATGGTTTGGATTGGTTGGTTGTAAATCTGTTCTTTATAACTAGTTACCGCTCTTTAAAGGTCATTGTCAAACCAAGAGGTCGTACCTAACGGCACGAAGAACTATTCTTATATTTGTTTATACCAAGATATCGTACCTAATGGCACGAAATCTCACATAACTTTGGTTTTAATCATAATATTGTACTTAAAAGGACTATCCCTAAAGAGTATTTCGGATGGCACTACAAACTTCTTATGGGTGATTCCTAAAGAATCCACCCGATGGTCCCGTTAGGGACCACATATTGGTAAGAAGGTGAGGACCAAAAATCAACCCATCAGTCCCGTCAGGGACCAGATATTGGTACAACAAAAAAAAACATATCATTAAGTGCTGTCAGGTACGTAATGTTTAACCCCAGTGTCAACCAGGTAGAAGATATAATACATGATCATAACCAAACTTTCTAGAATAAATCTGATTATTATTGATTGGTGATGGATCAAAAATCAACCCTTCAGTCCCGTTAGGGACCAAACATTGGTAACTCTCTAAGTGCCGTCAGGTACGCAATGTTTAACTCCAGCCTCAAATAGGTTTGAAGATATAATTAGGATCAAAATCAACCTCATACTTTTTCAACATTTCCATGTATTCCTCATGAAAAGATTTCTTTTTGTGATGTTGCTCTTGATTATTTATATAATTAACCACATTTCCGATATGAGACTTACTATATGAGAAAGCACCAAAGCCTTCTTGCCATTAGAATTTAAATGTCGTTAATTTATTCTGATTTATCCATTTCGATGAGTCACCTTTGATCATTTGCATTAATTCAGATAATGCTTGTGTGGGGCGCATTCCAAACAAAATATGGACATGATCTTCCACTCCATTTATCACTAAAACTTTGTGGTTGTTGTTTTGAATGATTGCTGTCATGTATTTGTACAGTTCAACTTTCCATTCTTTTTTAATCAAACATTCCCTATTTCTTACTGCGAATACAGCATGAATGTGAATTTGGGTGTAGGTATTTGCCATTTTTCATAATTTTCAATTGCAAGGTAAATAGTATTTTTAATTTCAAAAAAAATATTTGCCCAATGATCGAAAATTGTCAAACCTAGAGGTCGTACCTAGCGGCACGATGACATGTTTTTATATTTTGCTTGTACCAAGATATCGTACCTATCGGCACGAAATCTTCCATACTTTTTTTTAATCAATATATTGTCTTTAAAAGGAACCTTAAAGTGTTCCTGATGGCACAACAAACTTCTTATGGGTGGTTCCTAAAGAATCAACCCGATAGTCCCGCTAGGTACCACATATTGGTAAGAAGTAAAAAAACATATCCCTAAGTGCCGTCAGGTACGATATGTTTGTCCGCAGTATCATCTTGGTAGAAGTTATAATACAGGATTTTCCAAACTTTCAAGAATAGTTAATAAGGTTTCGTGAGAATCCAATATCAACCCCACAGTCCCGTCAGGGACCAAATATTGGTAACCCAAAAAAAAACGTATCCCTAAGTGCCGTCAGGTACGAAATGTTCTCCCCTACCCCAACCAGGCATATGATACAAAATAGGAGCATAACCAAACTTTCAAGAACAAGACTGAATATTAAAGATTCGTGATGGATCAAAAATCAACCCCACAGTCCCGTCAGGGACCAAATATTGGTAACCCAAAAAAAAACGAATCCCTAAGTGCCGTCAGGTACGAAATGTGTACCCCTTCTTCTAATAGGTAGAAGATATAAAATAGGAGCGTAACCAAACTTTCAAGAACAAGACTGAATATTAAAGATTCGTGATGGATCAAAAATCAACCCCACAGTCCCGTTAGGGACCAAATATTGGTAACACCCAAAAAAAACTATCCCTAAGTGCCGTCAGGTACGAAATGTATAACATCATGGTACAAGTACACAAATGTCTCAAAACGCAAAAGACAAGCCATTGGTCACTTCATAGTTATTGGTTGGTATACCAACAGGAGGCTTAGCATCATATAAAAAATGAAAATTGGTAACAAAACTCAAATTTTTAGTGATTTGAAAAGACAATACCAGATCATTGCTAAACCTGAAATCACTAAAATTATTGAATAATGGCTGGACATAAGATGTATTCGACAGTTTCACATTGTCTTGTGGGGTTAAGGTAAAAGTGAAATAAGAACTCATCCTATTGTCAATGTTGAGATTTTTTTCCTGCTCAAGTGCTTCTCTTTCATACATATAGGCAAGCCCAAAGTAAAACTTTGCATTTTCATATTGAGAAAGCTTTAACCTGATGCCAAAGCCATTGAGATTGCGGTTTTTGATGTTCAAAAGTGCATTCAATTGTAACTGAGTGAATGCTTCCAGACGCAATAAATCATTCACTTCATAGTTGTAGCGCAAATGTGAAAAACCATTCCTGTTGAACTCCTTTCCAGAAACATTGACCAAAGAATAATTGATGAAAGCAAGAATCAAATGTCGATGTGATTTAAACTGGATATGACCATTGGAATTGAAAGCAAAAAATGATTCACTATAGCGAGAGGCATTTACAGATAAGCCGATATCACCAGCAAAACCAACCGTATCGGTGATGATTCTTTTTTGTTCGATATTAATGATTTGACCTGATAAATGATTGATTGAGGACATAGCAATCACCAGACAAATTAAAAGCTTGCAGCGTTTTACGGCCATTGGTTTCGTGATTAATTAGGTAATTAGGAAGGGCGAAAATAAAATTTTAATTTATTTAGCTGTCAATTTATCGTACCAAATAAATTGGGAGGCGACCATTTTAGCTTCATTCTTGGCAATTTTATAACCAACATGCCCATCCAAAAAGCCCCGCATCCAAATGTAATTTCTAAAAAACCGCACTCCTGGTCCAAATACTCTTTTTAATAAATTTGGTTTTTTGCCCCGCTCAATCCATTCCTCAGCTCGGTATTTGGCATATTTATCTAGTTTTTCCAGATGTTGATCTTCTGTAAAATAAGAATAATGATGCATCAAACCAGGTAGTTTTATGGCGTTGCTTTTAGGAAGATTAAGCAATTTTTCATGAACCAAACTATTGTCCCATTGGTGCTCTTCCCGATGAAAGATTCGAGGTATCCATTGGGGAAACCAACCACTGTGCTTCACAGGAATACCACAATAATAATTGAGTCTGTTGAAGTAATACACATGCCCCTTTTGTAAAGTAATTTGTTGGAGTGCTTCAATGACATTGGCATCCAAAACTTCATCTGCATCTAGTGATAAAATCCAATCGTATTTTGCTTGTTGATTGCCAAAATTTTTGGTTGCACTGTAACCCAACCATTTCTTACTGATTACCCGAGCTCCATAAGATTTTGCAATTGCTACGGTTTCATCTGTACTAAATGAATCTACAAGTAAAATGTCATCAGTCAATTCCTTGCACGCGCGCAATGTCTCCCCAATAACTTTGGCTTCATTTTTTGAGATGATAACAATAGAAAATTGACCTGTAGATATTTTCAAAATTAAAAAGAGCTTTAATTAAACACCAAACTCGATGCAAATTAAAGCTCTTTTTTAATTTAAATACTGTAAAGGTAAAATCAACCCTTAACAATCATTTAAAATTATTTTACCAGGAAGACCTTGCTTCCTTGACTTTTATCATCGGTTAATTTAAGGATATATATACCGGTAGACAATCCATTCAAATCAATTGAACCAACAGAATTTCTATCATTGAGTCTCAAAACTTCGATGCCCTTCGTATCAAAAACCTGAAGATTTACTTTATCATTGAAAGAATTTCCAAAATCATATTGCAACATTTGAACTGCAGGATTTGGAAATATTTTCCCTGCACTTGCATCCAAAACTTTTAAACCAACAATTTCGACAGGTAATAAGACTGCATCCACAACATGCACCAAGCCGTTGGTTGCTTCAACATCTGCTGCGATTATTTTTCCGTTGTTCACAAAAATATCTGATCCCTCCGTTTTGATTTGTATTTGCTCCTCGCTGATCGTAGTCAATACTTTGCCGTTGAAAAGTCCAGAAGATGGCTCTACACTCGCAAGAGCGTGTCTACCCAAAATTTCCAAAATCAAATCACCACCAGCTTCCAAAATTTGCTCCAGCACCTCCTCCGGAATGTTTGTAAAGGCGGCATCTGTGGGTGCGAAAATGGTAAACTCATTTTCCTCATTAGTCAAATCTTCTTTTAATTGGGCTAAATTCAACAAACCTTGCAAAATTCTGTGGTCTGGTGATTTCAAAATAACATCATAAACAGTATTGCCCATTTCATCCATCAAAACGGCGTCTATGACGTGAACAACTCCATTGTCAGCCACAATATCTTTGACCGTAATCAAAGCATTGCCAACATAAATATTACTGCCATCTATGAATATTTCATAACTAGAACCACCTAATCCAATTACAGAGCTGCCGTCAAAAAGATTGGTGCTCAAAGCACTGCCTTCGATGACATGATTGAGCAACAAATTAGTCGCTCCATCAGAAAGTAATATCTCTTCCATCAAACCTTGAGGAAGACTTTCAAAAGCTGCATTTGTAGGTGCAAAAACAGTAAATGGCCCTGCGCCTCTCAATGTGCTATCCAAACCTGTTGCGGCCAATGCCCCAAACAAAATGGTATGGTCTTCAGATTGGGCAATCTTGTCCACTACTGTATTGCTTGCTTCCAAATCAGGGAGGATGACAGAATTGATGACATGGACAACACCATTGTCAGCAATGATATCTGCCACTGTGATCAAAATGCCGTTGATTTTTACACCTTCATCGTCTTTAGTGATGGTGGCTCTTTGTCCATTAGCCATGATCAATTGTTGACCATTAACAAGGGAAGTTGAAGTGTAAGTCCCAATACTCACATGGTATAACAATACTGTGGCCAATTGACCCGTTGGATCCGCCAATAAAGTTTGTACCAATAAAGGATCCAATTTTTGAAAAGCAGCATCAGTTGGTGCAAAAACGGTGAATGGACCTGCTTCACGCAATTGAGCATCAGCCCCGCTTGCGGTTAAAGCCAACGCCAAAGTGGTATGATCCGGTGAATTAATGATGATATCTGCAACCGTATTTCCTGTTTTAATTATGTCAATCAAAGATTCCACAACATTGAGAACACCATTTGTCGCAGGAATATCTGCGCTGACTACTTCAACGCCGTTGACAAAATACCCAGCACCAGAATTAGTGATCAAAAGGTTTTCGCCAGAAACAGCAACCAACGTTTGGCCATCTGTCAAATCAGCGCTTTCAAAAATACCAGTAACCGCATGTCTCTTGATCAATCTATCAACAGGCTCAGTAGGATTGCTCAAAAGACCGATCAATTGCGCAGTGCTAAGTCCTGCAAATGCTTGATCTGTAGGAGCATAAATGGTCAAAGTATCACTTCCCTTGAGATTTTCGTCATAACCACTCGCATCCACCAATAGTCCAAAAATATTGTGGTCTGGTGATGCCTTGATCAGATCATACAAATTGCTTTGTGCTTGTATGGAATTTAAAAACAATAGAAAAAAGCAGGCAAAAGTAAATCTTAATTTCATTGAAATTATTTTAGGTAATTTGTTTGAAAAATATCGTACAAAATAGGGTAATATCAAACGTAAATGGATTTGTACAAACCATTTTCCGGTTGGTATACAAAACATTTACCAAATCTAAACAAATGTGACTACATAAAGGATTCATCTTTGCGATAATTACAAAATTATAATAGTTGGACTATAGATTGATCAATCAAAGTTGGTTTACGAACAATTTATGCAATTACCCTTAGAAAAAATGAAAGAATTTCTCAGTTTTGTCTCAAGTTCATCAGAAATTATAAAATATGTTTGACCATTCGCAGCAAAAATCATTGTTTGAAAAAACCAAAAACTTTATAGATCAAGAGCCCTCTGTCAATGATCTAGAAGCATTGAGGGATATTCTCAGGTATCATGAATGGAAATATTATGTAGAGAACAATCCCGTCATCTCCGATTTTGAATACGATGTGGTTTTCAAAAAATTGCAAAAATTAGAACACGATCATCCACAACTGATCACACCAGACTCACCAACCCAAAGAGTCGCACAAGACATTGTCAGTGAATTCAAAACGGTGGCCCACATTGTGCCCATGTTGTCCCTTGAGAATTCATACAACGCCGAAGACCTCCTCGAATTTGACAAACAAATAAAGAAACTCATAGACAGAGAAGAAAGCATCATCCAATATGCCGTCGAACCAAAATTTGATGGTGGAAGTATTGCCCTAGTTTACGAAAATGATGTTTTGTTAAGAGCGGCCACACGTGGGGATGGAAGTCAAGGCGAAGAAATCAGCGCCAATATGAAGACATTACAAAGTGTGCCATTGCGGGCCAATTTTTCTCAATATGGATTCACAAGAGTAGAATTACGCGGCGAAGCTTTGATTTCTAAAGATAAATTTAAAGAGGTCAATGCATACCGCGAGCAAGAAGGTTTGGTTTTATTTGCCAATCCTCGCAATGCTGCAACTGGTGGATTGAGGACCAAAAACCCATACGAAACCAGAGATCGAGGCATAGAAGCTTTCATTTTCCAATTTGGATATGCTGAGGACGCTGCTGGAAACGATGTGACTCGCAAACTGCAATCCCATTTCAAAAGCATCAACGCTTTGGGCGAATTGGGATTTAAAATTCCATTGGCAGAGAAAAAATTGTGCACCAATATTGAAGAAGTCATTGCTTTTTGTGCCGAATGGGAAGCCAAACGCGATACATTCAAATATGAAATAGACGGCATGGTTGTCAAAGTGGATGATTACGCCATTCAAGATATTTGCGGCAGTACTTCGCACCATCCACGTTGGGCCATTGCTTATAAATTCAAAGCAAAACAAGCAACTTCCAAGTTATTGAGTGTTGAATATCAAGTAGGAAAAATAGGATCCATTACACCAGTTGCCAAAATAGAACCCGTACAATTGGCAGGTGTCACCGTTTCTTCCATCTCTCTGCATAATGCAGATTTTATCAGTTCGAAAGATTTGAGATTGGGAGACACAGTATTGGTAGAGCGTTCTGGAGACGTCATTCCATATATTGTAAAAACGATGGAAGAGTTGAGGGACGGATCAGAAAAAGAGATTGTCTTCCCAGTCGTATGTCCAATCAATGATACCGATGTGCCCATTCCTTTGGAACGCATTGATGGCGAAGCTGCTTGGCGTTGCCCCAATTGTGTTTGCGGAGCACAAACTTTACAAAGAATGATTTTCCACGTCAGCAAAGAAGCCATGGACATCGATGGCTTTGGACGAAGCATTGTGGAACGTTTTTATGCCTTGGGTTGGCTCAAAGATTTTGCAGATATCTACAATTTGGATTATGAAGCCATTGCAAAATTAGAGGGCTTTGGTAAGAAGTCGGCTGATAAATTGCAAGCTTCGATCAACAAAGCCAAACAAAATCCAATCAGCAGATTGTTGCATGCATTGAGCATTCATCACCTTGGGAAAAAAGCCTCCAAGTTGATCGCCGAACAAATCAATCACGTATTGGACCTGCAAAATTGGACAGTGGAGGATTACACCAAAATCAAGGACATTGGCCCTGTGGTAGCGGAGAATGCAAGTTTGTATTTTTCTGAGCCTGCCAATATCGAATTGCTACAACGTATGGAGTCTTATGGTGTCAACCTCACCCAAAGCGCGGAAGACAAACCCAAAGAGGTCAATATGGAGGGTGCTTTGGCTGGTAAAACGATTCTTTTTACCGGAACATTGACAACTATGGGCAGAAAACAAGCTGAAGAATTGGCAGAAGCTCATGGTGCAAAAAATATTTCTGGTGTGAGCAAAAATCTGGATATTTTGGTGGTGGGCGAAAGCGCAGGATCAAAACTGACCAAAGCTCAGGCCATCGGAAGTATTCAGATACTTACCGAGGAGGAATTTGTGGCTTTGATTGGTAATAGTTAAGTTTTTCCTAAACTTTGGAGTTGTATTGCTTATAGATTGAATTTAGTTGACAAGTTTCTTTAGAAAAATATTAGACTTGTTATATTTGTTATCATACCAGCGGATGCTCCGTTTGAGTATTCAAGAAATTCAATAAAAATAGAAAAGATGGATAAACCACAACTCGATCAGGAAATTTTTGACTTGTATGATCATTATGCCCACAATAGAATTGATCGCCGAAACTTCATGGAACAGTTGTCTGTCTATGCTGTTGGAGGACTTACTGTGAATGCTTTGATGGAATATTTGATGCCGAAGTATTTTTCAACCCTTCAAGTGCAACCACAGGATCCGAGGTTAAAATCTGAGTATATAGAATATGCTTCACCAAAAGGTGGTGGCACCATCAAAGGACTACTTTCCAGACCTGCAGGAAATACCAAAAAGCTGCCCGGCATCGTGGTTGTCCACGAAAATAGAGGTCTCAATCCATACATTGAAGACGTAACCAGAAGAGCTGGATTAGAAGGATTCATCGCGCTTGGTCCAGATGCATTAACACCACTTGGAGGTTACCCCGGAACAGATGATGAAGGGCGCACCATGCAAAGCAAACGCACTAGGGATGAAATGTTGGAAGATTTTATTGCTGCTTTTGAATACCTCAAAGTGCATCCTGAATGTGATGGCAATGTAGGTGTAGTAGGATTTTGTTTTGGTGGATGGATCTCCAATATGATGGCAGTAAGAGTTCCTGATCTCAAAGCGGCGGTTCCATTTTATGGTGGTCAGCCAACAGCTGCTGATGTTCCGCAAATCAAAGCGCCTCTTTTAATACATTATGGAGCATTGGATACCAGGGTAAATGAAGGATGGCCAGCATACGAAGCAGCTTTGAAAGAGAATAACAAAACTTATGAAGCCTATATCTACGAAAATGCAAATCATGGCTTCCACAACGATTCTACACCACGATTTGACAAAGATGCAGCGGCATTGGCTTGGCAAAGAACCATTGCATTTTTTACCAAAAACCTTAAGTAGGCAAGTCCACACTCATCTTCTTCTTGATATTCTTAAATTGTTAAAGCATGGCCAATAAATCGTTGTCTATTATTTTCTTTCTATTGCTGTTAATAGTGGGGAATTCACAAGCCCAAAAGGTTGAGGAAATATTTATGGATACTGATATGGGAAGTATGCCTGAAGGAATTGCCATAGACCAAAATACAGGGCACATCTATATGAGCAGCATCCGATTGGACAAGATTTACAGGTGTGACATAAATGGTAAAAACTGTATTGACGTCATCAGCTCTGGCCAAGAAGGTTTTACTTTTGGAACAGGTATGATGATCGTGAAAAATCACTTGTTTGTTTGTGGGAGGTTTGAAAGAGCGAAAAAGCCAATGGTTTTACAAATTGACTTGGCCACAAATAACATCGAACATGTGTTTAAACTACCTGATAGTACAAAAGCTACCTTCAATGACCTCACGGTGGATGAAAATTGGAATGTATATATGACTGACAGTGATTTTTCCCGTATTTACCGATTGGATCATAAAACTGGTGAGATCAGCGTCTTTTTGGAAGATGTGCAGATTAAGGGACCAAACGGCATTTGTATCTCAGATGATCAATCGAAATTGTATTTGAGTTCAACAACATTTGGGATTCGGATCGTGGATATCGCAACCAAGAAAATTTTGAATCCCATACACGACGCAACCATTGGTAAAGGGATTGATGGACTGAAATATTATAAAAACAAGTTGTTGGTGGTTTACAATTATGGCGGTAAAGAAAAGGAAAAACAAGGTTTAGTAGAATTTGCCTTATCAGAAAATGGTGCAGAAATTCTACACGGAAAAGACTTAACCATTGGTCACGCCAGAAACAATATTCCGACGACAGTAGGTATGTACAAAGGCCATGCTTATTATCTTGCCAATAGTCAATTTGATAATTACAATTGGGGTGAAAATACGGTAAGGAGGCCAGGTGATCTTGTAAAAACTGCGCTTTTAAAGGTTAAGATTGATTAGCATACTTGTACTGTGAAGATTTTTGCAGGAGCGCATGAAATCCTTAAAATCTGCACTATAAAATTTAAACATTCCCTATTAAACAAGATCATTCACACATTAATAATTGGACAAACATTTATTCAATCAACCGCCAAGTCCAAATGTTTTGGACTTAATATGCAATTGTGAAATTTTCTGACTTTTTATTAAAAAAGGAAACTACTCCAAAAACAAATATTTCCAGTGAAATTTAATTGGCGGCTTAGATAAAAACCTTCAAAAAATCTTCCTACTTTTCCAATCAAATTGACACCAGAATGACCAATGTTCCATTGAGTATTAAAAAGAGAATTGATTCTATCGATGTCTTGAGGGGCATTGTTATGGTCATCATGGCCATTGACCACATCCGGGACAATTTCCACATTTATGCAAACACCGACGATCCGCTCAACCTAGCTACCACTTCACCGGGATTATTTATGACGAGGTGGATTACGCATTTTTGCGCACCTGTATTTGTTTTCTTATCAGGTACTTCAATCTACCTACAATCCTTGAGAAAAACGCCAAATGAATTGAGTTCATTTCTGGTCAAGCGTGGACTTTGGCTGATCGTGGCCGAATTTTTAATTGTAAGTGTCGGCATTACTTTTCTACCGTGGAATTTACTCATATTGCAGGTAATCTGGACCATTGGCATCAGTATGGTCTGCATGGCTTTATTAACGAGGTTGCCTTTCAACGTGATTTTGGCTTTGGGCTTGTTGATAGTTTTAGGCCATAACGCGCTTGATTTTACCGAAAAAAGTGCTGATTTCAATCCTGGTTTTTGGTGGGAAATTTTACACCATGGCCACTTGAAGTTTTATGGATTTGATCAGACCCATGGTTTGCTGATTATCTATCCATTTTTGCCTTGGCTAGGCTTGATGTTGATGGGCTATTGTTTGGGTATCTTATTTAAACCTGAAGTAGAGCCAGCAAAAAGAAGGAAAATATTGTTATATATGGGCGGAGGAATTTTGGCATTTTTCCTGGTTTTGAGGATGATCAATATTTATGGTGATCCTGTGCCTTGGGCAGAACAACAAAGCGGTTTATTTACTGTATTTTCATTCATCAATGTTTTTAAATATCCACCATCGCTGTTGTATATGTGTCTATTTATAGGTCCAGCTTTAATTTTATTAGCATTGATTGAGCCCATTAAAAATAGGTTTACCGACATTATGCGCATCTTTGGTAGAACGGCATTTTTTTACTATATCATCCATTGGTTTGTGGTTCATGGCTTAGCAGGTATACTTTTTTTCATAAATGGACACACATTCGCAGAAGCAATAGCATCGGCTATAAATTTACCATTCTTATTTGTACTCAGTGGCGAAGGAGTGAGTTTACCATTTGTTTATCCAATATGGATTATAGTAATCATGGCCTTGTATCCACTTTGTAAAAAGTATGACCAATACAAAACTGCCCACAAGGAAAAATGGTGGTTGAGTTATTTATAGCAAATTGTCAATCTTTATTTGAGTTCCCAAATATTGGCTTAATACTTTTCGCTTCTCCCATGTTTGTAATAGCTTAAAACAGGTATTGAAACAAAAGCATTTTTGGAAAACTGAATAGTTACAAAATGAGAAAAAATAAAAGGGTGGTAAACCTCACACTATGAATCATATAAACGATTTCCTTATAGCATACACCTTCAAAAAAAAACTCGGATAACAGTTAACCTATTACCCGAGTTTATATTTTAATTTATTTTATCTAAAGTGGCAAACCACCTTCTATATCAAATTCTATTTCCAGAAATTAAATGCTGTAAGAGAAGTCAACGCTAAATGCAACACCTGGTTTAAATATTGAGAACGTTTGGTTGGTTGATTTATAAGACTTGTAATATTCTCTAGTGGCGCTATTCAAAATGTTTGAAACTTTGAAATCAACAGATGCTCTTTTTTCTTTACCCAATTTTTTCTGGAAGCTAAAATTCAAACTGTGGAAAGGTTGAGAAACAATGTCAGGAAATAATCCAGCACCTACAATGAAAAGAGTTGGTCCTTTTACATTATAGAAAAGACCAACATTAAAGTCTGATTCTACACTTCTGTATGAAAGACCACCATTGACGATGTAAGGAGATTGGCCAGCCATCTGTCTTGTTTTTCCAATAGTTTCTCCAGTTCTTTCATATCCTTTACGTGCATTGAATTCGACGTCAGTCATGTCAATTCTAGAATTTACCAACGTGAGATTACCGCTTACTTCAAGATTATTCAAAGCGGGAGCCAATTTACCCAAAAGAGTACGCACTTCCAATTCAATACCAAAAAGTTGACCATCACCCACGTTTCTTGTTTGATATTCTGTACTAGTTTGTTGTTCTGGAATTCTCACTAATTCGATAGGGTTATTGAATCTTTTATAGAACGGACTGATAGAATATAATCCACCTGTCTCAGTATATATTTCATATCTCAAGTCAATATTATCAACATTTGTAGAAACTAATTTACCATCCCAATTTG
>JAKQLF010000158.1 GCA_029567325.1 Bacteroidota bacterium | reverse complement strand
GATGGCCTGCTCTATTAGTACATACGGTTGATCTGCCATCATCAGATGTGCAATGGTAACACCTATTTCAAATTCGGGTAAACCAAAAAAGCAAAATTCGGGATCTATGATTCGAATTCCTTGATTGGTCTGGAGCCAACTACCTGGAAAATAATCTCCATGAAGCAATGAGTTTCCATCAGCCATGTATAAATCTCCCATAGTGATTACTTTGGATTTTAATACTTCATCCTTTTTATAAGAATCAGCAACAGCTCGTAATCCAGGTAAGATGTCATCCAAATTAAGCCCATTTTCTTGCAGGTAGGGATAAATGAACATATGCTCGTGGTTGAGTTTGCGCATCTCAAGGTTTCGAATGGGATTGTCGAAATTTTTAGCCTCAAAAGCATTGTGTAAAGTAGCCGCAAAGTCTATGATTTCTTCCAATGAATTGGCATCAATTGATTCTCCCTGTTTGTAAAGTCGGGCAAAGTCACTGCCTTCGCCAAGATCCTCCAACATCAGCACATTATTCTCTTCATCTTTTGCAATAACTTTAGGTGTTTTGGCTGATAATGCCTCTGACGCCTGTATAATGTTATAAAAAGCAGCTTCCATCATGGCTCTACTTTCTGGTGCTGCCACTTGTGGATATTTCTCAACATAACCACGGCTTTGTTTGAGGATGAATGAACGCAAATTGGTTTGGATCCTGAGGGTGAAATTCATATTGCCTTCACCAGGTTTTTCTGCGCTCAAAACTGTTTCACTAGCCATCAACCATTCCTTCTCTTTCAGATATGCTTCTAAAGCAATGAGGTCATTACTGAGTATTATCATACTTCTTCTTAATTTAATTCAACAGACTTTTTATCAATTGATCGTGGTATTCAGGTACAACGTCATAGCAGTATTTCACAGGATATCCGGCTTCATGATCACACAAAAGATATTGTTTGAATGTTTGTGAATCGTTTTCCTTGATGGTGTCATCCAAATGAATTTCTAATCTTGCATTGAGAGTTTCCGAAATGATGGCACTAGGATCAATTATATAATGACTAGCAAGTACATCAAACGGATTGAAGCCTTCAGCTCCTTGGTCCAACCACTGTTGCAACCAAATGCGAGATTTTTCAGCCAACCACTTAGTGCTTTCATTGCCTCCTTTTTCTAATTTGTCGAGGTCCATTTTATTCAACCAAACCTTATTAGAAATTTCAAAAGGACACAGAACAAGATTTACTTTTGCCTCAAACATGATTTGAAAAGCATAATTATCCAAGTCGAAATTGAGGTCTCTGGCATGATTTCCTTTGTTACCTATTTTAAAATAATCCGTTGGTTTCCTTCTTCCAGCAACGAGCACAACTTCTTCAATTTGGCTGGCTAAATGAGGATGTTTCAATAATAAAATGCCCACATTGGTAGCAGGCCCAATAGCCATAATGGTCAATTTTTGTTTCTGTAAGGCAGCTGCCATTGCTTCGACACCATCATTGGTTTCTACATTACCAAGTACTATTCCCGAGACAGCACCTTTAAAAACCGGTATGTGGTAATTGGAGAAGTTATCGGCCATGTATTGTGACAGCATGAAACCATTGTCAATACTGGTGTTACCAAATACGGCGCTGATTCCAAGGATTTTTATGTCAGATGCATTCATCAATTGCCAAACCGCATAACCATCGTCGACATCACAATAGCCTTCCCTATGTGTCCGCTTCATGCCCACTGAAAGGTCTGTATCTATCCAAATCTGTTTTCTTTCCATGTCAATTATGCCTTATTTATTTTAATTAATTTGTGAGCGCTTTCCAGAAGTCAATTTCCTTCTGCACACCTGTATGGTCATCTTGGATGAATGCTTCTTTATTTTCGTATACTTTGAGTTTACCACTTTGCATATACCCTATGTGATCGCCCATCAAGATGGCTTCTTTCAAATCATGTGTTACAAACAAGGACGTAATGCGAAATTCTGATGCTATCTTCTTAAATAAGTCCTGCATGCGTGCTCTTGTTCCCGTATCTAGACTGCCAAAAGGTTCGTCCAACAACAAAAGCGCTGGGTTGGTAATGATAGCCCTGCCAAAGGAAACTCTTTGCCTTTGGCCACCAGAAAGTTGGTGTGGCATCTTTTTTTCTTGACCTTGTAATTCCAAACTTGCAATCATCTGATGCACTCGATCTGTAGTTTCTGAGGCATTTATTTTCTTGATCTTTAAACCAAAAGCGATATTTTCAAAAACATTTAAATGAGGGAAAAGCAAGTCTTCCTGATACAAATAAACAATGCTTCTTTTTTCCGGTGTGACATCATCAATCAAGTTTCCGTTGAGGTAAATGTGTCCTCCATCAGGCTTCACAAGTCCACCAATGATCTTGAGCATGGTCGTTTTACCGCAACCAGATTGGCCAAGTATACTCAGTGTTTGATGCGCGGCCAAGGTGAAGTTGAGGTCTTTGACAACCTCTTCTTTTTGAAAACTTTTGACTATATGTTGAACTTCTAAAAACATCAAATTAATTTATTGAATACGTAGCGTTTGTTGATGTACAGCAAAAGCACAGGTGGTAAAATCAAGAGGCAA
>JAKQLF010000157.1 GCA_029567325.1 Bacteroidota bacterium | reverse complement strand
TGACAGAATTAAGAAAGAATAGGGTAGAAATGGTACTTCACTATTGGCATTTTATAGATGTACTGTGGATTTACCTTTTGATCTTTTTGATATATTTGAAATAATTAATTAGTACATACTAACACAAAATAGCAATGGCTTCAGAAACATTGGTACATCACGACGAACATCACAACGATTCTACTGCAGGAACAGCATGGGGCGGAGGTAAAGAACCATTTAAGGCGAGTTACGGCAAGCTGATGATGTGGTACTTCTTGCTATCAGATGCTTTTACTTTTGCAGGATTTTTGATAGCTTATGGTGCTTTGAGATTCAGTATGAAAACTTGGCCTGTGCCAGACTTCGTATTTAGCTCATTGCCTGGTGGAATTCACCATAAGCCCTTGATTTTCGTTACGATCATGACATTTGTACTTTTGGCAAGTTCTTACACCATGGTAAGAGCGGTACAAGAAGGCCACCGTGAAAACAAAGGTGGTGTTGTCAAATGGATGCTTTTGACAATAGTTGGAGGTTTGATGTTCCTTGGTTGTCAGGCTTGGGAATGGACAACATTGATGGGAGAGGAACACATGACCATCAAAGTAAACCCATTTGGTACTCATACAGAATCTGGGGTTTATTTAGCTGGTGACGGGCACGACATCAAAGCAGGTGATACTTTTAAAGCTGGTAGTTCATACCTCATTCATAAACATGATGGAGAATGGGCGCCATTAGCTTATAAAGTTACAGAGGGACCAGATAAGGATATTGAGAAAACTCAAGCATTCGGTCCAAAGGCATTTGGAGCTCTATTTTTCTTCATTACTGGATTTCACGGATTCCACGTTTTATCTGGGGTGGCTTTTATGCTCATCATTATGCTCAATTCTGCAACAGGATTATATGAAAAGAGGAAAAATGGATACGAAATGGTAGAAAAAATAGGACTCTATTGGCACTTTGTGGATTTAGTCTGGGTTTTTGTATTCCTTTTATTTTATCTACTTTAATACTTTTGACTCAATTAAATTAAGAAATATATAATGGCACATTCATACGAACAATCAAAAAAGATCGCCAACAAGACCATTGTTATTTTGGCAATCATTACTGTATTTGAAGTATTTTTCGCATTACTAGGAAAAGGATATTTAGTTTCTGGCTTTTTAATGCCTCACTGGCTTTTAGCAATTGCCATGATTGTGATGAGTGTAGTTAAAGCTTATCTCATTATTTACGAATTTATGCACATGAAGTATGAAGTTCCTGGTTTGGTGAGAACAGTATTGCTTCCTACCTTATTACTGGTTTGGGCAATCATTGCCTTTACAATGGAAGGCGACTACTGGAAAAACAGAAGAGCCTCCACACAGGATAAAGTAACCATGCAACAATCAGTTGAAGAATAATAAACTAAAAAGCGAGCAAAACCTCGCTTTTTTTGTTTTATAATTGTTATATACAGAAGCATGAAAAAAATTGGGGTATTTGTAGTTTTTGCGATGTTGGTGGGCTTCCCGGCAATATCCTGGTACTATTTGAGAGGCGGAGTTAATTATAGAAAAGAAGCATTTGCTGAAATGGAGTCAAAAGGCCCTTTTGATACTTCAGGTTTAAATAAAAGTTTACTGGATAAAATCCAAAATCACGTAACAATCGTAGATTTAAATGGAAGTAATGAGACTGCTAAGGAGTTATTGAGTCAATTTGACAAAGTAGATGAATTTCTTTTCCTCAGCAATCATCAAGTAGATTCTTTGAAGTTAGCTCCGGAAGCTTTAGAAGCTTACAAGAAAACCTATGGCAATGTAGACTATGTGCTAGTGGATCTGGAAGGGAATGTAAGAAGTACTTACAAAGACACTTCAAAAGACCATAAACTGCTTGTAAAACATGTTGCCATTTTATTACCATTTGTAGAAAAAAACAACAGATTGAATAATGCTCAATAATACAATACCCAACCCTTCGCTAGAAAAAAAACTAAATATTTATGCAATTGTCATATCTATAGCTGTTTTAGCATTGGTAAGTGTAATGCGTGTTTATAAGATAGATTTAGGTATTGATTTTTCCTTTTTACCTCCAGTCCACGCAATCCTCAATACAGGGGCGGCCATCAGCCTTATTTTTGCGATAAGGGCCATCAAAGCCAAAAAAGTGGAGCAACACCGCAAAGCAATTTATGCAGCGATGACCTTCTCAGCCTTATTTTTGGTTTGTTACGTATTGTATCACTTCACTACAGATGACACAAAATATTGTGGCGAAGGTGCAATGCGAAGTATTTATTTCTTCTTTCTGATCAGTCACATTGTTTTAGCTGCTGTATCATTGCCATTTATTTTGATTACTTTTGCAAGAGGACTCAGTTTTCAAGTTGAAAGACATAAAAAAATGGCGCGTTATGTATTTCCTGTTTGGTTGTACGTGGCCATAACAGGACCAATTTGTTACTTGTTATTGTACCCTTGTTATTAAAAATAAATAGAAATGAAAAACTTCAGTCGTTTCATTCCCCTCATACTAATTGTATTTTTAATGCTTGTATTTGTATTGCCGGCTGATGCGCAGTGTCCAATGTGTAGGATGTCGGCAGAAAGCAACCTTAAAAATGGAGGCACCATGGGAACTTCCTTAAATTTTGGTATCCTCTATTTATTAGCATTGCCGTATTCTTTAGCAATGGTGCTTGGATATCTTTGGTATAAGAATCGCAAAACCAACGAAGAGTTCGATCCTAGAAATAACTAGGCACGAGCTAATCAAAACTTAAATAGTGGGTCAAAACTTCCACGTCCTTAGCGTTGAAAACTCCAACTTTGAGCAGTTGACTGATATCCTTCATCGATCCATTATTCTCAATATACAATTTTAGGATTTCTGCTTTTTTATATCCAATATTGGGCAGGGCGGCAAGTTGCTTAAAAGAAGCCTCATTTACTTTGAGTTTCCTAATTTTGCTTTCATCAATGTGAATTTGATCAAACCAATCATATACCCTATCTGCTTGTATACCCTTAATTTGCAGCAGTTGATCTTTACTATAGAATCCCCCTATCCGATCTCTATATTCAACCAATAGTTTGGAATAAAATGCGCCAACACCATTGATCATCATCATTTGATACTGATCCGCACTATTGATATCGACTAAACTCTTTTTTGCTACAGAACCATTGGAATCCTTCTCAAATATTTTATGTTCTTTCTTACTTTCTGTGTAAATAGTTGGATGGGAAGAGAACGTATCCTTTTTTATTGATTCTGCAATGGACGGTATACTGTATGAATTGGCTTCTATTGGAGTTGGTAATGATTCTAAGTGACCCTTGCCCACATTTTCAGATGTTTTTTCAAATATCTCTTCTCTAACTTTCCCTTCAAATTTGGCATAATTGGTAATTGATTTTTCATAAGACTCCATGCCATAGATCTTCATTAAATCTTTTGGAGAATGAAACCGTCCTCCTTTTTCTCTGTACTTTATGAGATTGTAAACAACCTTTTTGTCAATGGGTAGTAA
Organism: Bacteroidota bacterium; assembly: GCA_029567325.1. Lineage (GTDB taxonomy): Bacteria > Bacteroidota > Bacteroidia > Chitinophagales > Saprospiraceae > JADKBO01. The sequence continues at coordinate 4,539 of JAKQLF010000157.1, read as the reverse complement.
TAATAGGCTGTCCTTTGGGAGTGTATTGGGATCAAAGGAGAAGAATTTATTTGCTGCTTTAGTTTCCTTGAAATTTGGTTGTTTACGCTCCATTTCCTCGGTATAAACATTGGCAGAAGCTGACATTTTGGACAACAACGTTTTTTCTTGTAAAACCGGAAATTCGATGGGCCTCGGGGCAGTAATATTATTGATCCATTTTGTACCAATAAAGCATAAAATTAAAAGTGTTGTGATGTACAAAGCTGTACGATCTTCTTTAGAATAGCGATTTTTCATGAGCTAAATTTTTCACATTATAAAAGGGTAAATACATTTCAATTGATGAAATTTATAACAAATCGCATCGATTATATTCTAAGGCCTTAGGGTACAAGACTTTAGAAGTTCAAATTTATAAAATAAATTTTATAAGAAGCAAATTATTTTTTCAAATCAGCTAAGATTTTGAAAATCCTATCCAATAAATCCGAGAAGTACCAATTATTTGAGAGGTTTACGTTTTTCTTTTAGTGGAACACCTTCAAACTCAACTCCATCCCAGCTATGGACCATAAAGTTTCTGATGTTTTGATGGTCATCTCCTTCAGGGTTGGCCAATACCTCTTTATAATAGGTTCCGAAGCATGCTAAGGTCTCCTCCTTTGTCAACTCCATTTTTTTGGCAAAATAGAGCAATTTACAAGAACCAGAATTTTTACCTGGTATGTTATATACTTCACCGTTTTTGAAAGCAGTTGGCGTGAAATCGTAATGAAGATCGATTAAGGATATGGTTTCTCCAAATTCAATTTCATTGGGGGAAGATTTCAATACTTCTATAAATTTTTCTATTGACATTAGATTTTGATCATGCTGTGTGTCGGCAAAATTAATCGAACTGTGATGTTATTGGTCTTAAAAAATGAAGTTTTTTTAATAAATTTCCTATCCGATAATCTATAAGCTTGAACCGCAATGAAATAAGCCGGAGTAGTTTAAATGATATCTTTTAAAATGCCACTATTTTTAATAAATTTGTTTGCTGTTGCTCGATGGTGATCCCAATATCAAAACATTCCAAAGGATTTTGGACGTTTAATGAAAACTTTTAGGATGACTAGTCAACACCAAAAATCTCTTCCTGAATTAGAGACAAAGCCTGGGAAAGAAAAATGAAAAAGGCCGATGCAATTTATAATCCTCAGAAATATCCGATGCTTTTGCCATCGATGGCCTTCATTTTGGGAATAATCATTGCAAATTTTTGGACAATAAAAATAGGCTTACCCCTGGCTGTCATCATTCTAGCCATCTTAGTAAATTTTAGTCTTGATAAAATTGCTCCCAAATTATTCCACAAATTGGCTTGGCAGAATGGACTGTTACTATTGGTTTTTACTTGCTTGGGAGCTTTGAGGATTTGCATTGATGATCCTACTTACAATCCCAATCACATGGTTCATTTTATTGATCCTGATATGCGGCAAGTGGAATTAAAAGGCATTGTAAAAGAAATTGAAAGTGGAGAAAAGACCACCAAAGTAGCGCTGACTATTACTGAAGTAAAATTACAAGAGATATGGTATGAGAAAAAAGGAAAAACCATATTATACCTGGATTCCATGCCTTCTGACTTGCAAATTTTTGATGAAACTGTTTGCAAAGTCAAAATATTTCCAAGCCCAAAGGCCAATCCGCATGCATTTGATTATGCCAAGTTTCTTTATAGAAAGGACATTCATTTTACAGGTTATGTGTCTCGAATGGAAGATGTGACCATACTTAAATCCAGACAAATTGGCCTTCTAGATTGGCCACAAGTATCTAGAAATTACCTAAATAATCGATTGAGTACCTTGATACAAGACCGACAAGCATTTGCCTTGATCACTGCAATGTTATTGGGCGAACGAAATCAACTGGATAAAAATACCATTGCTGTTTTTTCAAATACAGGAGCTATTCATGTTTTAGCCGTTTCAGGTTTACATGTGGGAATTTTGATCCATCTTTTGTACTTGATTATGGGTTTGTTTAGAATTAATAACAAAATCAAACTTGTTATTGGGATTTCGGTTGGTTTGTGTTATGCGCTAATTGTGGGAGCCGCTCCCTCGATCATCAGAGCTACGCTACTTATTTCATTGATCCTGTTGGGTAATTATTTCAAAGCTTATGTCAATATTTATAATTTACTGAGTTTGGTCGCATTGATCATGTTGATCATACAACCCAATGATTTTTTTACAGTCAGTTTTCAATTTAGTTTTGTAGCGATTTTGAGCCTTGCCTTATTTACAAAACCAATTTATGAATTAGTTGAATTTAAATACAAGTTACCTCAGCTATTGTGGAAACTTTTGTCATCAACCTTAGCAGCGCAAATATTGATGACACCAATGGTTATATTTTACTTTCATCAATTTCCTGTTTATTTCTTTTTATCTTGTTTTGTAGCAATACCACTTGCATATCTCGGAGTTGTAGGTGGAGGGATTATCCTACTGACTTCTTACATTTTTCCCACAGCCTTGTCGTTATTTATAGCCAATATGATTGGCAAAGCTGTTTCAATTAGTTATCAATTGTTGGAAGGGATTGGAAAACTGCCATTTGGATTATGGGATAAATTGTTTCTTTCCTTACCAAGTCTGATGCTCATTACAGCAATCATTTTTTCTTTGTTTGCTTATCTAATTTCAAAGCAGAAAACTTATATTCTTGTTTGTAATGCGCTTTTAGTTTTGCTAGTAGTTGATGAGTTGATGGAAATGGCACAAGATCATAAAACATCATCGGTGACAGTTTATGAAATGAGAGCGGGCTCTTTGATTGATATATTTGATGGAAATACTTGTCTGACTTATAAATCAGTCCAAGTCACTCCTGAAGCTGAAAAATATGCTGCTGAAAATAACCGGCTTGCAGCACATATAACGGAGGTTAAATATGTCCAAAGTGACAAACAATTAGCAACCAAAAAATGGATAGCTGATGGCAATAATTTTAGAAACGGACATTTAAATATTAAATTAATTAATGCAGAAATAGACACATTAAATTTTGAGAAAGCTGACATATTGATTGTAAATGCAAATCTAAGGTCGTTCCCAATTACAGAAACTAAAACCGTTGTCATAGGGAATAAAGTAAATTATAAAACCTCCATTCAAATCAAGAAAAATTGTATGAATTGTGAAATATGGTCAGTCGAAGAAAATGGATACTATTTTCAGGTGATAAACTAATCATCGTTCTAGATTCTGTTGAAGGTAAGCGGTCATAGTCCGTTTGATGAATTCATCCACATTTATATAAACCCCCAATTCTGCATTGGTGTTTTTTTGCTCATCGACAATGGTCATTCCATCCTCGCCTATGGAAATGTGGGCCTTTTTAGTTTTAAACAAATCAGGATAAATCAACATGCCTATTGCGACAGGATCAAAAAGTGTTGGTGTTTCATGCCCCCAAAGTACATATAAACCGGATAGTGCATTTGTCAGCACTGATTGACGCATCAACAGTTGCGCCCTTTTGTCTTGGTTCAACTTGACCATGGCAGTGATGTCTAATCCGGCATAAACAATCGAAGCTCCTGAATTTACAAAAACTTTTGCAGCAGGAATATCGCATTTTACATTCCACTCAGGCTCGGGCGTAGGGCTTCCATTGTATTGCAAATAAAAGGATCCAAACATGGCATATATTTTTTTCGCCAATTTTAAAGAACCCTTTCGTTTATTTTCCACATCTGCAAGATTGGTGACAGGGCCTACGGAAATGATGACAACCTCATTTGGGAATTTTTCTAATTGCTCCAAAATGAAATCGGCACCATTTTTTGTTTGCATTTTCAATTTATCAAAACCTTTGGCCCAATGAAATTGATCGGCATACCAATTTGCTCGCTCAGAAGAGGCAGCAGTATTCCTTCCAGCATATACAGGGATTTGGGACTGACCAGTTTCATACAAAATTTTAAGTGCAAGTGTGGCTCGATCTTCAGTTCGACCATAACAAGTTACGATACCAAGTATGTCCAGTTTATCTTGTTGGGTCAACAATAGGGCAAGTGCATACGCATCATCTATATCGTCGCCTAAATCACAATCAAAGATGACTTTTTGCTTTTGGGCAAAAAGGGTGGTAATGCTCATGAGAAAGATGAAAACGAGTGTTTTAATGGCCATGTGGTGAATTTTACAAGTTTTCAAAGATAAAATAAAAAATGAAGAGACGAAAGGCCTTTCGTCTATATCAAGTTTATAAAATAGGGGATTTGAAAGTACGAACAGCATTTCGCCCGTACTTTGTTTATTAATAGAATATAAGGGGCGAAAGGCCTTTTTATATCTTCCATTAAAACATTTTAAATTATGAAGAGCAAAATTCTTTTGGTCTGTACCTATTTTCTATTTATTGTATTATTTCTTTTGGGCTTTCTCGAAGCTCGTTGCTCGCCGCCTGAGGTTAGGACACATCTAAATATATATTATGAATAATTTATATATTTGTAATAAAAAATGATGGAAGGAAAAAACTGCACTAGTCTGT